>CAZXBB010000367.1:0-2333 GCA_964638815.1 uncultured Isosphaeraceae bacterium
GCGGCGGCGGAGCCCTTCTTCACGAAGGAGCCGGTGGGGCTGCGCGGCCTCGGCGACCTGACGATGGTGGGCGAACAGGACCGGACATGATCGATCGGACGAGCATCGGACGTGAGAGCGTCGGACATGAGACCCTCGGACATGGGAGCATCGGACATGCTCATCCGCCTCGCACAGCCGGAAGACGTGGCCGGCATCCTCGCGATCAGCAACCGGGCCGCGCAGCACACGGCTGCGAACTTCGCGGTGATGCCCGAGTCGCTGGAGTCGTGGGAGGCGTCGTTCCGCGACACGAGCGCGCGGTACCCATGGTTCGTCGCCGGCGACGACGCCGCCGTGACGGGTTTCGCCAAGGCGTCGCCGTGGAAGGGCCGATGCGCGTACGAGTTCACCGCAGAGATCACCGTCTACGTGCACCCCGATCATCACCGCCGCGGCACAGGGCGGGCGCTCTACACGAGGCTCTTCGACACGATGAAGCGGCAGGGCTACCAGACGCTCATCGGCGGGATCACCCTGCCGAACGAGGCAAGCGTGCGACTGCACGAGTCGTTCGGAATGGAGCGGTGCGGCGTGTTCAGCCGGGTCGGGTGGAAGTTCGACCGGTGGCACGACGTGGGGTACTGGCAGATCGCGCTCCGCGGCGACGAGCGGCCCGGGGGTATCCGGCCCGTCGCGGATGTTGTGGACCGGCCCGCTTCCACATCGCGATGACCGGATGACCGGATGACCGGTGGCGTCAGCCCCCCGTACTGCCGAACCCCCCGGCGCCGCGCACCGTCTCGTCGAGGTCGTCCACGAGCTCGACCTCGCAGTGCGCCACCGGCGCGATCACCATCTGCGCGATCCGCGCGTTCCGCTCCACGGTGAACGCATCCGCGCCGAAGTTGATCAGCGCGACCTGCACCTCGCCGCGGTAATCGGCGTCGATCGTTCCGGGCGCGTTCGGGATCGAGATCCCGTGCCGCACCGCCAGCCCGCTGCGGGGGCGCACCTGCGCTTCCCAGCCGGGCGGCAGCGCCATCCGAAAGCCGCACGGGATCAGCGCGATCGCGCCGGGGGCGATCGTGACCGGCTCGCGCACGGCGGCGTGCAGGTCGAGACCGGCCGCGTGCTCCGACTGGTACGCGGGCATGTCGGCGAGGTCACGGACGCGGTGGATGCGGAGCGGAACGCGGGCGATGGTCGTTGACGGCATGGGGTCAGTCTATCGACGCGCATCGTTTTCCGCAGACCGCCGGCGACGAACGCCGATGACGACGTCATGCCGAGCGGCACCGAAGCGCGATCGCTCACCGACCGACGCGTGGTGATCGAGGGCGACACCGTCGAGATCATCGAGCCCGGCGGCGCGCCGCGCACCGTGCCCATCGGGAGCGCCGAGGCCTTCCGCGCGATCGGCGACGCATGGCTGCGCTCCGGCTGGGATGCGAAGTACGTGTACAGCTTCACCTGGCTCGGCCGCCCGGTCATCCAGAACCCGGAGGACATGTTCCGCCTCCAGGAAGTGATCTACGCCGTGGCTCCGGACGTGATCATCGAGACCGGCGTCGCGCACGGCGGCGCGCTCGTCTTCTACGCGAGCCTGTGCCGCGCGGCGGGGCGCGGCCGCGTGATCGGCGTTGACGTCGAGATTCGCCCGCACAACCGGGCGGCGCTCGGGACCCATCCGCTCGCCGACATGATCACGCTCGTCGAGGGCAGCTCGATCGACCCCTCGACCGTGGCCGTCGTGCGCGGCCGCGTGCGTCCGGGCGAGCGCGTGATGGTCCTCCTCGATTCGTGCCACGCGAAGGCCCATGTCCGCGCCGAGCTCGAGGCCTACGCCCCGCTCGTGACGGTCGGCTCGTACATCGTCGCCATGGACGGCATCATGGGCGCACTCGCCGGCGCGCCGCGATCGGCGGACGACTGGTCGTGGAACAACCCGCGCGAGGCGGTGCTCGACTTCACCGGCGCCCATCCCGAATTCGCCGCGGGCGCGCCGCCGTTCGCGTTCAACGAGGGGGCGGTGAAGACGCGGGTGACGTACTGGCCGGACGGCTACCTGCGCCGGGTGCGATAGCCGCCGTGTCTGGCGTTTCCCGTTTTCCGTTTTCCGTTGTTCAATTGACCATCGATGCTGTGTGCCCCGGTCCTTGGCTCGGCAAGGGCCGGGTGACCCACGAAGTTCTGAAGCCGTCGTTGCATGGGTAGGCCACCCGGCCCTGTCAGAGCACAGGACCGGGGCACACCGGAACCGCAATCAGAGCACCAGGACCGGGGCACACCGGAACTGCAAGTCTGTGTGCCCCGGTCCTTGGCTCGGCAAGGGCCGGGTGGGCCACGAAGTT
>CAZXBB010000368.1:0-3758 GCA_964638815.1 uncultured Isosphaeraceae bacterium
AGTCCGGTCTCGACGCGCTCGCGGACGCAGTCGTGGAGACCGCCGGGGCGGTGCTCGAATGTGATCCCGGTCTCGACGCGCTCGCGGACGCGATCGCCGAGCACGCGTTGGGGGGAGACGTCGATGCGGGCGCCGGCGCGCACGACGACACGCACGACGACACGGCCGTACTCGACACGCCGGAGGCCGACGCGGACAGCGACACCGCGTGCGAGGAGATGGTCGCGCACGACGATGATGTCGAGTTCGAGACGCCCGTCGCCGACGCGGGTGGGCAGACCCGGGACGGGACCGGGCCCGCGTCCGCCTGCGGGACCGGCGTCGATGCGTCGCACGACGACCACGACGCCGTCGCGTGCGACACCTGCGTGGCGGAGTCCGACACGGAGCCGGAGGCGGCCCTCGCCTGCGACGCGGGGCCCGAGGTGCTCGACGGGGCCGACGAGATCCCCGCAACGAGCCTCGAGTACCTGGAAGTCACGTCCGAGGAAGTCGCGCCCGATGAAGTCACGTCCGATCCGCGGCCCTCGCGCACCGGGACGCCGGTATTCGCGTCATCCGCGGCCGCGACGCCGCCCGCGCCGGCGGGACCCGTCTCGGTCCGCGACGTGCAGTACGACGAGGCTGCGTCCATGTTGCGGATGGATGTGGAGTCCGACACGGGCGGGACGCCTCTGCGCGTCCCCGGGAAGTTGAACATCGATCTCGTGAACGCCGGCTACGGCACGACCACGATGAGCATGCGCGCCGCCCGGCCGGACGGCCGCAGCGTCATCGGCGCGTTCACCATCCTGGCGCGTCCCGTGCCGGACCGACCGTCGCTTCCGGACCGCGACACGCGCCGCTCGGAACCGGTCTTCACACTGGCGGCCGTCCCGCCCAACGCGCGCCTCACCCTCGACGGTACGACCCTGACCGTCGGCGCGCAGTTCGCTCCGTCGGAGGCGGCGGGGGGGCGGCTTGTCTACGTTCACGACGGGCCGGATTCGGGCACCGGATCGTTCCGTCTCACGGTGAGCGACCGCGACGGCGAGACGCTTCGCGTCATCGTCGCGGCGGTCGTCCAGGAGACGAACGAGCTGACGGTGACCGGCTGTCCGAACGGAGTCGTCGGCGGTGACGGCACGCTGCGGTTCGCGACCCCGCCGCGCGCGGATCTCGGCGACCCCGGACGCGCGTCGCTCGCCCGCGGGCTCGAGGGCGGACCGCAGCGGGTCGAGATCCGCTTCGGCACCGCGGCGGACGTCGCCGCCGCCGTCGCGACGGCGGGCGCCCTCTGGGAGCTTCGCGGTTCGGCGCTGATGGCGAGCACGATCGCGCTGATGCCCGGGTGCGTCCGGAGCGAGATTCCGGGCGAGCTCCGCCAGGCCGGCTGAGTGGTGCTTCCGGTGTGCCCCGGTCCTGTGCTCGGACAGGGCCGGGTGGGCTACCCATGCAACGACGGCTTCGGAGCTTCGTCGCCCACCCGGCCCTTGCCGAGCCAGGGACCGGGGCACACGGGGCGCGCTCGTGCTTCAGAGCTTCGTTGCATGACACAGACGATTGTTATCGGACGCCCTCGCTCCGCTCCAGCCTCGGCCCCGGTCCGGCCGAATGAACCCCGGTCACCGGCGGGGCGATCCTTACAGAGGACGGAACCGATGGCGAAGGTGTCACCTCGCGGATCAACGGTCGTGGGAATCACGGTGATCGTCGCCTCCTGGTTTGCCGGTGTCGCGGCCGGTGACTTCGCGATCCTCGCGTCGTCCCGGGTGGCCATCGGCCGGAACGTGCAGGTCGAGGGCAGTGTCGGCACGCGATTCGGCATCTTCCCGGAGGAGCGGAACGACGCGGAAGGCGATCCGCTCACGATGGAATCTGACTTCTGCGGCCTGGACGAGACGCTGAACGCGACGCTCGACCTGTTCCACGGGCAGGTCGTGCTGTACGACGTTGACGGCGACAACCGGCTGCGCACCGACGATCCGCTCGAGGTGCTCGGTCTTATCGGCTTCCCGGAGCTGATCGACTACGACCTGGACGCCGCCGTCGACGACTACGACCTGTTCCTCGCGCGCTACGACGCGGACGGGGACGGGCGGGTGACGTATCATGCGGCCTTCTCCCCCGCGCTCGCGACGGAGTTCCGCGGGGTCGACGACGAGCTTGCCCGGCTGATCGACGAGACGCGTCCCGATCGCGACGGCGACGGGGAGTTCACGCTCGCCGACATCGGTCTGGGCTACCGCGACGGCGTGCTCGACGGTCGCGACGCGTACGCGAAGATCCACGGCCGGCTGGCCTTCGCAGTCACGCGGGGCGAATGGGAGGCCGCGCATGGCGAGAGCTACCGGACGGTCGTGCAGGGGCCGGTCCGGCCGGAGAAAGGCGACGCCCCGATCGCCTTCGGTGTCGACGAGACGGTCCTGCCTGAGTACACGCGCGACTGCTGTGGCGACATCCACCTGTGGCTGCGGAGCCGGGTGCCTCCGCAGACGCCCCTCCCGCCGGGCGATCCGCCGCTCGATCCGGCGCTGCTCGCGGAGGGCCCCGAGGTGGTCCGGCCGGGCACGTTCACGCCCGCCGCGGACAACGATTGGGAGTCGATGCCGTACGCCTCGGCCGGCGCGTTCGACTACTACCGGCGTCCGGTGTACCGGGACTTCACCTTCCGGAACGTCCGGATTCCGCGCGGCAACAACGGGCTCTTCGAGAACTGCACGTTCATCGGCGTCGTGTTCATCGAGTCCGAGCCCGGCTGCACGCACCACGACTGGAACTACGCGGGCGCCGTCGAGCCGATCGACGACGGCAGAGGCGGCGTCACGTACGAATTGCGTTTCCCGGATCTGCCGCCGCCGCCGCCGGACCATATCGACGTGGACGGCGTCGAGGTCCGCGACACGCGCGACTACTCGAACAACATCCGCTTCGATCGGTGCACGTTCCTCGGTTCGCTCGCCGCTGACAGGCTCGACGAGCACACGCACTGGCGCAACCACGTCCAGATCACCGGCGCGACACGCTGGTTCCTGCACACCGACGAGGTCGACCCGCCGACGCTGACCGACGCTGCGGGCGTTCCGTTGACGCGGTACCTCGAGACGTACACCCTCGACGAGCGGAGGCAACTGGCGCGAAGCTCGGTCCATTTGCCGGGTTGGGCCGTCCACATCGGCAACTTCGGTCGGGGGAAGCACGGGCCGGTCCCTGGTCCGGTCGCGTACCTGCGCGGGCTGATCGTGACCGACACGCTCGACGCGCGCGGCACGCTCGACATCTTCGGCACCGTGATCTCGGTGTTCCGACCGGTGGAGGGCGAAGGCCCGCTTTTCTACGGCGGCGGCGCCCACGAGTTCCCGACATCGCTCGGCTGGTTCGCGTCACCGTACGGCGAGACGGACCCGGGCTTCGGCGCGGTCCGGGTGCGACACGACCCGGAGCTGGTGTTGCCCTAGTGGAGGCCGTTGTAGATGCTCTTCGTTGTGGCAAGGAGCCGAACCGACGCCGCGCCGTCGCGCTTCCGGTGTGCCCCGGTCCTGTGCTTTGACAGGGCCGGGCGGCGTCCGACGACTCGACGGTGGTGGAGTCTTTCGACACCACCCGGCCCGGGCCGAGCCAAGGGCCGGGGCACACGACCGGGCGGCGCGCGTCCGGTGTGCCCGGGCCCTGTGCTCGGACCGGGCGGGGGGGGCCACCCTTGTACCGCGGGCTGGGGCGCTTCGTCGCCCCCGCGGCCCTTGCCGCGCCACGGACGGGGGCACACGACCTTTCGGCGG
>CAZXBB010000369.1:0-9596 GCA_964638815.1 uncultured Isosphaeraceae bacterium
GTTACACCCTCATCGCGCAGGGCCCCAAACGTCCCACGCGCAGGCGGCAGGATGCCGCCGTCGCACTAGCGGGTAGGGACGTCGAAATGTGAGCTGCAGGATGCAGCGTCGCCGCGCGTGACGGGCAAAGGTGTGAACACCACATCACGCCAAAAGGGGCTGCACGACGCAGCCCCCCCGGACGTCCGAGCGGACCCCCGCACCACGTGTTACGCCCCCATCGCGCAGCCCGCCCGCGGACGTATCGGCCTCCCTCGCCGCCCGGGAACCATCCTCGAGGCGGAAATCGCGAGGCCGGGCGGACCCCGGGGCCGGAAAGCCGTTGGCTTTTGGCGGAAGTCGGCAATAATGGGGACCTCGGAAGACATCTGCGTTCAAGGATCCGATGGCCGAAAACGGCGAAACGCGAGCGGACCGCTCTCGCGTCCGGCACTCCCGGCGCGCACTGCATCGGCACGCCTTCACGCTCGTCGAAATGATGGTCGCCGTCGGCCTCGTCGTCTTCCTGACCGGGCTTACACTGACCGCCGCCGCGGCGCTCGTCGAGCGCGCCGAGGTGCAGCGCACACGCGACGTCATCACGCTCCTGGACCAGGCCTGTCGCGACTGGGAGCTGCGGAAGGACGCGAAGGTCACGTGGGGTCCGGACGAGGACACGTATGACATGACGTCGGGCCGCGCGCACGTGCTGCTCATCAGCGAGCTGCTCGAGACCATCCGTGCCGGGTCGGATCCGACGATCGCGCTCATCGACGAGGCCTTCCTGTATCGCTACCAGCGCGGCGAGGTGCCGCCCTGGATCGCGCAGGACTACGAGGCTCGCCTGGAGTTCGTGCCGTTCCAGCAGCGGCAGAGCATTGTCGTGCTCGATGCGTGGGGCAAGCCGGTCTATCCGACCCACCCCGGGGCGCCGGCGTCGCCCGACGCCGAAGTGCGTGACGCGGACGGCACCGAGCGCACCGACAACGAGAACGAGTACGGCATCGCGCTGCACCGGCGAATCTGCTTCGTGTCGGCCGGCCCGGACGGTCTCTTCGGCGTGGAACGCGAGTTTCCGCTGCTGTCGGCGGCGGAGCAGCACGAGGCGATGGAGGCCGCCCGCGCCGACAACGTGTATTCGTACCGGCCGGGCGACCCGGCGAGCGGCGGGCCTTGAGCGGGAGGCGTACGCCCGGTGACCGGGCGTCGCACGAACGAGGCCCGAACGAGGCCGGAACGAGGCCGCGAACGAGGCCCGAACGAGGAGGGAACTCATGCGTAGCACGGGACACCGCCGCACGGCACTGCTCGCCTCGGGCGTCGCGTCGTTCGTGGCGGCGGCGGCCGGGGCGGGCGAGATCCTCGTGGACCAGCTCGAAGCGGATGTCCTGCGCGGCGCCTTCTCCGACGGCGTGCCGGGGCAGATCTGGAACCAGCGCATCGCCGACGACTTCGTGCTGGAGAGCGATGCCGTTCTGGACGGCGTGTGGTTCGCCGGTGGCGACGAGAACTTCGTCACGCCCGAGTTCGACAACGTGGGCAGCTTCGTCGTGGTGATCTACGAGGACGACGACGGGTTGCCCGGGGCGATCCTCCACGAGGAGGAGGTGCCGCTCGAGGAGATCACGCAGAAGTTCCTGGGCGTGAACCAGCTCGGCGGCGAGACGTTCGAGTTCCGTCTCGCGTTCGCGGAGGTTTCCGTCACCGCGGGGACCTACTGGTGCTCGGTCGGCGCGGTGCAGATCGACCCCTTCGGCGAGGGCTTTCTCTGGAACTTCACCGCGGACATCTACAACAACCTCAGCGCGACCGAGCTTCCTTTCGGCAGCGGCTACGACCAGACGCCGTTCGATTACTCGATGGCCATCCTCGGATCGGTTCCGTGCGTCGGCGACATCGACGGCAGCGGCGCGCTCGACTTCGGAGACATCCTCGCGATCCTCGCGGCGTGGGGGAACGCGGGCGGGCCGGAGGATGTCGACGGGAGCGGGTCCGTCGACTTTGGCGATGTCGTCTTCGTGCTCGGGGGGTGGGGCGACTGCTGAGCGGTCAGCCCCGAAGCCGCTGCCGCGCCTCCGCGAGCCGCTCCGCGCCCTCACCCAGGCAGTGCATCGACTCGTCGAGCACGTGGTCGGCGGCGGCCGACCAGGCGCGGTTGAGCTGGCGCTCGGCCGCGGCGAATCGGTCCATGAGACGCGCGTAGCCGCCGGCGCCGAGGCGGCCGATCAGCAGGGGACGCGCGGCGACGAACGCGTCGAGATGAGTGCGGCCGAGATCGTCGAGCGTCCGGACGATCGCCCGCGTGCGCTCCGCGTCGTCCGCAAGGCCGAGGAGATCGCTACGCAGCTTCTCGACCGTGGCGATTGCCGAGTCCAGCGCGTGCTCGGGCGACTCCTCCGGGTGCCTCTCGTTCGCGAGCGACGCCGCGACCTCTCTGCGCGCGCTCCGGCGGATGAGGAAGGCGCCGGCGACGAGCGCGATCGCGGACGCGAGGAAGTGAAACGCGTGATCCCAGCGTCCGAACGCGAACTCCTTCACGCGCACCCGCTTCACGTCGGCCGCGGCCAGGCGGGCGAGCACGTCCCCGGTGAGCACGATCGGGGTGTCCGAGGCGGCCGGATCGATGAGCGGCGCGGTGGAGTCGTCCGGGCGGACGCCCGCGGCGGCCGCGAGGGTGAGCCGGTCGGCAGGATCGATGGCGTCCAGCCGGGGCACGTACGCCGTCGTAGCGGAGATGGTGCCGAGGACGAGGCCGGCGGTGATGAGGATGGCGGCAAGGAGCTTCATGACGCGGCCAGCACGTAGATGTTGATGAGGAGCGCGAGGCACGATTCCCCGACGATCAGCCCGGCGCAGAACGGGACGCCCCAGTCCTCCGTCCACGCCCTCCCCTTGACCTTCGCGAGCGCCATCTGGACGAGGCAGCCGATGCCGTATGTCGAGATGTAGATGAACGGCAGGTACATCGACAGGCCGACGAGCACGCCGAGCCCGGAGAACGTGCCGAGCCCGAGCAGGGCGCCAAGGAGCGCGCCGAAACCGTAGAGGGCGTACGGCATCTCGCCGCCCTGCACGCCGATGATGACGGCCTGGAGCGCCTGCGCCTGCGGCGCGACGGTGGGGGTGCCCGGGCCGAGCGCGATCCCGTCGAACTGCTTGATGTTCGCGGACGCGATCAGCATCACCGTGAGCATGCACACGACCGGGCCGATGCCCACGACGGCGAGCTCGACGATCTGCTGCCGTTTCGGCTTCGCGCCGACGAGGTAGCCGGTCTTCATGTCGCCCATCATGTCGGCCGCGAGCGTGATCGCGACGCACAACGCCGCCCCGATCAGGACCGCGCCGACCACCGCCCCGGAGCCCGCGAGGAGCAGGACGAGCACGACCGTGAGCAGCGCCATGCCGGAGATCGGCGACCAGTCGGTCATGCCCGCGCACTGCGAGATGATGATGCCCGCGAACCAGATCCAGATGGCGCCGACCACCGCGATGATGAGCGCCCGCAGGTGGGGGTTGAAGCCCGCGAGCAGGCCGGGCTTCGCGTTGAGCGTCGCGAGGTACGCGTCGCGTCGCCCGTCGTCCCAACCCTCCCACGTCTGCGCGGCCTCGGCGGACGCGAACGCGATCGCGTAGCCCTCGTACGACGCCGGCTCGATCGCGGCCGTGACCGCGTCGCCCGTGACGGGGCAGCTCAGGTTGACGGGCTTGTTGCCGACGAGGTCGGCGGCGAGGAACAGGAAGATGAACGCGCCGATCACCGCGACCGCCAGCGTCTTGAGCCCGAGCTCGTCGCTGCCGCCGCGCAGCTTGCCCGCCGCCGCGATCGATTTGACGGCCTCGCGGATCGCCGGGAGCGAGAACAGCACGCCCATCAATGCTCCGCCGAGCAGCAGGCCAATGCCGAGCGGGCGGTTGAACGCGCCGAAGCCGTAGCCCGGGGCCGCGGCGGCCGTCAGGTGCGCCGGCATCCAGCCCATCGCGTAGGCGACGGGGTTGAGAATGAAGAAGGCGAGGATGCCGCCGGCGAGCACGTAGAGCCCGGCGCGGCCGGTGAGGAAGCCCGCCCCGAGCGCGAACGGGGCGATCGCGAAGATGAGCTGGAACTGCGGGGGCAGACCGATGAGCGTGCCCACGTCGATCGTGTTGTTCGCGATGACGCCGCCCTGGATCGTGCCCGCCCACGGCAGGTTCGAGAGACCCCAGTCCGGACCGAAGAGCGTGGCCAGCTCCGTCGGAAAGAAGATGAGCGCGCCGACGATGATGCCGGCGACGAGCACCTGCGCCTTGCGCGGCCCCGCCCCCGGCGACTTGAGGATGGACGCCACCGCCGTCGGGCTCGGGAAGCGCAGACGCTCGATGTCGAGCATCTGCTTGCGCAGCGGGATGATGAACGCTGTGCCGAGCAGCCCGCCCGCGACGCAGGCGAGCGTGATCAGCCAGAAGTCGGCGCCCCCGATCGTGAGCTGGTAGCCGATGAGGAAGAGCACCGGAACCGTGAAGATCACGCCTGAATTCGACGTGTTCACGGCCGACGCGATGGTCTGGACGATGTTCGTCTCGAGGATCGAGCCCTTGCGGAGGATGCCCCGCAGGACGCCGAAGCCGAGCACGGCTGCGATCGCCGAGCCGCCGATCGTGAAGCCGATCTTGAGACCGGCGTACGTGATCGCGGCGTTCATGACGACGCCGATGACGACCGCGAAGACCACGGCGGTCAGCGTGACCTCGCGGTAGCGGGTCTGGAAGAGGTCGGCGAGGAGGCCCTCGTTCACCGGCTCCGGCCGCGACGGGGGGGGAGAGGTAGGGGATTGTTCGCCCATCGCGCAAGATACTCGCGGGCATCGTCACCGGACGCAAGCGGGACGCCGACCGTTCAGTCCGCGAGGGACCCCCGGCGGCCGGCGTCCGCGGCGGCGTTCCGGTCGCGCTCCGCCGCTCGGCCTCCCGCCGGAGAAATCGGCGCGGCTAAGCCCCTGCGCAGACAAGGGATGCGTCGTGAGCCGGGACTCGTGGCGGGTTGTATGCAATCTCCCGGCCCGGCTGCAACGTATTCTTGTGGACGCTTCCGGAGTCCGTCCGTGCGCGCGGAGTGCGCCCGCCCCGGGAGCGCAGAACGAGAAAGGAGCATCGTGATGATCAACCGACGCCGGAAGTGCATCGGTACCGTGTTTCGTGCGGGGGCCTGTGTTGCCACGCTTGCGCTGGCGGCCCAGGCGGCCGCCGAGCAGATTTCCAAGGTCGCCATCCTGAGCGGCCAGCAGGAGAACCCGGACGTGGCCTCTCCGGGATTCGGGTGCGGCCGCTTCATCGTGGACACGGCCGCCGACACGCTCTCGTACTACATCGCGTTCGGATCGCTGGCGGGCGCGGAGACGGCCGCCCATATCCACGGACCGGCGGACCCGGGGATGAACGCCGGTGTGCAGCACGGCCTTCCCGCGGGCAGCCCCAAGGTCGGCGTGTGGAACTACCCCGCCGCCCTCGAGGCCGACATCCTCGCCGGCAAGATGTACGTCAACATCCACTCCGCGGTCGCCCCTGGCGGCGAGCTGCGCGGGCAGATCGTCGATCGCGTCGCGCTCATCGACCAGGCGGAGGAGGTTCCGCCGAGCGGCACGGCCGGCGTCGGCTTCGGCCTGTTCAACATCAACACGGTGTCGAACCGGCTGGACTACTACGTCGAGATCGCGTCGCTCTCGTCGGCGGAAACGGCCGCGCACATCCACGGCTTCGTGCTCCACGGCGTCAACGCCGGGGTGCAACACGGTCTCGGCGTCGGCTCGCCGAAGATCGGCACATGGGTCTACCCCGAGGCCGACGAGAAGCGCATCCTCGACGGCATGACGTACGTGAACGTCCACACCGTGAACTTCCCCGGCGGCGAGATCCGCGGGCAGATCGTCGGCATCGTCAACCCGATCGACGGACGGCAGGAGAATCCTCCCGTCGCCACGCCCGGGCACGGTTGCGCGCTGCTGGCGATCGACGAGGCGAACGACCTGTTGTCGTACGACGTTCGTCACGCGAGCCTGACCGGTCCGGCCACGGCCGCCCACATCCACGGGTACGTCGGCCCCGGCGGCAACGCCGGCGTCGTGCACGGCATCGGGCCGGCGACGCCCACCATCGGCACGTGGAACTACCCCGCCGCGAACGAGGGCGACATCCGCGCCGGCATGACGTACGTCAACGTGCACACCGCGGCGAACCCCGGCGGCGAGATCCGTGGGCAGTTGCACTTCCCGAACCGCCCGTGCGTCGCCGACATCAACTCCAGCGGCGCGGTTGATTTCGGCGACATCCTCGCCGTGCTCGGCGCCTGGGGCAAGAGCGGCCCGGAAGACGTTGACAAGAGCGGCTCGGTGGACTTCGGCGACATCCTGGTGATCCTGGGCACTTGGGGGCCGTGCCCTTGAATCGCTGACCCTGTATGCCGTGACGGGATGAAAGAAGCTCCGGGACCACAAGGGGTCCCGGAGTTTTTTCATGCGCCGCCGGCGCCGCGTTCCTGCGCCCTTGCCGCCGTCGCCGTCAGGATCGTGCACCCGCGGACGCGCGCCAGGCGAAGGCGTCGATGACCCCCGCTCAGCGACTCCTCAGCGGCACGTAATCGCGCTCCTTCGCGCCCGTGTAGATCTGTCGGGGGCGCGTGATCGGGATCTTGTGCTCGAGGCTCTCCTTCCACTGCGCGATCCAGCCCGGCAGGCGGCCGAGCGAGAACATCACCGTGAACATGTCCGTCGGGATGCCGAGGGCCCGGTAGATGATGCCGCTGTAGAAGTCCACGTTCGGATAGAGATTGCGGTCCTTGAAGTAGCTGTCGTTCAGCGCGTGCTCCTCGAGCTTGCGTGCGATGTCGAGGAGCGGGTCGTTCAGCTTGAGCTTCGCGAGCACCTTGTCGCATGCGGTCTTCAGGATCTTCGCCCGGGGATCGAAGTTCTTGTAGACGCGGTGTCCGAAGCCCATGAGCCGGAAGCTCGACGACTTGTCACGGGCGAGCGCGATGTACTTGTTCACGTCGTTGTTGTCGTCGCGGATCGTCTCGAGCATCTCGAGCACGGCCTGGTTCGCCCCGCCGTGGAGCGGCCCCCACAGGGCGCAGACGCCGGCGGAGATCGAGGCGAACAGGTTCGCCTGGGAGCTGCCGGCCGTCCGCACGGTCGTGGTCGAGCAGTTCTGCTCGTGGTCCGCGTGGAGGATCAGAAGCTGGTCCAGCGCCCGCACGACGTCCTCGTGCACCTCGTAAGGCTCGGTGCGGTAGCCGAAGAACATCTTCAGCATCCGGCCGGTGTAGCTCAGGGAGTTGTCGGGATAGATGAACGCCTGGCCGAGCGACTGCTTGAGCGCGAAGGCGGCGATCGTCGGCAGCTTGGCGAGCAGGCGGATGCTGCTGATGTTGACCTGCTCCGGCTCGAGCGGATCGTACTCGTCCTGGTAGAACGTCGAGAGCGCGCACACGACTGAGGAGAGGATGGCCATCGGATGCGCGTTCGGCGGGAACGCCTGGTACATCCGCTTCAGATCCTCGTGCAGAAGGCTGTGCCGCGTGAGCTTGAGCTCGAAGTCCTCCAGCTCGGTCTTCGTGGGCAGGTCGCCGTAGATAAGCAGGTAGCTCACCTCCGTGAACGTCGATTGCTCCGCGAGCTGCTCGATCGGGTAGCCGCGGTAGCGGAGGATGCCTTTCTCGCCGTCGATGAACGTGATCGACGACGTGCACGATCCCGTGTTCAGGCATCCCGGGTCGAGCGTGATGTAGCCCGTCGCCTTGCGAAGCGGCTTGATGTCGATCGCCCGTTCGCCCTCGGTGCCCTCGATGGTCTCGAACTCGATCGACCGGCCGTCGACGTTGAGCGTCGCCGTGGCGAGCGTCGCCGTACTCATGACTGACTCCTTCGTGTGAATGCGGGGAGACTGCGGTCGGGACGCCCGGCCATCGACAGCGCCATCTTAGCCCGCATTATGCATGAAGCGGGTCGGTGGGTGGTCGAAACGACGACCCGTGCAGGACGCGAGGCCGACGTCGGGGCTCACCAAGGCGTGCGCCGCGCAACCAGCGCGGCAAGCCGATCGCGTGAGCGTTCGGGCGAGCCGATGGCATATCCTCTCGATACGTCGAGGCTCGAACGAGCGCTCACGCGATCGGATCGCCCGCTGGACGACCCGGTTCATGCATAATGCGGGTCAGGGCGATCACTCCGCCCGCGTCGTGAAGCTCACCGCGACGGGCTCGACCGGCGCCCCCGCTGCGCTGCGGAACGCGTCGAACCGGTCGGAGTTGATGGAGAACCGGTACGTCCATCCCGGTTTCAGCCGCACCGGCAGCGTGAAGATCCGCCGCGTCCGGTCGTACGACGGCGGCTCCGTCGCCTCGGGGAAGCTCGGCCCGCCGCCCACGAGCGACCACGAACCGTCGCGCATCGGGCGGTCGAAGGTGATCGTGATCCGGTCCAGCGCGGGATCGACGTCCTCGGCCCCGTTGGCCGGCTGCATCCAGATCACGGTCGGGGCGTCCGGGGCGTCGGCGGCGTCCGGCGCGTTCGGGGCGTCGGCGGCGCGCGCCCGGTCCTCCGCGGCCCAATCGTCGAAGAAGGCGACGATACGCGGCATGAACTCGTCCAGCCCCGGGTAGCGCTCGCGGTCGGCCTCGTACGCGGCGAGCAGGGTCGCGAGATCCTCGATCCAGCGGAAGCCGCGGCGCCGGTGGTGCTCGATCTCCGCGCGGCCGGCCTCCGGGCCGTCCTCACTCGCCACGTAGCGCACCGTGCACGCCCGGACGAGCGACTCGTACATCATCGTCTCCCAGCTCCCGTACGCCTGCCGCTTCATCGCCTCGGCGACGGTGGGGAACAGGATGCGACCCGAGGGCGCGAGCTCGTCGAGGAACCGATCGACCATCGGGTTCGTGTAGGAGTGACAGAACTCGTGCACGATCGTCGGTACGACGTTCGGTCCGAAGACGGGCAGGCCCTCGTCGTCGAACGCGTGGGCGCCGATGACCGGCGTGATCTCCTCTGTTCCGTCGGGGAAACGGATGCCGACGCCGTAGTTGCCGCCGCCGTTGAGCGTCCCCGGGATGGCGCGGAAGCGCGCGCCGGGTCGTTCGCCGAAGAATCCGTCGAACCACGCAATGTACGGCCGGGCGTCGATCCGGGTGCGCAGACGCTCCGCCGCCGCGTCGTAGAAATGCCGGTTCTCGTCAACGAAGGCGTTGAAGCCCGTGTCGTGCACGAAGTCCCGGGCCGCGGCCACGAAGCGTTCGGCGGCGCCGGGCGTCCAGCGCGCGTCGAGCCGCGCGGGGGGCGTGTCGAACGGGATGCGCGCGTCGAGACGCTCCGTGTGGCCGAGGTGCACGGCCATGCTCATCACGGCGTCGTAGGCGATCCCGTGCCGCGCGCGGAGCTCGCGCGCGAGCAGCACGACAGGGTGCGCCCGGAACGCGCCGAACCGCTGCTCGACGCGATCGGCGTACGGGGAGGCCGAGGCGTCCTGGTTGTACTCGGGGTTCCCGGCGAGCCGGAAGATGATGCTCATGAGCTCGACCCGGGCGTCGGTCGCGACCGCGATCCGGCCGGAAGGCTGGTCGGGACCTGCCGTGGCGGCCGTGACGGTGGACA
>CAZXBB010000370.1:0-5534 GCA_964638815.1 uncultured Isosphaeraceae bacterium
GCCGCGCGTCCGCGAAGCCCGCGACGTCTACGCGGTACCGGGCGATCGGGCACCGGACCTCGGTCGCGACGGCCTGGCACCCCCGCTCCCGGAGGAATGCGATGGCCAACTGCTTCAATCTCCGGTGCGCGCGTGTCTCCACCCTGGTGCCGCCCGTCCGATACTCGAGAACATGTCTCAGAAGGCCGATCGTCCGGGCGGCGTCTTCCGCACCAGCCCGTTCCCGCCGGACATGCTACGATCACCGCGCGACGCACGAAAGGCGTCACGAGGACACAAGCATGACCACGCTGCTGGCGGAGGTGCCCGCCCCGATGAAGGACCGCGACTCCCTCACCTGGCGCAAGTTTCACGACATGTCGCCGCGGGAGAAGAGCCGGTACCTCGTCACCGAGGACGGCAATCTCCAGTCGGTGCTGTACTCCCAGCAGTTCGACCGGGCCAGGCTCGACCACCTCGTCGTCGTCGCCGAGCTGATCCGGAACGGCTGGGAGGACGAGTCGTTCCGGAACCACGTGAAGACGCTCCTCGCGACCCGCAGCGGGGCCCTGTACTTCACGCAGCCCTCGACGAGGACGTTCACGTCCTTCTCGCTCGCGGCGCGGGCCATCGGGATGATGTGCGAGGAGATCCGCGATCCCGAGATGTCGTCGGCCTACAAGGGCGAGTCGGAGATCGACACGCTCCTGACGCTCTCCGAGCTGGCGGACGTCGTCGTGATGCGTCAGAAGGATCCGGCCCTCATCGAGCGCTTCGCCTGGGAGGTGGTCCACCGCGGGCTGCCGACGCGGATCATCAACGCGGGCAGCGGATCCGACCAGCACCCGACGCAGGCGCTCCTCGAGGTCTACACGCTCGTGTCGCACTTCGACCTCGCGAACGTCGAGGGCGGGACCTTCAGCGTCGCGATGGTGGGCGACCTCAGGCGCTCGCGCACGGCCCGGTCGCTCTCGTATCTGCTCGCGCTCTACCCGCGGATCCGGCAGATCTTCATCGCCCCCGAGGAGCTCCAGATGGGCGCGGACCTGCTCGAGTACCTCGACGAGAACGCCATCGACTACGAGCTGACGTCCGCCATGGACGAGCGGCTTCCCGGCGTGGACGCGGTGTACATGATGCGGATGCAGGACGAGTACGGCGCGACGAGCGAGGAGACGCGTCAGCGCTACGGCGCCTACCGCCTTACCCGGAAGCGCGTCAAGACGATGAAGCCGGACGCGTGCATCCTCCACCCCCTTCCCCGCCGCGCCGAGCTGCCCATCGAGATCGACGCCGACCCCCGCGCCCGCTACTGGGAAGCCGTCAACCGCGGCAAGTTCGTACGCATGGCGCTGCTGCTGCACATGTTCGGGAAGGACGATGTGCGGCTGATCGGGCGAGCCGGCCACTGAATCCCGGCACGGCTTGTGTCGGCCCCGGTCCCTGCCCCGGCGACGCCAACGGCGACGGCACCGTGGACTTCGGCGACGTCCTCGCAGTGATCAGCGCGTGGGGGCTGCTTCCCGGTATTGAGCGCATGATCCGCCAACGACGCAGCCCCGCTCGGGGAACGGGCGGGGCTGTTTCGTTGGCGGCGGGGAGACCGGGTTCAGACCAGGCTCAGACCGTGGCCCTCAACCGGCCACGAGCACCAGGAGCGCCTTCTGCGCGTGCAACCGGTTCTCCGCCTGGTCGAAGATCGCCGAGTTCGGCGTGCGCGACGTCGCGTAGTCGATCTCGTCGCCGTAGTGCGCGGGCAGGCAGTGGAGGATGACGGCGTCCGCGTCGGCGAGATCCAGCAGCGACGCGTTGAGCTGGTAGGGCCGGAAGATCGCCTTGCGGGCCTCCGCCTCGTCCTCCTGACCCATCGATGCCCAGACGTCGGTGTAGAGCACATCCGCGTCGCGGCACGCGGCTTTCACGTCGGTCGTGACCTCGATGCGGCAGCCGTGATCGCCCGCGATGTCCTGCGCGCGGCGGACGATCGTTCCGTCGGGCTCATAGCCGGACGGGCAGGCGACCGTCATGTGCATGCCGAGCATCGCCGCGCCGAGCATGAGCGAGTGCGCCATGTTGTTGCCGTCGCCGATGTAGACGGCGCGCAGGCCCTCGAAACGGTCCTTGCGTTCGCGGATCGTCTGGAGGTCCGCGAGCACCTGGCACGGGTGTTCGAGATCGGAGAGACCGTTGATCACCGGCACGGTCGCGTGTCGCGCCAGATCCTCGACGATGTCGTGACCGAAGACGCGGGCCATGAGGATGTCGCAATAGCGGCTGAGGACGAGCGCGATGTCCTCGCTCGTCTCGCGCTCGCCGAGCCGGATGTCCGACGGCGCGAGGTATATCGCGTGCCCGCCGAGCTGCGTCATGCCGGCCTCGAACGAGGTTCGGGTGCGCAGCGACGGCTTCTGGAAGATCATGGCGAGCGTCCTGCCCGCAAGCACCGGGTGCGGCTGACCGCCCTGCTTCTCCCGCTTGAGCCGCGCCGCGGTATCGAGGACCACGCGCAGTTCACCCGGCGAAAGATCGGTCATGGAGACGAAGCTGCGTCCCTTCAGGCTCGTCGCGGTGGCAGTCGTCATGGTGTCTCCCAGGCTTCCGATTCGGGCCTGCCGGCTCACGGCGCGGCCGTCCCCCAGGCGAAGCGTCGGTTCCCCCCGGCGGCGCCGATGGCCGACTGCGACAAGCCGCCGTACGGGGCGCGCACGGAGCGCGCACGGAGCGCGCACGGAGCGCTCGAACTCACTTCGGACCCCCGACGAGCACCGTCTCGATGCGATCGAACGCCCAGTCGAGATCCTCCGCGGAGATCGTCAGCGGCGGCGCGATGCGGATCACGTTGTGGCTCGTCTCCTTGCACAGCACGCCGAGCTTCGCGAGCGCCTTGCAGTACGGCTTCGCGCCGCCCGCCTCCGGAACGAGGTCGATGCCGATCAGCAGGCCACGCCCTCGCACCTCCCGGACGACCGGCGCCTTGATGCCGCGGAGTCGCTCCATGAACGGCCCGCCCAGCCTGGCGGCGCGCTCCGGGAGCTCCTCTCCGATGAGCACGTTGAGGGCCGCCGTCGCCACGGCACATGCGAGCGGATTGCCGCCGAACGTGCTGCCGTGGTCGCCGGGGCGGAAGACGCCGAGCACCTCGTCCGAGGCGAGCACCGCGGACACCGGCATCATGCCGCCGCCGAGGGCCTTGCCCAGGATCAGCACGTCTGGCCGGACGTTCTCGTGGTCGCAGGCGAAGAGCCGCCCGGTGCGTCCGAGCCCGGTCTGGATCTCGTCGGCGATGAAGAGCACGTTGTGCTGCGTGCACAGCTCGCGACACTTCGAGAGGTACCCGGCCGGCGGGATGTTGATGCCGCCCTCGCCCTGGATGGGCTCGACGAGGAACGCGACGGTGTTCGGCGTGATCGCCTGCTCGAAGGCGTCGGCGTTGCCGTACTCGACGACCTTGAAGCCGGGGGTCATCGGACCGAAGTCAGCGTTCTCGGCGTCGGTCGAGAAGCTGATCACGGTGATGGTGCGGCCGTGGAAGTTCCCGGTGCAGCAGATGATCTCGGCCTTGTCCCGATCGACGCCCTTCACCTTGTAGCCCCACTTGCGGGCGGTCTTGAGCGCGGTCTCGACGCCCTCGGCGCCCGTGTTCATCGGGAGGACGCGGTCCATCCCGCAGATATCCGTGACGAGCTTGCAGTACGGCCCGAACTGGTCGTTGTGGAACGCGCGCGAGGTCAGCGTCAGCGTCTTCGCCTGGCTGACGAACGCCGCGACGATGTCGGGGTGACCGTGGCCGAAGTTCAGGGCCGAATAGGCGCTGAGCATGTCCAGGTAGCGGTTGCCCTCGACGTCGGTGACCCAGCTACCTTCACCTTTCGCGATGACGACGGGAAGCGGCGCGTAGTTGTGCGCGCTGCGCTCGTCTACGAGGGCGATATGCTCGGCCGTGACGCTGCCGGTGGTGACGCTGCCGGCCCTGATGCTGCCGGCCGTGGTGCTGCCGGCCGTGGTGCTGCCGGCGCTGGTGCTGCCGGCGGTGAAACTGTTGCTCATGAGCGATCCTCCTGCGGGTTCGGCGTCACGGCACGCGGACCGCATCGGCCTCGTTCCGGGGCCGGCGAAGCCGGCATCGGGGGGGACGGGGCGGTCCGGAGAGGGTCCGGACTCCTGCGGAATCCGCGGGCTCGAATTCAGGACATCGGCGCTTTCGACGGGCGGGTCAACGCCGCGCGGAAGGATAGCTCTCGCGCCGCGGCCGTGCAAGCCACACGGCGTCGCCGTGCCGCATAATGACCGGCATGACACTGCCCGGAGACTCCCACGTCGCGGTCGTCGTCGCGCTCGGCGGCAACGCGATCTCGCCCGGCGGCGAGCGCGACGCCATCGAGGACCAGTTCGGCCAGATGCGGCGCACCGCGCAGCATCTCGGCGACCTGCTCGCGTCCGATCGTCCCGTCGTCATCACGCACGGGAACGGCCCGCAGGTCGGCGCCGCCATCCTCCGCGCCGAGCTCGCCGCCGACACCGTGTACCCGCTGCCGCTCGACATCGTCGTCGCGGATCTGCAGGGGGGCATGGGCTACATGATCGCGCAGTGCGTCGGCAACGAGCTGCGGCACCGCGCCGTCGAGCGACCGGTGACCGCGATCGTGACCTCCGTCGAGGTCGCGGCCGACGACCCGTCGTTCCACGATCCGTCGAAGCCGGTCGGCCCCTTCTACGACGCCGGCCGCGCGCGGGATCTCGAGCTCCTCGGGTGGAGCCTCGTCGCGGTGCCCGGCCGCGGCTACCGGCGCGTCGTCGCCTCGCCGCGCCCGCGCGCGGTGCGCGAGATCGCATCGGTCAGGGCCCTGCTCCACGCGGGCCACGTCGTCATCGCCGCGGGCGGCGGCGGCGTGCCGGTCGTGCGCGACGAATCGGGTGCATGGTCCGGCCGCGAGGGCGTGATCGACAAGGACCTCTGCGCGGCGCACCTCGCGCGCGACGTGGACGCCGGGCTGCTGCTCAACATCACCGGCGTCGCGCAGGTGTGTCTCGACTACGGCACCGAGCGCGAGCGGCCTCTCGCCCGCCTCGCCATCTCCGAGGCGCGGCGGCACCTCGACGCCGGACAGTTCCCGCGCGGATCGATGGGCCCGAAGATCGAAGCCGCAATCGCGTTCGTCGCGTCGTCGCCGCGGGCCGAGGCCCGCATGGTGATCACGGACATCGAGCACATCGGCGACGCCATCGAGGGGCGCGCGGGGACGTCGATCGTGAAGGACTGACGTGTGGCACGTCCCGGGTTCAACGAAAGGTCAACGTGTGCCCCGGTCCCTGGCTCGGCAGGAGCCGGGTGGGGTGCGCACTTCCGAAGCCGTCCGGACACCGTCGTTCCATGGGCACGCCGCCCGGCCCTGTCAGAGCACAGGACCGGGGCACACGAACACCGTCGTTCCATGGGCACACCACCTGGCCCCGTCAGAGCACGGGACCGGGGCACACACCTGCTTCAACCCCCGAGCACCCAGCGAATCATCAGCACGGTCGCCATGACCGACGTCGCGAAGACGGCCGCCCAG
>CAZXBB010000371.1:0-6741 GCA_964638815.1 uncultured Isosphaeraceae bacterium
GAGCACCCACAGGTCGGCATCGCCGCCGCGCCGGGATTCGAACGCGATCCGCCGCCCGTCCGGCGACCAGTCGGGGTTGATGTTGAGGAAGACCTGACCGAAGGCGGTCGGGGGCCAGAGGAAGCAGACGGCGCAGAGCACGAGTGGTCGGACCATCGTCCTACGAACGTCGTGACCGTGGAGGCGGGTTTACGCTCGCCCGTGGGGGGAGCGCTGTCCGGGCGTTTGCCGAAAAGAGGCAGCGCGAGGGGCTGGTGATACATTCCTCGGCGATCCCCGCGGTCTGTCCGTCAGCCCCGGAAACGGCCGGTCTTCTCGCAGAATGCGGACGGCCCTGGAGGGCCGGCGCGCGGCGGATTCAAGCTAAGTGCCAGAAGTCATTGGAATGCAATGACTTGAACAAGGTGACCGCGGGTGGAACGCCTCTTGCAAGTTTCTCCTCCGGACGGCAGACCGGTCGCCCGAACGCACCAAGGAGCAGACGATGACCATTCCCCTCCCCTGGTTTCCCGCACTGGAATCGCGGCGCGGGGTGACCCTCATCGAGATCCTTCTCGTCCTGACCCTGGTCGGCATCCTGGCTGCGGTGGCGATCCCCCGCGTGGTGGGATCGTCCGACCCCTACGAGGCGGTCGACGAGGCGCGGCGGATCCACGCCGCGATCGCGGAGGCGCGCGCGCGCGCGGTCGCCACGCAGCGGGAGCAGCGGTTCGTCCTGGCGAGCGGCGGTGCGTGGCGCGTCGAGGAGGACCAGTCCGGCACCTGGGAGGTTCGCGGGGACTCGGCGACCGCCAGGGGGGCGGTCACGATGAACGGCGCCGGGACCGGGACGATCACGTTCTACACACGCGGGCGGGTGGACGCGCCGCGCACGATCACGGTGACCGTCGACGGGCACGCGCAGTCGATCCGGGTCCTGGTCAGCGGGCTCGTCCGGTGGTGAGCGTGAGGCGCCTGGGCAATCGCCGCGGCTTCACTCTCATCGAGATCGTAGTCGCGATCGTCATGCTGGCGTTCGGCGTGCTCGCGTCGGCGTCCCTGACGGCGGCGCTGATGGCCTCGAACCGCGGTGTGACGAACCGGACGCGCGCCGTCGAGACCCTGCGGCTCAAGGTCGAGGACCTGCAGTCCGTGGAGTATCCGCAGATCGCGAGCGGGAACGACACGGCCACGATCGGCGGCGTCACGTTCAACCGCGCCTGGACGGTGACCCCCAACAGCCCGGCCGCCAACTTGAAGGCCGTGACGCTGACGGTGACGTGGACCGACCGGCAAGGAAGCCACACGATCACCAGCCAGACGATCCGGGGGCAGTAGCGATGGGGAATCGCGGCGTCACTTTGATCGAGATGCTGATCGCCATGGTGATCCTGGGGATCATGGGGATCGCCCTGACGGGATTCCTCCGCACCCAGCATCAGACGGTGCTGCGGCAGAACGACGGCGTGCTGGCCACCCAGAACGCGCGCGCGGCGGTCGACATGTTCGCCCGCGAGTTCCGGAACGCAGGCTACAACCCGCGCGGCTCCGCCTCGGGCGGCAGGCTGGGGACGATCGAGTCCGACAGCGTCTCGTGGACTGCGGACCTCGATCTCGACGGCGACACGCTGAGCGCCAGCACGAGCTGGGACGAGCGCGTCGTGTACTGGCAGCAAATAAGGAGGCTCATGAGAGCCGGCGGGGGCGGCAGCGGAGTCGTGCTCGCCGACAACGTCGATTCCCTGCGGCTCACCTATCTCGACGGCGACGGGGTGGCCACCGCGGATCCCGCCTTGGTCGAGCAGGTGGGGATCCGCCTGTTCTATTCGACCCCCAACGGGGTTCAGAGCGGAGTGATCGAATCCCAGGTCGCCTTGCGGAACAACATCTACGCGAATTGAGAGGAGTCATGAAGAAGACGCTTGGCTCGCAGATCCGTCGTCGCCGCGACCCCAACGGGTTCGCCCTGATCGCCGTCATCATCGCGATGGTCGTGCTGGGCCTGATCGGGGGCGCGGCGCTCAAGATGACGGCCGGCGACCAGCGCGTGACGCGGCTGTTCGCGGACGCGAACCAGGCGGATGCGGCGGCCGCCGCGGGTCTCGAGCGCGCGACGGCCGTGTTCGCGGCCGGGGGCGCGTTTCCCGTCGTGGCCGCGATCAACGGATACGACTACACCGTCACGCGAGCCGCGGACATCTACGACATCGACGGAGACAGCAACGCCGACACGGTGCGGCTCGCGGAGGACGGCACGCTGAACGACTCCGGCAACGGGGAGATCGTGTGGGTGCTGGAGTCGACGGCGACCAAGGGGGCGTTCAAGGCGGTTCAGCGGATGCGGGTGGCGAAACGGACGCTCACGATCCAGGCGCCGGCGGCGCTGACCAGCAACTCCTCGACCGAGCTTAGCGGAAACATCACGATCGACGGCCGCAACCACGACATCGACGGGAACCTGGACTCGAACAACGGGAACACCGGCGCGTGCGACGAGAACAAGCCCGCCGTGACTCTGACCGACTCCACGAAGTACATCGACGACAAGGGGTCCGTGGCGCTGAACGGGCACTCGGATTACGCGTCGGGAGATCCCGAATACACGACCAAGGACGAGGGCATCGTGTACGTGACGCCCGAGCACGTCCTGGGGCTCGAGCCCGGCGACCTCGACTCGGCGATTCAAGACGCGGCGACGTACGTCACGCCGGACACGCTCTCGGGGCTGGTCTACGTGAACGGGGATTACGGGGCCGGCGAAGCCGGGGGGAACGAGGTGAACGGAACCGGGATCCTGATCGTCCACAACCCGCTGTTCAACCCGCGCGAGCACGACCCGGCCGACCCGCTCTACGACTCCGCCAAGGTATCCGATCCGGCGTACGCGCCCGCGAACCTCGGAAACATCAACGGCGGGACGTTCCGCGGGCTGATCATCGCCGACAAGATCGAGCGCATCAACGGGAACATCGACATCTTCGGCGCGGTGGTGTCGCTCTCGGAGATCGACATCACGCTGGTGGGGACGGGAACGGCCCAGATCCTCTACTCGTGCTCGGCGCTCCAGGAGGCCGCCAACTCCTCAGCCCTGCCGCCGACCCGGCTCAGCTGGTCCGCCGACTGACGCCTATTCGCCGAGGATCTTGATCAGCACGCGCTTGTCGCGGCGGCCGTCGAACTCGCCGTAGAAGACCTGCTCCCAGGGGCCCAGATCGAGCCGGCCCCGGGTGATCGCGAGGACGACCTCGCGCCCCATGATCTGACGCTTGTGATGGGCGTCGGCGTTGTCCTCGCCGGTGCGGTTGTGCGCGTAGCGTTCGGGGCTCGGATCGAACGGCGCGAGCTTTTCCAGCCAGCGCCGATAGTCTTCGTGCAGCCCAGTCTCGTCGTCGTTGACGAACACGCTGGCCGTGATGTGCATCGCGTTCACGAGGCACAGCCCCTCGGCGACCCCGCTCGCGGCCACGGCCGCAGCCACCTGCCCGGTGATGTTGACGAACCCCATTCGCTCGGGGACGTGGAGCGTCAGGTGCTTCGTGTGCGACTTCATCCTACCACCTCACCTCGATCGGTTCGTCCGAGCGCTCGTCAAAACGGAAGCGGATCGTGAACGGCGTCCAGTTCTCCGCGGTCGGCACCAGCGTGCGGCTGTAGCGAAGGTCGCGGAACGTCACGATCACTTCGCCGTCCGCGCGCCGGGTCTCGGCCACCGGGACGCGCGCCCACCAGAGATACGCCTGCCCGGAGCGTGTCGCGAGCGCCGCCGCGACCCACGGGTCGTCGAACCCGCGGTCGATCCGGCCGACCGCCGTCGCCTCGGGCGGGACGCCCGAGACACGATACACGGCGACGCGGGGCTCGGGCGACGTGACCACCGCGGCTGCCACGCCGTTCCAGCGCCAGGGCGCGCCGAGCTGCGGAAAGGCGAACGCCTCGGCGACGGGACGCCCCGCCGCCCTCTCGGCCGCGACCACGCGGTCGGTGGCGCTGCGATGGACGAGCGCCGCGGCCCCGGCGTACAGGGTCAGGGCGACGAGCCAGGCCCACGTCGCCGCGCGTGCGTGCGCGGGCCACCGGCGGGAAACGAGGAGCGCGGCGAACGGCAGCGCCCAGGTGACGAAATCGACGATGAACAGCCAGTCGAGCGCGAAGCGCTCCGCCGAGATGGGGTAGAGGAGCATCGTGCCCCAGGGGGTGACGACGTCATAGACGAGATGCAGGCCGACGCCGCACGCGCAGACTAGGGCCAGCCACGCGAACCGCGTCCGGCGGCCGTAGCCCCACCACAGACCTGCCGCAAGCGCCGGCGGGAGCGCCGCGAGACCCACCAGCGAGTGGGTGACCCCCCGATGGAACAGGAGGTAGTCCGCGCCCGACCGGGCCTGGAGCACGATGTCGATGTCGGGAAGGTTGCTCGCGAGGACGAGCGCGAGGGTGGTGCCCCGGGGGCGTCCCGGCCCGGCCGCGCGCGCGAGCGCCCAACCGGCGAGCGAATGACTGACGTTGTCCATCGTTCGCGCGGCCTCGAGCGCTCTCGACGCGGGCGCGCTCTCAGTTCACGACCGGAAGACCGGCGTTCCTCCACGCCCGCATGCCGCCGGGCACGTTCCGGACGTCCTCGAATCCGGCGCGCTGCAGCACGCTGGCCACGACGGTCGAGCGGTACCCGCTGCCGCAGATCACGGCCAGGGGTCGGCCGTTCCGAGGAAGCTCGTCGATCCGCTCCTCGACCAGGCCGCCGTGGACATGGATCGCGCCCTCGATGTGCCCTTCGTTCCATTCGCCGTCGGCCCGCACGTCCAGCACGTCGAGCGCGCCCCCGTTCTGGAGCTGCCGCGCGAGGTCGCGTACCGACATCTGCGGCAGCGTGACGATCGGCAGGCCTCGCTGGCGCCAGGCGTTCATCCCCCCCTCCAGCCAGCCGCGCACGTCGTCGAGGCCGACGCGGACGAGCGCCCGGACGGCGGGGTCCACGGCGAAGGGGTTCTCCGCGACCAGGAGGATCGGCTTGTCGTAGGGCACGACCCATGCCGCCCAAGTCGAGAGGCTGCCGTCGGCACCGATCCCGAGCGCCTCCGGGATGTGGCCGCCCCCGAACGCCAGATGGTCGCGCAGGTCGATGACGACGTGGCCCGCCTCCGCCAGGGCGTGGAACTCGACGACGGAGATCGGGTTCTGGCCCGGCAACCCGCCCAGAACGCGCGGCCCGGCCGAGTTCAGCGACTTCATGCGACGGTAGTAGGGGGGGAACGGCGGCGCGGACCCGAGGATCTTCTCCACGAACGCCGCTTCGTCCAGCGCGGGATCCAGGTACGGGTTCGCGATGCGCTCGAAGCCGAGGGTCGAGATCGGGCGCGCGCTCATCCCCGCGCCGCACATCGACCCCGCGCCATGGCCCGGATGCACCTCGAGGCCGTCCGGGAGATCGGCGAGTCTGTCGCGGACGCTGGCGAACAGGCGGCGAGCCAGGTCGCGCTTGGCCTCTTCGCCCAGCAGGTCGGGTCGCCCGACGGATCCGATGAAGAGGAAGTCGCCCGAGAGCAGAAGCTCGGGGACCTCGGCCGAGCGATGCGTGTCGTACACGAGGAACGACAGGTGCTCGGGCGTGTGGCCGGGAGTGTGGAGCGCCTCGATCCGGACCGATCCGATCTCGATCGCCTCGCCATCCCGCATCTCAGCGTGCGGAAAGGCGACGTCGTACTTCTCGCCCGCGTCGTAGGCGGACAGACGGAGCTCCGCGCCCGTCCGCTCCGCGAGCTCGTGCGCGCCGCTCGCGAAGTCGGCGTGGATGTGCGTCTCCAGCACCTGGGTGATCGTCAAGCCCTGATCCGCGGCGAACTTCTCGTACATGTCGACGTCGCGCCGCGGATCGACGATCGCGAACGAGCCCGCGGCGGGACACCCGACCGCGTAGCTGAATTGTGACAGGCCTGAATCCTCGAATTGCTCGAACAGCATCGGCACCCCCGCGGACCAGGTTCGAATCCGCTCTAGTGTAGCGCAGCCGAAGCCCCCGGGCACTTCGGGGCATCCGCCACGCTACACCGTCCGCGGGGGCGCAGCTCAGCCGGCGAGTCGGACGTCGATCGTCTGCACCGGGGCCGCGGAGATCGCGACCGGGCGGGAGGCGTCGATGTAGGCCTGGACCCGGGCGTGGGTCGGCATGGCCATACTCACCAGGATGCCGATGGCGAAGGCGTAGACGGCCATGGCGAGGATTCCGGCGACGATGGTACGCATGGTATCGCTCCTTTCGGGTATGGAACCTCTTCTCGTCCGTGCATACGATGGGACCGCCGAAACGGTTTCAGGGTTGCAACGAGGGCCGAGACTCTTCGGCCTTCATCACCGCATGCATTGAGAACGGACGACCGAGCGCGTCATCCGTTCAAACTCGGGACGAAGAGATCAGGAGCGCAGGAACTCCGATATCGGAGGACCGAAGGCGTCGGGGTGGATGAGGAAGGAGTCGTGCCCCGTCTCGATGTCGAGGACGAGCAGCTCGGCGGGGTTTCCCGCTTGAACGAACGCATCGGCCAGCTCGTCGATCTCGAAGACTGGGATCAGGACGTCGGTCGTGACGCCGATCAACAGCACGCGGGCGCGGATCCGCTTCACGCCGTCGATGAGACCGCCACGTCGACGTCCGAGGTCGTGCAGGTCCATCGCACGCGACAGGTAGAGGTACGAGTTCGCGTCGTACGAGCGCGGGTACTTCTCCCCCTGGTGCTGAAGGTAGGACTCGATCTCGAACCGCCCGGA
>CAZXBB010000372.1:0-9456 GCA_964638815.1 uncultured Isosphaeraceae bacterium
CCTCCGGCAGTCGCGAGATCTGCTCGACTACGCCGGCCGCGCGGCGAACCGCGCGGCGGAGGCGATCGCGACGCGCGAGGCGGAGGCGGCCTCCGGCACGCCCCCGGCGAACGATGCCGCGTCCGGGCGAGGCGATGCGGAAGAACGCGCGGGGCGCGAGCGTCCGTCGCGTGACGGTGCGAACGGCGAGGCGAGGAACGGCGAGACGAGGAACGGCGAGACGCGGAACGGCGAGGCCGGTGACGACGAAGCGCCGGACGACGCCGGCGAGGAGCAACCCGACGTGCACGTGCCGCGCGCGGAGGACCGCCCGGTCACCGACGCCCAGCAGGACGTGCGCGACGAGCTCTCCGACCTCATCGAGCTGCTCGACCGCGACGAGGACACGTGGATCGTCCAGCGCCAGCTCGAGAACCTGCTGGACGCGCAGGGCCAGCTCCAGGACGCGACCGCGCAGCTCGCGCGGGACACGCTCGGACAGTCGCTCGAGGATCTCACCGAGGACCAGCGCAGCGAGCTTGATCGGATCGTGCAGCGTCAGCGCGAGCTGCCCGAGCAGGCGCGGCAGCTCATCGAGGAGATGCGGCGCCGGGCCGAGGCGCTCGAGGAGCTCGACCCGCAGGCGTCGTCCGGGATGCGCAGCGCCGCGGACACCGGCGAGGCGCGGGAGGTTGACCGCGACATGCAGGCCGCGGCGGACAAGGCCGAGCAGAACCAGCTCCAGGGCGCCGCGGGCGCGCAGCAGGCGGCGTCGCAGTCACTCCAGCAGATGCTCCAGGATCTCGAGGAGACGCGCCGCGCCCGTGCGGAGGAGCTGCTGCGTCAGCTCGCGAGCCTCATGGAATCGATCGACCGGCTCATCGTCGTCCAGGAGAACGAGCTGATGGCGCTCGCGAACGCGGTGGAGAACGAGAACTTCTCCGGCCGCGACCGCGCGATGATCCGGCTGAACCAGAACACGCAGTCCGTCGCGGTGGAAGCCCGCGCGGCGGGACAGTCGTCACGGCGCATCGCCCGCACGCTCGACCGCGCCGCGGACGCGCAGGGGGCGGCGGTCGTCGCGATGCGGACGCGGCCCGTCGACCACGCGACGGCGCGCGAAGCGGAGGAGCGCTCGCTCGATCTTCTCAAGGAAGCGAGCAAGCTCGCGGACGAGCTCCAGGAGCAGACCGAGCAGGAGCAGACGCGCGAGCAGCGCGAGGCGCTCATCGGCGCCTACCGCGAGCTCGCCGAGAAGCAGGTCGCGGTGCGGGGCGAGACCATGGCTCTCGTCGGCCCCCTGGAGCTCGACCGCCGGCAACTCGTGGAGTCGCGGCGGATCGGCAACGCGCAGCAGGAGATCCGGACGGGCCTCGCCGACGTGCAGGCGCGCACGAACGAGCTGGCCGACTCGGAGGTGTTCAGCTACGTGCACCGCCTCATGGACGAGTGGAGCGGCGCGGTAAGCGACGCGCTGTGGGAGGGCCGGGCCGACATCGACGCCACCGATCGCCAGCAGATGATCGCCGACTCGATCCTGCGGCAGATCGAGGCGCTCGAGGAATCGATCGCGCCGCCCGACGAGTTCGCCGAGGAGGAGCAGCAGCAGCAGGGCGGCCAGGGCGGCCCCCCGTCTCCGCCGCAGCTCATTCCGCCCGTGGCCGAGGTGAAGCGTCTGCACGGTCTCCAGGAGCAGGTCTATGATCAGACGCGAAGCATCGACGGCCGGTCGGACCTCGCCCCGGCGCAGCGCCGGCAGCGCGTGCGCGACCTCGGGCGGATGCAGCGCGAGCTGATGGAGATCGGCGAGCGGATCCTCGAATCGCTCCAGGACACCGGTCCCGGACGGCTGGAGCCGGCGCCGACGGGTGGGGACGAGCCGCCGGGCGACGATCCCCTGATCCCCGACGACGAAACGCCCGGGGAGGGTTCGAACCCGTGACGACCATGAACGGCAGTCCGTACCGCGTGAGCCCGGCGCTGGCCGGTCTCTGCCTCCTCGTCGTCCTTCCGTGCGCGGCGCAGAACGAGGCCCCCCGGAGCGAGACCTCACAGACCGAGGCCCCACAGACCGAGGCCCCACAGAACGACCCCGCCCCGGCGGCCCCGCCCCCCCCGGCCGAGAACGCCGCGGACGCGAATGGGATGGACAAGTCCAGGCCCCCGTCGCTCGACGAGATGCTCGGCATCACGGAAGCGGCGGAGGGCGAGGGGACGCGGGACGTCGCGGAGACCGAGGCGGACCGGGAGCTCGAGCGCCGGCTCGACGAGAACGAGCTCGGCAACGCGTTTGCCGAGGCGATCGCGAAGATGGGCCTCTCGGCCGAGCAGCTCGAGCTCCACTTCGATACCGGGCTCGGCACGCAGCGCATCCAGGAGGACATCCTCGCGCGGCTCGAGCACCTGCTGAACGAGGCGAAGAAGCAGCAGGGCTCCGCCAGCAGCTCGTCGTCGTCGAGCGCTTCCTCGTCCGCCCAGAGCCAGTCGCAGCCGGGCAAGCAGGCGCAGAAGAGCCAGGGGCAGGAGCGGAAACCGAACGCGTCCGACAGCAGCCCGGAAGCGGGTGATCCGCCGGCGCGCGTGGACGGCGACATCAACACGCTCTTCGAGGAGGATCGCGCCGAGTGGGGCGCGCTGCCTCAACGCGTGCGCGACCTGCTGCTCCAGGGACGCGACGAGAAGTTCTCCAGCGTGTACGAGCAGCTCACGCGTGAGTACTACCGGCGTCTCGCCGAAGAGGGGTCGAAGTGATGCCCGCCGGCCGGGCGATGCGCGTCGTCACCGGGCTCGCCGCCGCACTGCTCGTGGCGACGCGCGTCCCGGCCCAGCCGGTCGCGGACGGGCCGCCGGACGAGCCTCCGGCCGAGCAGCCGGCCGCGGCTTCGCCGCCGCGGGAAGCGGAGCCCGACCGCAGCGCGGAGAACAACCCGATCGCCGGCGAGATGGACGAGGCGCTGCACGCGAGCGTCGCGAGCGGCTTCGCGTATCTCGAGAGCCAGCAGAACAGCGACGGCTCGTTCGGTCGCGGACGGTACGGGCGCCACGTCGGCATCACCTCGCTGTGCGCGCTCGCGTTCATGTCGGACGGCAACCTGCCCGGCCGCGGCCCGTACGGCGACAACATCCAGGCCGCGCTCGAGTTCGTCCTCGATCACGCGACGGACACCGGCCTGCTCGCGGCGGAGACGTCGCACGGGCCGATGTACGGCCACGGCTTCGCGACGCTCTTCCTCGGCGAGATCTACGGGATGAACCCGGAGGACAAACGCGTTCGCGACGCGCTCGTCAAGGCCATCGGGATCATCATCGGTACGCAGAACGAGGAGGGCGGATGGCGTTACCAGCCGGTCCCCTACGACGCCGACATCTCGGTGACGATCTGCCAGATCATGGCGCTGCGCTCGGCGCGCAACGCGGGCATCAAGGTGCCGAAGACCACCATCGACCGCGCCGTCCAGTACGTTCGCGAGTGCCAGAACCCCGACGGGGGCTTCCGCTACATGCGGCAGACCGGCGGATCGGCGTGGCCGCGCACGGCGGCGGGCGTGGCGAGCCTCTTCTACGCCGGTATCTACGAGGACGACTCGATCGATCGCGGCCTCGAGTACCTCCTACGGAACGCCCTGCCCGGCCGGGCGATGACCGGTCAGGCGCACTACTACTACGGGCACTACTACGCCGTGCAGGCGATGTACCTCGCGGGCGGCGCGTCGTGGGAGCGGTGGTGGCCGGCGGTGCGGGACGAGCTCGTCGGGAAGCAGGCGAGCAGCGGCGGCTGGCTCGATCACTACGCCGGCGGCGCGTACTCGACGTCGATGAGCCTCATCATTCTGCAGATGCCGAAACGCTATCTCCCGATATTCCAGAAGTGACTGCGTGAACAGCCGGGCCGGACAACCTCGGGTCGTGATGGCGCTCGTCGTGAAGGCGCTCGTCGTGAAGGCGCTCGTCGTGATAGCGCTCGCACTCGCCGGCCTCGCCGTGCCGGGCGCCGCGCTGGCGCGCGTGCCGGGCCCGGCCGAGACCGCGGAGACCCCCGATCCCGCGGACGCCGGCCTGCTGCTCGTTGACGGCGAGCTGCGCACGCACCGCGCGACCGACGTGATCCTCGACGCCCGCGGTCTGACATTCCGCGACGCTTCGACGGAGGCGCGCGCCCGGCGCGTCGAGGACTGCATCGCGCTCGCCCGGAGCGTCATCGCGCAAGCGGACCCGCGGCCCGGCCACGGACTCCTCCTGATCTCCGACGGACAGCGTCTGCCCGGCGTGCTCGCCGCCGACGCGCCCGCCGGGAGCGGGCGCGTCGCGTGGAAGCACGAGTGGCTGGGGACGATCAGCGTCCCGCTCGAGCGCGTCAGCGCCGTGCTGTTCCGCCCGACCTCCGGCCCGCCGGCATCGAGGCGCAACGACGTGGTCGCGATGCTCAACGGCGATCGCCTCGAGGGCTTCGTGACGAGCGTCGCGGACCCGATCGTCATCGAGATCGAGATCGCCGGCGAGCAGCAGGAGGTGCAGGTGCCCGTCAAACGGGCCGCCGCAGTCGTGCTGGTGACGCCGCGCAGGGCGTCGGATGAGCGTCGCATCTGGCATACGGACGGGTCGGTGCTCGACGTCGAGCATCTCGCGATCGGCGACGACGGCTACGTGCGACTGCGCACGGGGTGGGTGCCCGCGCAGCAGGAGCCGCACCAGGTGCGGCTCGAGAACATCACGGCGGTGCTCTTCGATCCGAGGAGGATGATCCCGCTCGCCGACCTCTCGCCGAGCGCGGTCGAGGGGCCGCCGACGCGATACCTCGTGCCCGAGCCGCGCCCGCTCGACCCCGACGCCCCGCTCGGCCTCGGCCGCATCTCGTACCGCGGGCCGCTGCTGGTCCGCTACGTGCTGCCCCGCGGCACGACGCGTTTCGCGGCGGAAGCCTCGCTCGACGCCGCGGCCCGCACGTGGGGCGATCTCGTGCTCGTCATTCGCGCCGACGACGAGGAGATCTACCGCCGCCGGCTCAACGGCGAGGAGCCGCGCGACTCGATCAACGTCAGCGTCGAAGGATCGGAGCTGACCATCGAGCTGCTGCCGGGCGCGCACGGTCCGGTGCAGGATCATCTCGTGCTCGAGCGCGCGATGCTGCTGATCGAGCGATAGGCCGCATGATCACCGATCACGAGCGAGAACGGATCCGCCGCGTCAGCGACCTCCTCTACGACGCGACGCGGCCGATTCGCATCCTCAGCCACGTGACCTGGCACCCCGCGGTCCGCGCGCAGTTCTTTGCGCGCGGCGCGCGGGAACTGCCCGAGGTGGACTATCCGCCGTTCGACCCGTCGGAGCCCACCGCGATGGTCGCCGAGGCCCGCCGGCACATCGGCGGCGATGGTGTCGTGGACCGATGGCTGGTCCGCCTCGCCGACGTGATCGAGAAGAGCGCGCGGATGCTCGCGGCGTGCGGCACGCGCGAGTTCTTTCGCTACTCGAGCGAGTTGTACGGCACGCCGCGCGGGCCGCTCGCGGACGAGACCACCACCGCCCTCGGCCTGGCGAGCCAGTTCGATCGCCTCATCGGGACGTTCACCGGCATCGACCTGGGCGCGCCGCCGCCGGCGTGCCACCTCGCGCAGGCCGTCGCCGACGAGATGGAGCGCGCCTCCCGGGCGATGTTCGGCGACGAGGCGCCCGAGGTGCTGATCGTGGACGAGCTGTCGGCGAACGCCCTCGCGGGACCGCGGCGGATCCGGATCCGCCGCACGGGATGCTTCACCGACAAGGACATCAGCCAGCTCGTCCACCACGAGGCGTACGTGCACGTGGCGACGTCGCTCAACGGACTCGCGCAGCCGTACCTCCGGATCCTCGGCGCCAGCCACCCCGGCAACGTGAAGACGCAGGAAGGGCTCGCGGTGTTCGCGGAATTCGTGACCGGCTCGATCGACCTCGACCGCATGCACCGGCTGGCGGACCGCGTGCTCGCGATCCAGATGGCGATCGACGGGGCGGACTTCCTCGACGTCTACCGGTACTTCCTCGATCGCACGGGCACCGACGCCCAGGCGTTCGAGAACACCCGCCGCGTGTTCCGCGGCGGGGTCGTCAGCGGCGGGGCGCCGTTCACCAAGGACATCGTCTACCTCGACGGTCTGCTGCGGGTGCACAGCTTCCTCCACGCGATCGTCACGACCGGGCGCGCCGACTGCCTGCGTCTGCTGTTCTGCGGCAAGCTCGACATCGAGGACATCCCCGTGCTGCACGAGCTGTCGCGTCACGGCATGTGCATCCCGCCGAAGTACCTTCCGCCGTGGGCGGCGGACCTGCGTTTTCTGCTGTGTCACCTGGCCTACTCGTCGTTCCTCAACGGCATCGACGTCAGCCGGATGGAGCGGCACTACGACGTCCTGCTCGGGGCGACGCGGGCGCACGGCTCGGCGCCCGGACCGGCCCAGGCGAGCGCGTCCTGAGGATCAAGCCGACGATGGCCCCGGCCTTCGCCATACGGCGCGACGACCTCCGCGGACCCGAAGTGGCCGCGCTGCTGCGCGAGCACCTCGAGTTCGTGACGTCGATCTCGCCTCCGCAGAGCACGCACGCGCTGGACCTCGACGCGCTGCGCGCGCCGGACGTGACCTTCTGGAGCGTGTGGCAGGGGCGCGAGCTCGTCGGGTGCGGCGCGCTCAAGGAGATCGACGCGCGCCACGGCGAGATCAAGTCGATGCGGACGGCGGTATCCCACCGGCGCAAGGGCGTGGCGACGGCGATGCTCGAGCACCTGCTGGGCGAGGGACGACGGCGCGGCTACGAGCGTCTGAGTCTCGAGACCGGATCGATGGCCGCGTTCGCGCCCGCCCGCGCGTTGTACACGCGTTTCGGGTTCGAATCGTGCGGGCCCTTCGGGGACTACGTGGACGACCCGAACAGCGTGTTCATGACCCGCTCGTACGGAAGCGCGACTTGAATTCAATCACGCGAGCGCGCACGGTCGAATGTCGATCATCTTCGGGTTCATCTTCGTCTCGAGCCTCGCCGCCATCGTCGCGGGCATCGTGCTGGTGCTGTGTGATCGGCCATCGCCCTATCGTCGATGCCGCGCGTGCGGCTACCGGCTTGTCGGCGACGCGGGAGCGCGGTGCCCGGAGTGCGGCGCGGACCTGGCCGGCGAAGGAATCCGCAAAGCGGGCACGCGGGGCAATCCGCGGCGGGCGTACGTCGGGATCGCGCTGATGCTCCTCGGCGCGGTGTTCAGCGTCTGGTCGCTCATTTCCGTCATCATCGCGATCGCGTCGGCCACCCGGTAGCCGACGCGGCTCGCGCCGCGCACACGACGAACGCAGGCTGCCGGTGCGAGGTCTTTCTGCCCGTTGGTGTCCCGGGTGGCCCGCGTGCGGACAACCGCGGCTCACGGCGATTCCCAAGGAGGATGCCAGTTGCCGTGTCGCTGCGGACGGCCGTCCGTGCGCCTCCCGGTATACTCGCGCGACATGCATCGCCCGCGGCCTCCGCGCGGGGCTGTTCGAAAGGAGCTGACCATGGGCCTTCCCCTCCTCGTCATCGGCGTCATCATCGCGGTGATCATCGTCACGACCGCAAACGCCAGGCTGCCGGCGGGGCCGCTCCGCGGGGCGGCGGCGATCTTCGCGCTCGTGCTCCTGTTCGCCTTCGCCGCGGTCAGCTCGATCCGCTACATCGGCCAGGACGACCTCGGCGTGGTCGTCAAGAACGTCGGTCGCAACATGCCCCCGGGCCAGATCGTCGCGGTCAACGGCGAGAAGGGACCGCAGGCGGAGATCCTCGGTCCCGGGTGGCACTTCTGGCTCTGGCCGGGGCTCTTCGACGTCGATCTCTTCCCCGTGATCGAGGTGAGCACCGACCAGGCGGGCCTCATCACGACCACCGATGGTCGCCCGCTTCCCGGCGGCGAAGCCTTCGCCCCGGAATGGGACGAGGCGACGTTCGGCGAGATGCTCGACGCGAAGGTCTTCCTGACCTCCGCGAACGGCTACAAGGGCCCGCAGGCGTCGGTGCTGCGACCGGGCAAGTGGCGTATCAACCCGAAGCTTTACACGGTCGAGATGGTGCCGGTCACGAACGTCGAGAAGGCGACGGTCGGCGTGGTGAAGTCGAACGTCGGCGGCGCGCCGGAGGGCCTGGCGCCGGGCGCGGTCCAGATCGTGCAGAGGGGTGAGCGCGGCATCTGGCGCGAGCCGTACACACCCCAGAAGCTCTACCTCAACACGAAGGCGTACGAGGTCACCATGATCTCGACCAAGCAGCAGATCATCCGGTACGGCATCGGCGGGGACGATGATGACACGGAAATCGAGGTCCGAACGTCGGACGGCTTCACGTTCCCGGTGGACGTCCGCATCGAGTACCAGATCCGTCCCGAGGACGCGCCGATCGTCGTCGCCCAGCTCGGTGACGACCAGGAGCGGCTCAGAAGCCGACTCGCGTCCACGGTGCGCGCGATCTTCCGAAACAACGCCGAGACGGTGAAGGCGCTCGACTACGTGAACCAGCGCTCCGGTCAGGAAGCGAGCACGACGCGAGCCATCCGCGACGAAATGGAGACGGTCGGCGTCACGATCATCGCGGTCCGCATCGGGGCGATCGCCGGCGACGGCTCGCTCGCCGAGCTGCTCAAGACGCAGACCGATCGCGAGATCGCGGTCGAGGAGCAGAAGACGTTCAAGACCCAGCAGCTCGCGGCCGAGCAGCGCAAGGAGCTGACGCGCACCGAGCAGGAGGCCGAGGAGGAGAAGCGACTCGCCACGGCGACGTACCAGGTGAAGATCGCCGACGAGGCGAAGCAGCAGCGCATCATCGAGGCCGGCGCGGAGGCGGAGGCGATCCGCATCAAGGCGGAAGCGCAGGCCGAGGCGTACCGCGTTATCGCCGAGCAGATCGGCCAGGGCAACGCCGCGCTCGTCGAGCTGCTCCGGATCGTCGGCGAGAGCGGCATCAACATCACGCCGCGCGTGATGGTCACGGGCTCGAACGGGGGCGGCGGCGGCGCAGCGGGCGCGGGCTCGGCGGAGACGACGGCGCTCATCGGAACGATGCTCGACTCGATGATGGACAGGACGCCGCAGACGCCTAAGTAGTAGTCCGCATCATGCATGAAGCGGGTCGGTCGGTGGTCGAAGCGACGACGGTCGAAACGACGACGGTCGAAACGACGACGGTCGAAACGACGACGGTCGAAACGACGACGGTCGAAACGACGACCCGCGCGGGAGCTGGAGCGGATGCTCGAGCACGAGCTGGTCGAGTCTCCGGAGCATCCGTGGATGGCGCCGATCGGCGGAGACGGCGAGGGCGAGCGCCGGCCGCTCCTGGGGCTGGACCCGGAGCACTACGTGGCGATCGTCGAGACGGCCGGCCGCCGGCACGATCCACGGAAGCGCGGGAAGATCCCGGCGCACGTGCGGTCGGCCCTCGAGCGTATGCAGATCGACGTCGATCGCTGGCTGGCGGTCGTGACGAGCCCGA
>CAZXBB010000373.1:0-2407 GCA_964638815.1 uncultured Isosphaeraceae bacterium
CGATGAACCCCAGCCTCCAGTGCGCGGGCCGGTTCAGCCCGATCTTCACCATCCCGGACATGCTCGACTACATCGCCACGCGTTCATGCCTCGATGACGTGGCGCCCCCGAACAACGAGTGTGCCGACTCGACCGCCGTCGGCGACGGCACGTTCGCGTTCACGACGATCGGCTCGAGCACCGACGGCGGCACGTCGGGTTGCGGCGTGATCGCCAAGGACATCTGGTACGAGTACACGGCGAGCTGCACCGGCACGGCGACGGCCAGCCTGTGCGACGCCGATTTCGACACGCGCATCGGCGTCTACACGGCCGGGGGCTGCGGCGGCACGCCGTTCGCGTGCAACGACGACTCGTGCGGCGTGCAGTCCGAGGTGAGCTGGTCGGTGACGGAGGGCACGACGTACCTCGTCCGCGTCGGCGGCCGCAATCAGGAAGGCTCCGGCACGCTCGTGACGAGCTGCGAGCCCGGGCCGGCGTGCCCCGATCCCGACGGCGACGGCGAAGTGGGCTACGGCGACGTTCTCGTAATCCTGGCGACCTGGGGCATGGCGGGCGGTCCCGCGGACGTCGATGGGAGCGGGACGGTCGACTACGGCGACGTCCTCATGGTCCTGGCCGAGTGGGGCCTCCAGTGCTTCTGATACGCGCGTTATGCGTCGGCTGAGAACGCAGGCACCACCGGCCGCCCCCGCCGGGCGGTTTCCTGCGTCCGCAGGCGGTTTGTCCGCGAATGGTGAAGGGTTCTCCCGCCGCGCCCGTCCCCGTGGTGGCCGGGGCCGATTCCCGCGGTAAGCTTCGGGAGGGGGATCCATCAATCCGGGCATTGCCTTACGAGCCCGCGTCTGCGCCTCGCGCCGGGGCCGGCGGACCCGGGCAAATCCAGGAGGAGACACCGATGACTCGCTTTCGGATCGACACCATCCCCGCGGGGGCGTGCCTCGCTCTGGCCGTGCTGGGCGGCCTTCCATCCCGGACGCTGGGCGAGGGCCACGAAACGCCCGACGCCGGCGAGGCGCAGATCAAGTCCCTCCCGTTCATGGACACGGGCGACACCTCGGACAACAACGACGACCGTCACATCACCGGGATCGACGAGTGTCCGTACCCCGACACGGGCGGCAAGGACGTCTTCTACTCGATCGTGCCGATGACCAACATCTCGGTGAACATCTCCCTGTGCGACTCCGACTTCGACACGCGTCTCTACGTGCTTAACGCCGTGGGGAACGCGATCGCGTGCAACGACGACAAGTGCCGCGATGCGCTGGGCGATCCCACGCTGCGTTCGGAGATCGAGTGCCTCGCGCTGACGGCGGGCACGCAGTACTTCATCGGCGTCGACGGATTCAACGCGAACGAGTCCGGTCCCTACACGATCGAGGTGACCGAGTGCATCCCGCCGCCGCCGTACGAGTGCCCCAAGGGGGCGGCCGCGGAAGGCGAGATCTGCTCCCGCGGCACACCCGACACGTTCAACACCGGGTGCAACAATCCCGACACGCCGGTCTTCAGCCCGATCGCGTGCGGCCAGACGATCTGCGGCACGACCTGGAGCTTCGGCAACGGGGGTCTGCGCGACACCGACTGGTACCAGGTCGTCGTCGATGAGCCGACCACGTTCACGATCGAAGGTCAGTTCTCGTTCTCGAGGGGCGTGATGGGCTTCATCATGATGAACTTCGGCGAGGAAGGCACCGGCGACTGCGGCGAGGTCCTCGGCCTCTCCCCTTCGCAGACCGCCGGCGCCGGCGAGCTGATCAGCGTCACCACGCCGCTCATGCCCCCGGGCACCCACTGGTTCTTCGTCGCCCCCGATCTTCCCGACGAGGTCATGTGCGAGCCGGGCGAGAACGAGTACTGGATCCGCCTCCTGTGCCAGCCGCAGATCGACTGCCCGCAGTGCCTCGGCGACTGCAACGGCGATGGCGACGTCGGCTTCGCCGACGTGCTGGAGATCCTCGCGAACTGGGGACCGTGCCCGTGACGCGGTAGGATCCGGGCCACCCGATTCGATCGGTGCGACCCCCGGTTGGTGGGACCGGGGGTCGTTTCTTTGCAACGCCCGGCGACCGGTGCCGGATCCGGTGTGCACCGGCGCCCCGGTCCGGTGTGCCTCGCGCCGGTGTGCCCCTGTCCGGTGTGCCCCGGTCCGGTGTGCCCCGGTCCTGCGCAGCAGGGCCGGGTGGCGTGCGGCGGCAGGACAACGTTCGGACCACGCGTCGACGTCGGCCGCGTCCGCGTCCGTGGCAGCGTGCGTGTCCATAGTCCGCGTGCGTGTCCGCGTCCGCGTGCGTGCCGGTGGCTGCGTGCGTGTCCGTGGCTTCGTGCGCGTCCGTGGCCGCGTGCGCGTCCGTGGCCGTGGCCGTGGCCGTGTGCGCGTCCGTGGCCGTGGCCGCGTGGCCGT
>CAZXBB010000374.1:0-29429 GCA_964638815.1 uncultured Isosphaeraceae bacterium
CGGGTCGCCGGGTCGGCCGGGTCGGGTCGGTCGGGGCAGCAGCGCGACCATCCTAACGCGCGGCCCGCGCCACGGGCGCCGAAAACACCGAACGGACCCCCCGCCCCCCCGCACGGGCCGGCCCCCGGGGCACCCGCGTCATGCCTGATGAAGATCAGCAGCGTTGAAGACGCACCCGGCGTCGGGCGGCTCGCCGCGGAGCACCGCCAGGACATTGCGGACCGAGCGGACGCAGATCTCCCGGTACGTCGAACGCGTGAGGCTGCCGACATGAGGCGTGATCACCACGTGCGGCAGCGCGAGCAGCGGGTCGTCGGCGGCCGGCGGCTCGACGTCGAGGACGTCGGCGCCGTAGCCGGCCAGCGCGCCCGTGCGCAGACGCGCGACGAGCGCGCCCTGGTCCACGAGCGCGCCGCGCGCCGTATTGATGAGCACCCCGCCCGGCTTCATCGCGGCGAGCCGCGTCGCGTCCACGAGGCGGCGGGTCGTCTCGTCGAGCTGACAGTGCAGCGTCACGACGTCCGCGGCGGCGAGCAGCGCGTCGAGGTCGAGACGTTCGTACGCCGCGTCCCGCGCGCGGGGATCGGCGTAGACGACGCGCATGCCGAGCGCCGCGCCGATCGTCGCCACCCGCGTTCCGATGTTGCCGAGACCGACGACGCCGAGCGTCTTCCCGTGCACTTCGTCGCGGTCGAAGCCGGCCCGGCTCGCCCAGTCGCCGCGCCGGACCGCGTTCGCCGACTCCACGAGCCCGCGCGTGACTGCGAGCATCAGCATCACGGTGTGCTCGGCGATGGTCTCTGCGTTGCTTCCGGGCAGATTCAGGACGGCGACGCCGCGCTCGCTCGCGGCCATGCAGTCGACGTTGTCGAGGCCGACGCCGCACCGGGCGACCGCGACGAGCCCGCGGCACGCGTCCATCAGCCCGGCGGTGACGCGCCCCCGGCCGCGCGTCATGATCGCGTGGATCGGCCCCGCGCCCGCCGCCTCCAGGACGGCGTCGGCGGGCAGCGTCCACGCGTGCACGGTCTCGGCGGACCCGGCGAGCTCGCGCAGCGCGTCGTCATCGATCGTCTCGAGCAGGAGGACGCGGGGGGCCGGCGTCACGCGTCCTCCGACCGGTCGTGGTAGAGCGACGCGTCCTCCGACTGGAGTCCGCGCGCGTCGTCGCGTCCCGAGACGAACGCGCCGGTCTCCGCCTGGCACAGCTCGTCGGCGCCGAAGATCGATTCGTCCACCTTCGATCCCGGCGGCCCCGAGATCTCGACGAGGTTACCGGAGGGATCGCGGATGAACATCTGGAACGTCCCGTCGGGCAGCTTGCGCACCTTGCCCCACGCCCTGATGTCGATGATGCCGAGCGTCCTGAAGCGCCGGAATGCCGCCATCCAGTCGTCCACCCGCAGGCAGACGTGACCGCGGAACGACGGGTAGTCCTTCCACTCCGTCACGTGAAGCTGCTGCGTCGCGTTCACCCTGAAGAAAGCGGCGGGATAGTCGAACTTGTACGCCGGCAGCGGCTCGAGGCCCAGCTCCTTCTCGTAGAACGCCGCCGCGGTCTCGATGTCGTCGACGATGAGGCTGACGTGGTTGATCTCGGTGGCGCGCGTCATGTGAAGCTCCTGGCTCTCCCTTGCGATCGGGCTCCGGTCTCGAACCACGCGGGCACGGACACCAGTAGCGCGCATTCTAGCCCGCATTATGCATGAACCGGATCGCCCGCTGCGGGCTATCGCACGGTGTACTCGTCCACGAACGACGCGTCAGGCGTGACCCCCAGCCCCGGCGCGGTCGGCGCCGCGAGCACGCCGCCGTCCGGCACGATGACCTCCTTCACGAGGTCGTGCAGCATCGGGTTGCCGCCGAGGGCGTATTCGAGGATGCACGCCGCCGGGCTCGCGAACGCGACCGCCAGGCCGGCCATGAAGGAGAACGCCGATCCCCACAGGTGCGGGGCGAGCTCGAGCTGGTACGCGTCGCACAGGTGCGCGATCCGCATCGTCTCCGTTACGCCGCCGACGATCGCGACGTCGGGCTGGATGACGTCGGCGGCGCGGCGGTCGATCGCGTCGCGGATGTCGAATCGCGTGAACTCGTTCTCGCCGAGCGCGATCGGGATCGACGTCGCCGCCCTCACCTCGGCGGTGCCGGCGAGGTTGTCGGGTCCGCACGGCTCCTCCAACCAGTAGAGGTTGCAGTCCTCGACGCCGCGGCAGAACCGCTTCGCCTCCGGCACGCCGCACGTGCCATGTGCGTCGCACATGAGCTTCGGACCCGGGCCGAGCGCCGCGCGCGCGGCGCGCACGCGGGCGATGCTCGCGTCGATCGATCCGTCCATCACGCCGACGCGCATCTTGACGGCGTCGAAGCCCCTTTCCACGTAGCCGGTGAGCTGCGCGCCGATGCTCGCCTCGTCCGCCCAGCCGCCGGAGGCGTAGCACGGCATCACGTCGCGGCACGCGCCCCCGAGGAGCTGCACGAGCGGCGTGTCGAGCGACTTGCCGAGCAGGTCCCACAACGCCGTGTCGACGCCGCCGACCGCCGCGATCGACAGCCCGCGCCGGCCGAGCCCGGGGAACGCGCGGCCCCGCGCCAGCGCGTGGTCGGCGCGGGTGCCGTTGTACATACGCTCCCACAGTCGCGTGATGCGACGCGGATCCTCGCCCACGAGCATCGGGCGAAGGTCGTCCTCGACGCACGTGACGAGCTGCGCGCAGCCGCCGGCGCTCCCGACCGCCGCCTTCGCCTCACCGTACCCGACGAGCCCGCAGTCGGTCTCGATGCGCACGAGCGTCATGTCGAACGCCGTCAGCCGGCCGAAGTCGGAGACGTGCTGCCGATCCGGCGGGATCGGGCACTGGAGCCACCGGGCGTCGACGCGCGCGATCTTCATCGCCGGATCAGCGGGAGCAGGACATCCGCGGACTGGCGGATCTGCCCGACGTAGAACGACTCGCTCATGAGGTTCGAACCGTGGTCCTCGAGGAACTTCATCTTCTCCGCGCACACGCCGTGGAAGTCGGTCTCGGCCTGATGGGGGTACGGGTTCGCCGGCGTGCGGTCGAACGGCGGGCAGAACTCGACCGAGAGCGCACCGTCGTAGCCGACCTCCCGCAGCGTCGCGATGATCCGCGCCCAGTCGAGCGTGCCGAGCCCTGGCGCGAACCGGTTGTTCTCGCCGATGTGGAAGTTGACGAGCCGGTCCCCTGCCGCGCGGATGGCGTCGTACACGTCCGTCTCCTCCATGGCCATGTGGAAGCTGTCGAGCACGACGCCGCACGTCGGGCCGACCGCCTCGGCGAGCGCGATCGCCTGCGCCGCACGGTTGATGAAGAAGGTCTCGAAGCGGTTGATCGGCTCGATCCCGAGCCGCACACCGTACTGCCGAGCGTGCTCGTCGATCTCCTTCAGCGACGCCACGGCCCACGCCCACTCCTCGTCCGGCGTCGCCTCGGGAACGACCTGGCCGACCGAGCCGGGCACGATCGTCATCTCGTCGCCGCCGAGCGCGCGGACCATCGTGACGCAGTCGGTGATATAGCGAACCGAAGCCGCGCGACGCCGCGGATCCTTCGCGAGCAGGCTGCGCTCGGGCGTCATGAGGGAGACGGCCCCGCAGCAGCGGATGCCCGTCCCGGCGAGGATCGCGCGGACGGCGTCCGCGTCGATCTCGTCCGGGACGCCGGCGATCTCGACCGCCTCGTAGCCGAGGGCAGGCAGGCGGCGGATCGCGTCTTCGATGGGCTCCGCCCGCATCCAGGTGTGCATCGCGAGGTACATGCGCGTCGGGTCTCCCGCTCTAACCCATCTGGTCCGAGAGTGACTGGTTGAGCATCAGCGTGTTGCCGTCCGGATCGAAGAAGGTCGCGAGCTTCACCATGTTCGGGATCTCCATGGTCTCGCCGTCGAACCGGACCTTCCGGGCCTCGAGCGTCTTCCGGGCGGCGTCGATGTCCTTCACGCCGAAGGTCGGAGTCGGGCCGCCGGGGTTCACGTTCTCGACCTGGCTGAGACCGACGTTGACGCCGGGCACCGGCGTGGTCAGCTCGCACCAGCCCATCTCTTCCATGTGGTACATGAGCTTAAAGCCGAGGACGTCCTGGTACCAGGCGAGGGAGCGGGCGATGTCCTTCACGCGAAAAGCGATGGTGAGGCCGGCGTCGTAGCCGAGCGCCTGTCCGGCTTTGGTGAGCTTCTCGGAGGATGTCGTCGTCATGGCGGGTCTCCTGATTGAAAAGGGTTGACGTGCGAATGAGATGTTTTTATACTAAGTATCAATCAGCCGTCAAGCAGCCAGCGGTAAAGCAGCGTCAAGCCGTCTCGTCCCGAGATTCCCGTGGACCCCCTCGATCGCTTCATCACTCTCTTCCACCGCCGCTGGGCCGTTCCGGTGCTCGTGGAGCTCGAGGCCGCCCGCGGGGCGAAGTTCATCACGCTCGCCAACCGCCTCGGCGTCGGACGCGCGACGCTGGAGGCGACGCTCGGCGACCTCGTCGCGATGGGGTGGGTGGTCTGCAACCCCGGAACCGGCCACCCCATGCGACCGGAGTACCTTCTCACGGCGGAGGGCGCCCGCCTGGCCCCTTGCTCCGGCCGCCTCCTGGCCACGGTGAGGCGGCTGGAGATCGAGCCCCTGGCCTTCCGGAAGTGGACGATGCCGGTGACGTACGTTCTGGGTCATGAGCCCCACCGCTTCTCCGAGCTGCGTCACGAGCTCCCCGACATCACGCCGCGGGCGCTGACGCTCTCGCTCAAGGACATGCAGCAGACGGCGCTCGTCCGGCGCGACGTGTACGACGCGTTCCCGCCCGTGACGAGCTACCGCCTCGACCGCCGCGCACGACCCGTGTTCAACGCGCTCGTGGGCCTCGCGGAAGCGGTGTGAGCGCTGCTCGGCACTGGCGCGCTGCCACGCGAGCCCCCCCATTCGGCCTGCATCTGCCTCTCTCATCGCCATCGACACCCGGGCCTGCATCCGCGCGGAAGCCGGCGGGGATGCCCGCGAGCTCAGCGCGCGTCCTCGTCGAGCATTTCCGCCAGGCGGTCCTCCCCGAGCGGTGCGCGTCGCTTCACGCGCAGGCTTTCGTTCCACTCGCGTGCGAAGTCGCGCTGGAGACGGCTGTTGACGAGCGCGATGAGCGCCAGCGCGATCACGGCGCCGAGGCCGGCGAGCGCCATGTCCTTGTGCGCGTCCCACTCGTCGCCCTGCGTGCCGAGGTAGTGGTAACCGAGCTCGCCGCCGAATACAGTCGCGGCCGCCCACTCGATGAGCTCGTAGATGAACGACGTGGAGAGCGTGACGTCGAGCGGCAGGAAGTAGCCCCAGAAGCCGCGCGCCTCGGCGACGCGCAGGAAGAGCTCGCGGATCGGATACGCGAGCAGGAGGCCGTAGGCGAAGTGCACGAAGCGGTCGTAGTGATTGCGGTCCCAGCCGAAGAACGACCCGATCGTATCGGCGATCGGCACCCGGGAGTAGGTGTAATGGGCACCGACCGTGTGCAGGCAGAGGAAGACGAAGATCAGCGTGTACGACGCACGCGAGAGCGGGAAGACGTTCCGGGTCGCCACGAGCAGCGCGACGAACACGACGGCGATGAGGTTCTCGAGCAGCCAGTCGGCGCGATCGTACGGACGGATCGCGAGCGCAATGAACAGCGCGGCGTAGGCGACGCCGAGCCAGAGCGCGGAACGGTGTTGTGGCCATCTCATCGCGGTTCAGCCCGGCGGGCCGCCTCCATTGTGACGGGACGGGGGGCTGCCACGTTCTGCGGAAATCGCCGGAATCAGTCCCACCGGGAGAGGATGATCAGGAGATCGGTGACCGTGACCGCGCCGTCGCCGTTCAGATCGGCCGGACAGCCAGGGCACGGCCCCCACGCTGCCAGCAGGATCACCAGGTCGCCGAACGTCACGCGACCGTCGTCGTCGAGATCGCCCAGCAGCGGCACGTCCGGACATCCGGAGACGTATACGGCGCCGGCGTGGTTGCCGCTCGTATCGTCGAACCGGGCGCCCACGGCCGTGACTGTGCCGTCGATCGCGATCGAGAAGCCGTACTGGTCGCCAGCGCCGGCGGGCCGCATCGTGAGCGGCGGCAGCCATGTCTGGGAACCGGGGTCGAAGCGGTAGAGGTAGGCGGCGCCCGCGTCGGGTCCAACCTGGCCGTCGGTGTACGCGCCGACGACGAACACGTCACCGCTGGCGGCGACGGACCAGCCGAAGTCGTCACCCGCCATCGCGGGCGTGAACTTGTCGGGCGCGATCCATGCCTCGGCGCCGGGATCGTAGCGGTAAGCGTACACCGCACCGGCATCGACGCCCGACTGGTCGTCCTGGCGTGCGCCGACGACGACGACGTCGCCGCTCACGGCGACGGCATGACCGAACTCGTCGAAGTCGGCGCCGGGCGTCGCCTTGAACGGCGCACCCCAGCTCATGGCATCGGGGTCGTAGCGATAAATATATGCGGCGCCGGCGCCCGGACCGCCGTCGTCGTCGAGATGCGCTCCCACGACGACGACGTCCCCGTCAACCGCGACGGACCAGCCCACCTCGTCGAAGCCGACACCGGGCGTGAGCTTGACGGGCACGCCCCACGCGCGGGCATCGTGGTCGTACCTGTAGACGTACGCCGCGCCGGCGTTCGGGCCGCTGGCGTCATCCCCCTTCGCGCCGGTGACGACAACGTCGCCGCTCGCAGCGACCGAGAAGCCGACCTGGTCGTTGGCGACACCGGGCGCGAGCTTCACCGGATCCCCCCATGAGCGGCCGAGCAGGTCGTACCGGTAGACGTACACCGCTCCCGCATCGTTGCCGTTGTCACGGTCGCGCCGCGCCCCCACGGCCAGCACGTTCCGGCATACCGCGACCGAGAAGCCGACCTGGTCGCCGGCGGCGCCGGGCGTGAGCCGCACCGGCTCGCCCCACGTCTTCGCATCGTTGTCGTAGCGGTAGACGTAGACGGCACCGGCCAGCACACCGCTCGTATCGTCGAAGCGCGCGCCGACGGCGAGCACCTCGCCGCTCACCGAGACCGCGTGGCCGAACTCGTCGCCGTCGGAAGCGGGCGGCGGCACCAGCACCGTCTCCGATCCGGTGCACTCGGCGGCCGCGGCGAAGCCGGGCCCCGCCGCGAGCGCGGCGATCGCGACCAGCGCCACCGGCGCCAGCGCCCCTGACCGACGATCGACATTCGCGGTGCGCGACATCTGTGCCCTCCGACTCCCGCCCTCACCCGAGTCTAGATCAAGGCGGCGCCGACACAAAATCTGTTTTGCGACACGTCCGGGCGGGGCCGCCATTCTCGGACCCTCCGGGGCCCGTCGCGGCGGTCCGGCGGGCCTCGCGGGCCCGCCAGGCCGAGCAACGCGACACGCGGGGCGAGCGGCCTGCCGCGTCCGCTTCCGCGGGCGATGAAATCGGCCGATATCGATGGCACCTCCGTGTCCCGACCTCCGAGCTCCATTCCGACCGCCCGCCCCGGCTGCGGGTTCAGCTCCATCGAGCTGCTGCTCGTGCTCGCGATCACGGCAACCCTGTCGCTCATCGCGCTGCCTCGGTTCGCGACGGCCCGGGACGCGTATCACGCCGACGCCGCCGCGAACCGCCTGCTCGCCGACCTCACCGCCGCCCGTGCGATGGCCCGGACCGAGGACCGGCTGGTGGTCGTCAAGTTCGATCCCGGCGGCGACCACTACGTCTTCGACAACGAGCCCGACCCCGACCGGCCGGGAAAGGAATATGCCGTTGATCTTGGCCTTGCGCCCTACAACGCAGACCTCGTCGGTGCGACCTTCGACGGCGCCAACGACGTCGCATTCGATCGCTACGGCGCGGCGGTGAGCGTGCCCGGGAGCAAGGCCCTCGGGGAGCCGGGCACGATCACGCTGAGGTCCGGCATCGCGTCACGAGTCATCGTGCTGGACGCCGCGACGGGGAGGGCGCGCCGGGAATGACGGCGGCGCGTCCATTTCGGGGGAACCGTGCGCATGCCGCTCCTCGCGGTTTCACCCTCATCGAGCTTCTCATCTCGATGGCGGTGACGTCGGCCATTCTCGGGACGTTGACGATGGCGCTGGTCTTCACGGGTCGCGCCGTCGAGATCGGCGCCGTGTCGAGCGGCGCGGGTCGCGACGACGCCGTCGAGCTCTCTGACCGCATCGCCTCCGATCTCCGCCTGGCGCGCACGTTCACGGAGCGCAGCGCGACGGCCGTCGCGTTCACCGTGCCCGACCGCGACGGCGACGGTCTCGACGAGGCGCTCCGGTACGAGTGGACCGGCATCGCCGGCGACCCGGTCACGCTGACCTATAACGGGTCGGACCATCTCGTCGTCGCGCCGTCGGTCCAGGAGTTCGCCCTCGCGTACGACGTCACGACCATTCCGGGCGCGGGCGGCAGCGACGAAGGGGCGACGGAGGGCGGACTGCGCATGGTCTTCGTCGTCGCGGACGCCGCCAACCTCACGGCGGGCGAGCTGCTGCGACGATTCCTGTTCGAGTCGTGGGATCATGCGGTCACGCTTGTCGACGACGATGACGACGCGAGTGCATACGAAGCGGTGCTCGCTGCCGGCGACGTCGTCTACGTCTCCGACCAGGTCCGCGAGGACCGTCTGCTCGACAAGCTCAACGACGCGACCATCGGCGTGATCACGGAGAATCGCGACACGGTTGATGATCTCGACCTCGCCGAAGCCCTGTTCGCGACGCAGACCGGCACGGCGATCGTGATCGACGACGACGGACACTACATCACGCAGCCGTTCTTCCCGGGCATCCTGCCGATCCTCGCCGCTGGCCGGAGGCTCATCCATTCCGATGAGCTCGCGCTCGCCGCGGGCGCGCGGCTGCTGGCAAGCGAGCCGGAGCGACCGGATCGCATCATGCTGCTCGCGCTCGACGCGGGCGAGCCGCTCTACAGCGGCGATCCGGCCGCGGGACGCCGGGTCGTGCTGCCGTGGAGCAGCGACACCGACCTGAACGATCTGAACGAGCACGGCTATACGCTCTTCCGGCGCGCGATCGAATGGGCGTCCGGGCGCGAGCGTGCCGACGTCGAGGAAGAGGAGGAGGCTCTCTTCGCGCAGTACGAGAACCCCGCGGCGACGCCGAAGGACCACATCGTCAAGTCCGACAAGTGGGCAGTCGCGTCGATCGTCCCCGACCTCCCCGACGACGCGATTACGTGGAAGATCACCCGGGTGCGCTTCCTCGCCACGCAGAAGAACGAGGCGACGGCGACCCTGGTCGTGCAGGTGCGTGAGCGCGTTGCGGGCGGCGCACCCGGTGCCGTGATCGCCCAGGCGTTCTTCTCGGAGTCGCAGTTGCCGCCGGTCATGGCCACCTTCGAGGTCGCGATCGATATGCCCGACTCGATTCCGGCGGACCAGGGCGCGTGCATCGCGATCGGGATGCTCGCCGGGGACGACGGCGCGGTCATCCGTTACGAGGACACGCTCGGTACGGCGACGCCCGCCAACCAGTACATCAGCGGGAATCCAGGCGGCTGGAGCTCCCCGGATCCCGACAGGGACCTGCCGATCGAGGCGTTCGGCTCGACCGAGACGTCGATCATCGAGTGAACGAACCATGCCCCGACCGACCCTGCATGTGCGACGCGGCAGCACGCTCATCGAGGCGCTCATCTCGATGTCGATCGTCGCGGTCGTCGTCGTCGGGGCGCTGGAGACGCTCGGGGCGGTGCAGCGGTTCGACACGAGGCTCGTCAGCGGATCGGTCGGGCACCAGCTCGCCCAGGACCTGGTGGGCGAGATCGTCCAGGCTGCCTACCGCGATCCCGACGGCGGCGGATTCGGCCGGGAGACCGGCGAGATCCCCGGCGACCGGACCACCTTCGACGACGTGGACGACTTCGACGGGTGGTCCGCGAACCCGCCGGTCGATCCGTTCGGCGCCGCGCTGGACGCTTTCACCGGGTGGACCCGCGCGGTCGAGGTGCGCAACGTGGACGCGGCCACACTCGCCGACGTCGCGAGCACCCTCGATACGGGTGTGCGGCGCATCACCGTCACCGTCACCGGCCCGACGGGCGCGGCCGTAACGTTCTCCGCCCTGCGCTGCGACATCGAGGGGCTCCGCCCGCCGCCCACCGTCGACCGGGCCTACGTCCACCACGTCGGGGTCGAGCTCAGGCTCGATGCGCTCGAAGCGTCGAGAATACGGACGGGGGTGAACGTGCTGAACCACCGACCTCCGGCGGCGGGAGGTGGGCCGTGATCCGCGCCGGGGCCGGGGCCGGGACCGCGATCCGTTCGGGGATCCGGCCACGGATCGGGACGTCCCGCGCGGCGCCGCGTCGCGGCACCACGTACGCGTTCGTCCTGCTCACGGCGGCGAGCATCGCGATGCTCGCGGTGACCGCGATGCTCGCCCAGCGTCTGCGGATCCGGGCCGCCGACCGCGAGGGCGACGGCCGCGCGGCACAGATCCTCGCGATGTCGGGCGTCGAGCACGCCCTCCACACGATGAACGCACTGCGTGTCGCCGACGGGACCGGCAGCACCTGGCGGGAGACACTGCGGGACATGAGCTTCTCGGGCCCGCTCGACGGAGGAACGGTCTCGTGGAGCTTCCATAACCACAAGGGCGACCCGATTCCGCTCGGGGCGGACAAGGCGTTCTACGCCGTCGGGGTCGGCGCGCACGGCACGGCGGTCAACGCGCTGCGTGTCGCAGTGCGGCCGTCCGGCCCCGCGTACAGCTCGCTCGCGGACTCCCTTCGCGCGAAGAAGGACATCGAGCTCGCCGCAGGCACGGTGATCCGGTCGGGCACGATGATCGGCGCCAACGGATCGGTGTCGGCCACCTCGTCGAGCGTGTTCGCCGACGTCGAGTCCGGAGGCGAGATCGCGGGCGGCACCTACCACGGCGACAGGACGGTCTATGCACCCCTCCGCGGCATGCCCGGCCGCGGCGTCTTTGACTACTACAAGGCGAACGGCACCGTCATCAGCGAGGCCAGCCTGCCGTCGAGCCTCGACGATCGCTTCATCGAGGATGTGGTCCTCAGCGCCGTGTCGAACCCGTTCGGCGTCGCCAACGCGGAGGGCATCTACGTCATCGAGTGCCGAGGCAAGAACATCATCATCCGGAACGTGCGGATCCTCGGCACGCTCCTGATCACCGATCCCGGTCAGGACAGCGTCATCGAGGAGGCGGTCTCGTGGTCGACCTCCACATCGAGCGCTCCCGCGATCCTCGTCGACGGCGGCGCGGGGATCGCGATCGGCCTCTCGGCCGACGACCTGCTCGAGACCGCCCGCGGGGTGAACTACAACCCCGTAGGTACGCCGTACGAAGGCGACGAGGACGCGACGCTCGACGACTCGTATCCGAGCCGGATCCGCGGCCTCGTGTACGTCAAGGGCCCGCTCGTCTTCCGCCCGCCGTACACGCGCATCGAGGGCGTGGTTCTCGGCGACCACGACATCCGCTCCGAGGCCGCGGCGGTGCTCGAGCTCACGCACGATCCGAAGATCGCCGACGACCCGCCGCCCGGGTTCTTCGTGCCCGACGGCGACGTGCGGATCGGCGCGTTCTCGTGGGAGCGAGCGCCGTAGCCCACCCCGGAATCGCCAGATTGCTCCCCCCCGCGATGCCGCTCTGCCGGTAGCATGGGAGCCGGCGAGGGGGTAAGGGAGTTCTCAAGCAATGAAGACCAAGACGATGCTCGCCGGGGCATGCGTGTTCTGCACGACCACCGCGATGGCCACGGAGCTCCCCGACGGCGGGCTCACCGAGGAGCTGTCGACGGGCTGGTGCCAGACCTACGACAAGGCGAAGTTCCTGCTCGGCCCGGGTGACGGCGGCTGCCCGACCGAGGGCGACTGCGACATCCCGGACGTGCGTGACGGCTACCTGACCAGCGAGGCGACGGAGTTCCTGATGGTGCGGGTGCACGTCCAGGTGTTCTGCGCGGACAACGGCAGCAACTGCGCCGGCACCGAGCAGGACGTGCACGACCGGATGCGCGAAATGAACCTCGCGTACGCGCCGTGGCGCATCCGGTTCGTGTACACGTGGGAGTTCCACAACGACTCGGAGCACCGTCTCGGCGGCGACGACGACGCGATGAAGATCGAGTACGCCTTCGAGCCCGATCGCCGGCTGAACTTCTACGTCAGCGGCAACCAGTCGAGCGCGTACGGCTACTTCCCCTGGAACTCCGAGGCGACGGCGCCGCTCGGCGGCGTCGTGTGCGGCGCGCCGTTCTTCAACAACGCGGAGTACGTCTTCGTGCACGAGTCGGGTCACAACCTCGGCCTCTGGCACACGCACCACGGCGTCTCGGAGGTGCAGAACTGCAGCCCGTGTTACGAGCGGGCGGACGGCCAGGACGCCGACACGACAGGCGACTTCGCGAGCGACACGCCGCCGACACCGATCAACACAAGCTGCAACGATCCCAGCGGGAACGACACCTGCTCGAACACGCCGTGGGGCGACACGCTGCCCGAGGACTACATGAGCTACGGCTTCTTCGATCCCGATCCGTGCTGGGACCGGTTCACGCCGCAGCAGGGCGCGCGGATGCACTGCTGGATCACGGCCCGGCTGTCGACCTGGCTCGCGTGCCTGACCGACCTCGACAACGACGACCAGACGACGTTCCAGGACCTTCTCCTGGTGCTCGGCGCCTGGGGCGAATGCGAGGCGTGCAACGCCGACATCAACGGCGACGGCGTCGTCAACTTCCAGGACATCGCCCGCGTGGTGTCGGGTTGGGGGGCGTGCTCCGCCGAGTGAATCGGGTCCGTCACGGAGCCGGCGATCGCGGTCAACTCGTGACGACGAGGACCGGCGGCCTCAGCGACGACGGCATGGTCACGTGGGCCCATCTGCTCGCGACGCTCGCCGCGCGGGGCCTGCCCGGGCCGCCCGGTGGGGTCTGAGCGGCGACGGCTTCGTGACGTAGAGGGCAGTCGGGGGGCGTCTCAGGGACCGTCTGGTGGACAATCACCCCAGTTCGCGAGGATGTGGAGGACATCCGCGAAGTCGATGCGCCCGTTCCCGTTCAGGTCGGCCGGGCAGTACGCCGGGCAGACCGCGGTGAAGCAGTCCGACCCGTCCCCAAGCCAGGTTCCGTCCACCGATGCACAGGCGCCGAAGCCCAGGTCGAGACAGCCGTCGTTGATGCAGCACGCCCCGCCGACGCAGGCGAAGATCAGGAGCCGGCTGTTGCCGGTATCGGCGACGATCAGGCGGCCGGCCCGGTCCACCGCGATGTCCTCCGGCTCGTCGAACTGCGCCCCGTCGCCGAACGCGAAGAGGAAGCCGCCCGCGGCGTCGAACACCTGCACCCGGTCGTTGAAGGTGTCCACGACGTACATCCTCCCGCCGCGGTCAACGGCGATGCCGTGGGGGAACTCGAACAGGCCGTCGCCCATGCCGCGCGTGCCGAACTTCAGGAGCAGTGCGCCGGCGGGGTCGAAGACCTGCACGCGGTGATTGCTAGTGTCGGCGACGTGGATGCGCCCCGCGTGATCGAGCGTCAGGCCGAAGGGGAACAGCAGGTCGCCGTCGCCCGAGCCGTGTTCGGCGAACGTGAACATGAAGATGCCGAGGTTGTCGAACACCTGCACGCGGCTGTTGACCGTGTCGAGCACGTGGATGTTGCCGGGCGCGTCCACCCCGATTCCCCGCGGCGCCTCCACCTCTCCCTCCCCCGTGCCGAGCCGGCTGAACTTCAGAAGGAACTCGCCCGTGGCGGTGAACACCTGGATGCGGTAGTTGGCGGTGTCGGCGACGTAGATTCTCCCGTCGCCGCCGACCGCGACGGCCCGCGGCTGGCGGAGCTGCCCGTCGGCCTCGCCGAACCCGCCGAACCTGAAGAGGAACTCGCCATCGGCGTCGAACACCTGGATGCGATGGTTGAAGGTGTCGGCGACGTAGAGACGGCCCCGCCCGTCCACCGCCACGCCGGACGGGCGGTCGAACTGTCCGTCCCCGGGGCCGAACGAGCCGAGCGTCTGCGCGAGCTCGCACTGCGCGATCGCCGGCCCGACGAGCCCGAGGACCACGAGCAGCGCGGTCAGCGTCGCGGCGACGCGGAGGCCCCCGCGAGCGGCGCGGCACACATCCTTCTGGAGCGGGCGGGTCATCTTCCTCGTCTTCCTCCGATCACACTATGCCACGTCGCCGCGGGATCGTCTCGTTTCCCCGGCGCGGCGCGCGACGAGTCGTTCCCCGCCGCGATATTACCGGGCGTCCGCGGCGGGATGAAACCCAAATCGCCCGAGTTTGCACCCGGACCCCCGTCCTCGCCCCGCGCCGGCGCGGCAGCTTGCTCGCGATGCCCGGACCACGGGCACATCCTGGAAGTCCACGGTGCCGCTGCCGTCGGGATCCTCCGGACGCGGCGATGACCGTGCGATCGTGAGTCATGGTCCCTCCTGCGGGGTCGGCTCTCCCCTCGGGCATCCGCCATAGCGCAGGACGCGCCGGATCACCGGCGATGCACTCGCACCTCGCCCGCTCGCGACGCATGGAGGGGGGCGAGCCGTTACGGAAGTGGCGCACCCTCCGGTGGAAGGGCGCGGCGTCGCCGCGCCGGACCCCGCAACCCGGCGGCGAAACGCGAACAGAATCGACCGCTCACCGGACCGTCACACTCGGTCGGTATCGTCCGCGCCCGGATCGATGTCCGTGTGCGCTGCGCACGTGCCTGACGCACGCGGGGACGCCTGACGCACGCGGGGACGCCTGACGCGGGGGGTCCGGAGGACGCTCCGACTGGATACAGAGGAAGGAGGATCACGGCTCACACAACCACAAAGCATGCCTAACGAGATGCACACGAGACGGCAGGACGATTCCTGCGCCAACGTCATCGGACGCTGTCGCGGGATCTCCAGCGGCGTGTGTCATCGCAGCCGATCGCACACCGAAACACAACACCGGAACCCATCAGCTATGTACTACACCAAGGCTTTGGCCCTCATCGGCACGGGCGTCGCCGTGACCAGTGTCGCCTCCGCGGCCGAGATCTTCGTCAGCGGCGACCTCGTCGTCTCGCAGACGTGGACCGCGGACAACACCTACAACCTCGTCAACCAGGTTTACGTGAAGCCCGGCGTCACGCTGACCATCGAGGCCGGCACCGTCGTCGCCAGCACGCCGACCCCCAACGGATCCGGCAGCCTCGCCGTGACCCGCGGCGGCCAGATCTTCGTCAACGGCACCCAGTCCAACCCGGTCATCATGACCTCGACCGCCGACGTCGCCACCTGGGACCTCCTCGGTAACGGGCTCGACCGCGATCCGAAGACCGGCGAATGGCGCGAGGCGGCAAACGAGTGGGGCAACCTCACCATCATGGGACGCGGGTACATCTCCGACACGGTCGGCGAGGACGGCGCGGGCAACGTGCCGACCTGCGACGCGATGAACACGTCCGAGATGGAGGGGCTCACCCCCGACTTCTCCGGCGACCCCGACACGCTGTACGGCGGCGGTGACGACGAGGATGACAGCGGCTCCATCAGCTACCTCTCGATCCGCTACGGCGGCCGCGTGCTCGGCCTGGCGAACGAGCTCAACGGCCTCTCGCTCGGCGCCCTTGGTCGCGCCACGGACATCCACCACGTCGAGATCATGAACAACGTGGACGACGGCGTCGAGGTCTGGGGCGGCACCGTCAACCTGAAGTATCTCAACATCTGGAACGTCGGCGACGACAGCCTCGACATCGACCAGGGCTATCGCGGCAAGGTCCAGTTCGTGAACATCGTGCAGGGCTACAGCCTCGACGCGAGCCAGGGCTCGGGCGTCGGCGACAACTGCATCGAGACGGACGGCGCCGAGAACTCGGACGCGCAGCCGGTCACCACGACCGTCGTGCACAACGCCACCGTCATCGGCCAGCCGGCCGAGGGCGCCGGCGACGGCGGCACCGCGTGGCGTGACAACGCCCGCGTCCAGTACCGCGAGTGCATCTTCATGGACCTCGGCGCCGAGGTCGTCCAGTTCGACAATCTCGACGGCGACGGCTCCCAGGGCTACGGCTTCAACGGCACCCTCACGTGGCCGCAGACCTGGACGACGCTCCACAACAACGTCCCCGCGCATGCGAACGACTGCGACGGCGACGGCGGCGGCATCTACCAGGCCCAGTCCGTCGGCTTCCTCGCGGGCATGGTGGACAACGTCTTCTTCCGCAACCTGCGGGCGAACGCGTATGACGAGGCGACCGCCCGCGGCGTCTTCGCCGGTGGTCTCTTCAACGTGATCATCCCCGGGTTCGAGCCCGTGGATGCGCCGATCGTCGATCTCCAGCGTGCCGGCGCCGTGACGCGCGGCGGCAAGACGATGTTCCGTGTCATCGGCATCGACCCGCGGGCCGCCAACGAGGCCACCGCGAGCCAGTTCACGGCTCCCGACGACGGCTTCTTCACGCCCGCGCAGTACCGCGGCGCGTTCGCTCCCGAAGAGGTCTGGCTGTGCGACTGGACGGCCACCGACGCGTACGAGTTCCTGACCACGCCGCGCGAGTTCTGCTCGACGGGCTGCGACCCCGAGAACGGCGACGTGACCGGCGACGGCTGCGTCAGCTTCGCGGACGTCCTCGACGTCCTCGGCAACTGGGACCAGGCGGGCGACCCCGGCCTCCCCGGCGACGCCAACTGCGACGGCACGGTCAGCTTCGCGGACATCCTCCTCATCCTCGGCACGTGGGGTGAGGGCTGCCCGTAATCGTGTGACGATCGACGGCGACCGCGTGCCGTCGCGATTCAGAAACGCCACCTGATGGCAGGGTTTCGCCCTGCCATCAGGTGCACTTCGATCTCCTGATTCGAGGGCGCCGATGCGACGCGAACCAAGACCGTGCCTGATGCTGCTCGCCGCGCCCCTCGCCGTGGCGGCCCTCGCCCTCGGTTCCGGCAGTCCACAAGCCGCGTCCGGGTCCACCCGGACGTCATCGTCCCCGACGGCACATCCGGTTGGGGATCGCGGCACGGCGGCGACGGACGCGACGGCGACGGACCGGCCGGCCGCCCCCGTCGTCGATCGACCGGTGGAGCCCTACCGGCTCGAGCTTCTCGAGCTCGCCTTCGACGCCGCGTCGGCGATGCCGGTGGAGCCTCACATCAAGACGCGATCACGTCTCCAGCATTCGGTGGTCGAGGCGTGTCTCGACCTCGACCAGCCGCGGCGCGCTCTGGCCTGCGCCGAGCGCATCGGCAACTGGCGTCGCGGGCTCGGCTTCGCGCAGTTCGCCGCGTACTGTGCCGAGCGGGGCGACCGCAGCGAGACCGCCCACTCCCTGCGCGAAGCGGAGCGCATCTCCTACTCCGTGGACGAGTGGCGACGCGACCGGATCCGCGCGAGCATCGCGGAGGCGCTGATCTGGCTTGGGTTCTCCGACGCGGCCCTCGACTTCGAGTCGGGCCTCGTCGATTCCGAGGCCGGACGCGCGAACCGGACCCGCGTCGAGCTCATGGACGAGGGGCAGTTCGAACAGACGCTCCTCGGCGTCGACCACACGATCCTCGATGGATCGTTCGACGTCGTGAAGAACACGCTCATCGTGTGCGTCCGTCTCTTCGACCGGTTCTACGGGGACGAGACGCGGCGGGCGCGGGTGGAGGAAACGATCACGAGCTCGTGGACGAAGATGCCCGTCATGATCCGCATCGAGCTCATGATGGAGATGGCGCAGGCCGCGCTGGACCACGGCGACAAGGCGAAGGCGCTGGCGCTCGTCGAACAGGCGCAGCCGATGCTCGACGCGGGAAACTGGATACCCGAATACCACGTCCCATTCCGGGGGCGTCTCGCCGCCCTCCGCGGCGCGGCAGGCGACACGGCGAAGGCGCGCGCCGAGATCGCGAAGGCGCTCGGGATGTACGAGACGCGGACCCGCGAGATCGCCGACGTCTTCCGGGCCCGCGCGCTGCGGCCGCTCGCGGAGGCCCTTCACCGGACCGGTGACCGCGAGGCGGCGCTCGCGATGTACAAGCGGCTTGTCGAGGCGGGGGTCGAGAACCCGAACTCGCGCCCGCGCGCCGAGGATCTCGCGGCAACCTGCGTCTCGCTCGCCGTGCAGGCGTTCGAGCCGGACGAGGAACTCGAGGCGCGGCTCCGCGCGATCCGCGAAGGGCTCGGGCACCCATGGTAAGAGGGCGATCGTCCCGCTCGATGGTCGCGCTGGGGGCGCTCGTCCTCTGGACCTCGAGCGCGTGGGCGCAGCCGACGGGTTCCATTCGCGGGACCGTCTACGACCGGGACTTCGACGCACCCCTCGCGCTCACGCAGGTCTCGATCGTCGAGACCGGCACGACCATCACGTCCGGCGAGCAGGGGAACTACCTCCTCAGCGACGTGCCGCCCGGCACGTACACGCTCGTCTTCTCGAAGGACGGCTACGCGCGGCAGATCAGGCCGAACGTCGTCGTCAGCGCGGGACAGCTCACCGAGATCGACGCCTCGCTCTCGGGCGCCTTCACGGAGATGGAGGAGTTCGTCGTCGAGGAGCTCCAGATCGGAGCCGGGACCGAGGCCGACCTGCTCCAGCTCCGGTTCGAGGCGCCGCAACTGCTCGACTCCATCGGCTCCGAGCTGATGAGCCGGGCCGGCGCGAGCGACGCCGCCGCCGCCCTGCGCCTGGTGGCGGGCGCAACGGTCTCGAACGGCAAGTTCGCGGTCATCCGCGGCCTGCCCGACCGGTACGTCGTCTCCCAGATGAACGGCGTGCGTCTCCCCTCCGCCGACGCCGACACGCGGGCCGTCGAGCTCGACCAGTTCCCGGCCGCGGTGATCGAGAGCGTCCAGGTGAGCAAGACGTTCACGCCGGATCAGCAGGGCGACGCCTCGGGCGGCGCCGTCAACGTTATCCTGAAGGGCATCCCGAACGAGACGGCGATCAGCTTCAAGGCGCAGGTCGGCGTCAACAGCCAGGTGCAGGACCGGGGCGACTTCCTGACCTACGCCGGCGGCGGGGTCAACTTCTGGGGCGACGACCGCGGCGGACGCGACATCCCCCCCGCGTTCGACCTCAACGGTGATCCCATTCCGCAGGTCTTCGACGGCGCGGTCGGCACCGTCCCCGGTCCGGCGCCGACCGACTACAAGTGGTCCGTCGCCGCCGGCGCGCGAAAGGACCTCGGCGACGGGGTCACGATCGGCGGCTTCGCCAACTTCTTCTATGAACGCGACAGCTCCTTCCACGACAACGGGATCGACGACTCGCTGTGGGTCACCGACGCGAACAAGTCGGTCCCCCGCACGCTCGTGCCGGAGACCCTCCAGGGCACGCCCCCTGTTCCGCCCGTCCCGGCCACGGGCGGCGATTTCAAGACGGCGCTCTTCGACATCACCGAGGCGTCCAAAGAGGTGCAGTGGGGCGCGCTGGGCACGGCCGGCATCGAGATGGAGAACCACAGCCTCGTCCTGACATACCTGTACACGCGCACCGCCGAGGACACGGCCACTCTCGCGACGGACACGCGGGGCAAGGAGTACTTTTTCCCCGGGTACGACGTCAACGATCCGCGGGGCCCCGGCAACCGGGCGGCCGACCGCACCGCCGCGCCGTACATCACGACCGAGACCCTGACGTACAACGAGCGCACGACCGAGACGTGGCAGGTCCGCGGCACGCACACGCTGCCGCTCTTCGAGGAACAGGACGGGCTCGATCGTTTCATCACGGTCCTCCCGCCGGAGGTGGACTGGACGGTCTCGCAGAGCGCCGCCCGCCGCTACCAGCCGGACAAGCGGCAGTTCGGCTCGCAGTGGCTCGCGCGGGGCTTCCGGCAGCCGACGCCGCCGTTCGACGCCGGCGGATTCATCAACGCCGTGCACCAGCCCTTCAAGCCGGCCGCGAACTTCACGCTCGGTTACCTCCAGCGCACGTGGGAGGACATCACCGAGGACAGCGAGCAGGTCTCCGCGAACTTCAAGTTCCCGTTCGAGCAGTGGGAGGGCATCCAGGGCTACGCGAAGGTGGGTCTCTTCCGCGACAAGGTCGTTCGGAACTTCGACCAGGACACCTTCGCCAACTTCAACGACAACGCGGAATACGAAGCGGAATACCGCCCCAACTGGACCGGCATCTGGCCGTTCCAGACCCACCCGATCTCCGACGGCCCTCCGCGCACCGACGTCGACTACCGCGGCAACCAGGACATCGAGGCGTACTACGCCATGATCGACCTGCCGGTGAATGACCGGATCAACGTGATCGCCGGCGTCCGCTGGGAGTCCACCGAACTCAGGACGGTGAACTCCCCCGAGGAGGACGCCCAGTACTACCCGCCGGGGGCGACCGCGGGCGTCTCGCTCACTCCGGGCGCAGCGGACGTGAACTTCAGCCAGGACGACGCGCTTCCGGCGTTCGGAATCGTGTACCGGCCCAACGACGCGCTGACCCTCCGCGCCTCGTACTCGGAGACGATCGCCCGCCAGGTGTTCAAGGAGATCACGCCGATCCTCCAGAGCGAGTTCCTGGGCGGTCCGATCTTCATCGGTAACCCCAGCCTGCGGATGAGCGCGGTGGAGAACATCGACCTCCGGGGCGATTACGTCCCGTACGAAGGCGGTCTCTTCTCGGTGTCGTACTTCGACAAGGAGCTCCTCGATCCGATCGAGTACGTCCAGCGCGTCGCGGGCTTCACGTTCACGACGCCGGTCAACTACCCCGACGGCAAGATCCAGGGCTGGGAATTCGAGGTGCGGCAGGATCTCGGCCAGGTGTGGGAGCCGCTCCGGGGCCTCTCGATCGGCGGGAACGCGACCTTCATCGACTCGGAGGTCACGCTGACGACGCGGGAGCAGATCGACTTCCGCCTGCCGAACATCCAGTCGCCGATGCAGACCCGCGACGCCACCGGGGCGCCGGACCGGCTCCTCAACGCCTACATCACGTACGACATCGAGGCGACGGGCACGCAGGCCTCGCTCTTCTACACGGTCAAGGGCGACACGCTGGTCGCCGGGGCCACCCAGGACGACGGCAACTTCATCCCGAGCATCGTCGCTTCGGAGTTCGACACCCTGAACCTCGTCGTCTCGCAGCGTATCGGCGACTTCCTCAAGCTGACGTTCCAGGCGAAGAACCTGACGAACCCGAGGATCGAGACCGAGTACCGGTCGCCTTACACGGTTACGGCCATCAACACTTCATACACGGCGGGCATCGAGTACTCGCTCGGACTCACCGCCAACTTCCAGTTCTAGCCCGGTGCGGAGAGCCCGGCTCCCCGGTCCGAAGAACGGCAACCACCATGACGACACCCTCCAGACAACTTGTCGGGCGACGCAGAGCCACGGTCGCCCTGGCCGCATCGGCGCTCACCGCCGGCGTGGCCCTGCTGCCGCCCGTCCTCGTCGCCGCCGACGAGCCCTCGGCGGTCCTCGACAGCGCGCGCACCGCGCTCGAGAAGTGGGTCGAGACGCGCCGCCTCATCTCGAAGGAGCGGCGCGACTGGGCGATCGGCAGGGAGATGATGACGGACCGCATCGATCTCGTGCAACGCGAGATCGACTCGCTGCGAGCGGGCATCGCCGAAGCCGAGCGGAACATCGCGGAAGCCGATCTCAAGCGGGAAGAACTCGTGGCGGAGAACGAGAGGCTCAAGGAGGGCACCGACTCGCTCGCCGGCACGCTCGCCCTGCTCGAGCAGCGCACCGCCGATCTCGCCCGGCGGATGCCCGAGCCCATCCGGACGCGGGTCGAGACGCTCAGCCAGCGCATTCCGCGGAATCCCGACGAGACCCGGCTCTCCATCTCCGACCGCTTCCTCAACGTCGTCGGCATCCTGAACGAGACGAACAAGTTCAACCGCGAGGTTACGGTTACGAGCGAGGTCCGGGCGCTCCCCGACGGCACCTCCGTCGAGGTGGCGGCGGTCTACCTCGGCATCGGCAAGGCGTACTACGTAAACAACAAGGGCACCGTCGCGGGCATCGGCACGTCGTCGCCGGAGGGCTGGAAGTGGACGCCGGCGAACGAGGCGGCGCCGCAGATCGCCCGCGTCGTCGCCATCCTCAAGAACGAGGACGTCGCCGCCTTCGTGCCGCTTCCGTTCAAGATCGACGAGGGATCACCATGAGAACGAAGACCACTACCGCCCTCGTGATCGCCCTCGCCTTCGCGGCCACGGGTCGCGCGCAGACTCCGGGCGCGCAGACTCCGGGCGCGCAGACCCAGGGCGCGCAGACCCCGGGCTCGCAGACCGGCGCCGCGCCGGCGTCCGGCAGCACGCTCGAACAGGCCGCCGCGGACGCGCAGCGGCGGCTCGAGGACAGCCTGGCCGAGCTCGACGCCCTGCGGCGCGAGCTCGCGGAAGAGAAGATCCCGCTTCACGATCGCCTCGCCGGTCTCGAGGCCGAGCTCGACAGGGTGCGGAGCGAGCATCAGCAGGCCACCCGCCTGCGCGACACGCGCACGCTCGACCTCAGCAATCTCCGCAACAGGATCAAGGAGCGCGAGGAGGAGGCGACGTACCTCTCCAACCTGCTGAGCGAGTACGTTCGGAACTTCGAGTCACGGTTGCACATCGCGGAGCTCCAGCGCTACGAGAACGTGCTCGAGGCGGCGCGACTCGCGCCCGACAACGCCACGCTGTCCCCGGCCGGGATCTACGCCGCGCAGACCGATCTGCTCTCGGCGTCGATCGTCCGGCTCGAGGAGGCCCTCGGCGGCGTGCGATTCGAGGGCACCGGCCTCGACGAAGACGGACGCGTGCGGCCGGGGACGTACGTCCTCGTCGGACCGGCGGCGCTGTTCCGCTCGGCCGACGGGAAGGACGTCGGCACGGCCGAGCAGCGGCTCGGATCGCTCGAGCCGTCGGCGATCCCCTTCGGCAACCCGGATGACGCGACGGCCGCCGCACAGGTGATCACGTTCGGCGAAGGCCTGTTCCCGTTCGACCCGACGCTCGGCAACGCGCACAAGATCGAGGCCACCGAGGAAACGCTCGCCGAGCACGTGCGGAAGGGCGGCCCGGTGATGGTCCCGATCTTCGCGCTCGCCGGCGCCGCGCTGCTGGTCGCGCTGTACAAGTGGATCGGTCTGCTCTTCGTGCGGAACCCATCGCGGACTCGCGTCAATGCGTTGCTCCATGCCGTCGCCCGCCGCGACGAGCGCATGGCCATGGAGAAGGCCGAGGCGGTCGGCGGTCCGACGGGGCGGATGCTCGCCGCGGGCGTCGAGCACATCGAGGAGCCGCGGGCGCTCATCGAGGAGATCATGTACGAGACGGTGCTCACGACCCGCCTCAGGCTCCAGCGTCTGCTCCCGTTCATCGCCATCAGCGCCGCGGCCGCTCCGCTGCTCGGCCTCCTCGGTACGGTCACGGGCATCATCAATACGTTCAAGCTGATCACCGTCTTCGGCTCCGGCGACGTCAAGACGCTGTCCGGCGGCATCTCCGAGGCGCTCATCACAACCGAGTTCGGCCTGATCGTCGCGATTCCGTCGCTGCTGCTGCACGCGCTCCTTTCGCGCAAGGCACGCGGCGTGATCGACCAGATGGAGCGGGCCGCGATCGCGTTCATGAACCAGGTGTCGAAGGCGTACCCCGAGGCGCGGCCGGTCCCGGTCGCGGCGGGAACGCCCGTGACGCCTGCCCTGCCGGCCGCGAGCGAGGGAACGGCGACGGTCGCCGCGACCGCGTCATCGACGCGCGAGCAGGTGCGGGAAGCGCTCAAGGACCTCCTGGCGCCCGTCGTCCGGCCGAGCGTCCGGCCGCCGGCATCGCCGGGCGAGAGTGAAGCCGCCGAGCGCGAGCGCGCGGTCATCGAGACCTGAGCATGGACAAGGTTCTCGGCCATCTCGAAACGCTGTGGGCGGAGGCCGCCGTCATCTGGGTATCGGGCGGCTGGGCGATGGTGGCCATCGCCCTCACCTCGCTGCTGATGTTCGGGCTCGGCATCCACGTCCACCTGCGGCTCCTGGGCAGAGGCTTTCTCTCGGTTCCCGAGAGGACCTGGCGCCGGTGGATCGTCAAGGAGAGCGAACGCAGGGGTCCGCTGGGCGAACTGGTGGGATACGCCACCGGCGCACGGTCCCTCGACGAGATGGGCCGCGTCTTCGAGCACCTCCGCGCGAACGAGATCGCGCCCTTCGATCGGGATCTTCGCGTCATGCGGATCTGCGTCGGCGTCGCCCCGCTGCTCGGACTGCTCGGCACGGTCGGCGGCATGCTCTCGACGTTCAGCGCGCTGTCGTCGGGCTCCGGCGGCGACCAGACGATGGCGCTCGTCGCGGGCGGCATTTCGGAGGCGCTCGTCACGACGGAGACCGGGCTCGTCGTCGCCCTCGCCGGGCTCTTTTTCCAGTACCAGCTCGCGCGGAAGCACGAGCGGTACAAGACCTTCCTGGCGCACGTCGAGACGGTGTGCGCCCAGCACCTCTACCGGGACCTTCGCCGTCGTCGCGCGGCCGCGTGACCCGGCTCAATCAGCAGCGAGGATCTCCCCCATGGGACGCTTCCGCGAATCCGCATCGGACACCACCGACGTCGGCATCGACATGTCGCCGCTCATCGACTGCGTGTTCATCCTGCTCATCTTCTTCATCGTGACGACGACCTTCGTCGAGGAGACCGGCGTCGAGGTGGACAAGCCGCAGGCCGCCTCCGCGGTCCGGCTGGAGAAGACGAGCATCCTGATCGCCCTGACTGCGAAGGGCGAGATCGTCTACGGCGGCCGCGAGATCGGCATCAGCGGCGTGCAGCCGCTCGTGAAGCGGATGCTCCAGAAGGAGGACGTCCCCGTCATCATCCAGGCCGACACCGACGCCCCGTCCGGTCTCCTCGTCCGCATCGTGGACGGGGCGAAGCTCGCCGGATGCGAAAAGGTCAGCGTGGCGACGAGCGGCGCCCGGCAGTGAGCACCGTGGTCGTCCGACAGAGCGGCAGCGCGGTGGCGATCGTGAAGCTCGTCATGCACGGCGCGTGGGTCGTGCTCGGCGCGCTCTTCCTGACGCTCGGCCTGTTCCTGGTCCTCCCGCTCATGCAGGCCATCAACAAGCCGCCGATCGCGGACCTGACGCTCCAGACGCTCAACACCGCGCTGCTGCCGCCGCCGCCCCCGGTGCTCGAGGACGAGCCGGAAGAGGAGCCGGAGGAGGAGCCGGAGAAGCCGCCGGAGCTCGAGCCGGAGTCCCGGCCGCTCGATCTCTCGCAGCTCGAGCTCACCCTGAATCCCGGGTTCGGCTCGGGATGGGGCGGGGACTTCGCGATCAACATCGAGGGCGCCGCCGGCGGAGAGAACGGCGTCGAGGCGCTGTTCTCTTCGAGCGATCTCGACCAGAAGCCGCGCGTCCTCTACCAGCCTCCCCCGCAACTGACGGAGAAGATGCGACGCAAGACGCCCGGTCATGCGGTCGTCATCTTCGTGGTGGACAGGAGCGGGCGCCCGCAGAGCCCCAGGGTGATCGAGTCGTCGGACCCCGTGTTCGACCGCGCCGCGCTGGCGTGCGTGAAGCAGTGGAAGTTCGAACCCGGCAAGCGCGGCGGCGAGCCCGTCGAGTTCCGCATGCGCGTGCCCATCACATTCCCGAAGGGACGTTGACGTGACCATCCTCCCGAGAAGAACCGTTGCCATGCTCCTCTTCGCGGCCCTCCCCCTCGCCACTCCGCCGGCCTCGGCGTCGGGTCTCAGCGAAGGGCAGCTCGAGATCTGGAACGACCCCGCGTTCCAGGACCGCTTCACGCGGAGCTACATCGCCGAGACCGAGATCGAGCCGCGGGTCGAGCGGGACGAGCGCGAGACGATGCAGAAGGTGATGGCCTTCGTGGCGGCCAACGACCCGGCCGCGGCGGCCGGGCTCCTCGAGCAGAAGCGCGGCGACCGCGCGACGGCCGTGTTCGACTTCACGCTCGGCAACCTCTTCTTCCAGCATGAGCGGCTCGAGGAGGCGGCCGCGGCCTACGAGATCGCCGTCCGCAAGCACCCGAAGTTCCGCCGCGCGTGGGGCAACCTCGGCATGGCGTACTTCAGGCAGGGCACGTACGACAAGGCCCTCCCCGCGCTCACGCGGGTCATCGAGCTCGGCGGCGCGGACGCGCTGACGTACGGGCTCATCGGCTACGCCTGGGCGAACGCCGGGGACAGCCTCGCGGCCGAGACCGCGTACCGCATGGCAATCCTTCTCGACCCGGCGACGATGGACTGGAAGATGGGGCTCGCCCGCAGCCTGTTCCGCCAGGAGCGTTTCGCCGACGCAGCCTCGCTGTGCGGCAGGCTGATCGACGAGGACCCAGAGCGGGCGGACCTCTGGATGCTCCAGGCGAACGCCTACATCGGCCTCAAGCAGCCGATGCGCGCCGCCCAGAACTACGAGATCGTGGACCGCCTCGGCGGCGCGACCGTCGAGAGCCTCAACATGCTCGGCGACATCTACATCAACGACGAGCTGTACGATCTCGCGGTGCAGAACTACGTGCGCGCGATGGCGAAGGAGACCGTCGCGAGCACCGACCGACCGCTGCGCGCCGCGCGTGTTCTGACGGCGCGCAGCGCGTTCCCCGAAGCCCGGGAGCTGCTGGACCGTCTCGAGGAGATCCACGCCGATCGCATCACCGACGCCGACCGCAAGGAGATCCTGAAGCTCCGCGCCCGGATCGCGGTCGCGCAGGGCGCCGGCGACGAGGAGGCGGCGATCCTGGAGGAGGTCGTCGCGCTCGACCCGCTCGACGGCGAGGCGCTGATCCTGCTCGGCCAGCACAGCCGCCGCGCCGGGGAGACCTCCAGGGCGATCAACTACTACGAGCAGGCCGCCAACCTCGAGGACTTCGAGGCCGAGGCCAGGCTGCGTCATGCTCAGCTCCTCGTCGGCGAGGGTCGCTACGCCGAGGCGCTGCCGCTCCTGCGACGCACGCTGACGCTCGAGCCGCGCGACAACGTGCGCGACTTCCTGACGGAAGTGGAGCGCGCGGCGAAGTCGAGGAGCTAACGGCTCACTCGGTCGGCACGCTGACGACGCGGGAGGGGCTCGCGGTCAGTTCGCGGGTGCGCCGGTCGGCTTCTTCGATCTGCGTCGCAGTGAGGCGGCTGCGCACGAGCTCGCGGTGCGCGGACGCCGTCTCGTCGCCCTGCGCCGCGGCGAGGCCGTACCACACGCACGCCGCGACCGCGTCCTTCGGGACGCCCCGTCCGTGCTCGTGCATCAGGCCGAGCTTCTGCTGCGAGGGGGCGTCACCCTGCTCCGCCGCGCGGCGGTACCACCGCGCGGCCTCGGCGTAGTCCTGCGGCACGCCCGTACCCTTCGCGTACATCAGCGCGAGGCTGCGCTGCGCAACGGCGAGCCCGTCGTCGGCGGCCTGGCGAATCCACCTCGCTGCGGCGTCAACGTCGCGGGCAACGCCGAGGCCCTCGTGGCAGAGCCATCCGAGCGAGAACGCCGACGACGCGACGCCCTGCTCCGCCGCCAGCCGGAACCAGCGGGCCGCCTCGGTCTCGTCGCGCGCAACGCCGTCCCCCGAGAGGTACATCAGGCCGAGGTTGTTCCGCGCCGCGGCGTACCCGTTCTCCGCCGCGCGCCGGTACCAGGTCGCGGCGTCGGCCGCCGATTGAGGCACGCCTTCGCCGCGGGCGTGCATGACGCCCAGCGTGTGCTGGGCCGAGGCCGAGCCCTGCTCCGCCGCGCGAAGGTACCACCGGGCCGCCTCGCGCCGATCGCGCGTGACGTTGTTGCCGTCGTAGTACATCGAGCCGAGCGTGAGCTGGGCCTTGAGGTCGCCCTGCTCCCCCGCCTGCCGCAGGAGCGTCGTGGCGTCATCCCCATTGCCCGAGGGGGTCTGACCGAGCATCTGCATCACGCCGAGATTGTTCCGGGCCGGCGCGTACCCGTGCGCAGCGGCGCGCCGGTACCAGCGGGCGGCCTCCTCGTGGTCGCGCGCGACGCCGCGGCCTTCGTAGTACATCAGCCCCAGATTCGACTGCGCGGCGGGATGCTCGCGGTCAGCGGCCTGCCGGTACCACCGGACGGCCTGCTCCGCGTCACGCCCGACGCCAGTGCCCTCGTCGTACATGAGTCCGAGAAGATACTGAGCGCGCGCGTCCCCGGACTCCGCGAGGGGCCGCCAGCGCTCGACCGCCTTGCCGTAGTCACCGCGGTCGTACGCGGCCATGCCGGCGCGGAAGCCGCCGGCGGCGCAGCCTGCGGAGGAGACTGTGACGGCGATCGCGCAGGACGCGATGATCCGGATGGTGTGGTGCCTCATGCCAATGGCATCGGGGGCGCCGGGACGCGTCTTGAGGGGAACCGCCCCCGGGAACGCGAGCGGGTGGCGATCGACGTCCGAGAACCGTCTGGGAGAACCGTGTGCGAGAACCGTGTGCGAGAATCGTGTGCGAGAACCGTGTGTGAGAACCGTGTGGACAAGCCATCGGCAGCCGCGACAATGTGCGCCTCATCGATTCGCCGGGAAGGACGGAGCGCAGAGCCGAATGTCACGAGCCATCATCATGGGCGCCGCCGGGCGCGACTTCCACGACTTCAACGTGTACTGGAAGCGCCGGGAGGACGTCGAGGTCGTGGCGTTCACGGCGACACAGATCCCGGACATCGAGGGGCGCGTCTACCCGCCGGAGCTCGCCGGAGCCCGCTATCCCGACGGCATCCCGATTCGCCCCGAGGCCGAGCTGGAAACCCTGATCGCCGCACACGAGGCGGACCTCGTCGCGCTGGCCTACTCGGACCTGCCGCACGTCGAGGTGATGCACCTCGCCGCGCGCGCGAACGCGGCCGGCGCGACGTTCTGCATGCTCGGGGCGACGCAGACGATGATCGCGAGCGCGCTGCCGGTGATCGCCGTCAACGCGGTTCGCACGGGCTGCGGGAAGAGCCAGGTGTCGCGGCGTCTGGGCCGGATCGTCCGCGACCTGGGGCACCGTCTCGCGGTGGTCCGGCACCCGATGCCGTACGGCGACCTGCGCCGGCAGGTCTGCCAGCGCTTCGCCGAGCACGCCGACCTCGACCGCCACGAATGCACCATCGAGGAGCGTGAAGAGTACGAGCCGCACCTCGACGCCGGGTGCGTCGTCTTCGCGGGCATCGATTACGAGGCCATCCTGCGGCAGGCCGAGGCCGAGGCCGACGTCGTGCTCTGGGACGGCGGAAACAACGACACGGCCTTCTACTGGCCCGACCTCCAGATCGTCGTCGTCGATCCGCACCGGGCGGGGCACGAGCTCACGTACTACCCGGGCGAGACGAACCTCCGGCGGGCGGACATCGTGATCGTCAACAAGGTCGCGACGGCCGCGGCCGCCGACGTCGCCACCGTGGAGCGAAACGTCGCGACGGCGAATCCGCGCGCACGGATCCTGCGCGCCCGGTCGCCGGTGACGCTCGACGACCCCGAGGCCGTGCGCGGCAAGCGCGTGCTCGTGATCGAGGACGGTCCGACGCTGACCCACGGCGAGATGCGCTTCGGCGCCGGGCACGTCGCGGCCCGC
>CAZXBB010000375.1:0-18661 GCA_964638815.1 uncultured Isosphaeraceae bacterium
GTGTCCTGCCGTGGTTCACACAGTAACCGCCGGGTGCATGGGAAGACGCCCGCACCACAAGAAGGCGGCGGACCGGCCCAATCGTGGACAACTCCGGGTCCGCCTCGTGGTGCGTGACGCGGACGCGCCCGTGTTCGCGGGCCATTGTGGTGCAGGCGACCTCGCCTGCACTGGTTCACACAGGAACGCCGGGTGCAGGCGCCTCGGGCGAGCCGTCGAAAGTGGAACTGGAGGGGCTCGAACCCTCAACCTCATCGATGCGAGCGATGTGCTCTCCCAGTTGAGCTACAGCCCCATGTGGTGCGGCCTGCATCGGTCGATGGCGGACTCCGATCGCCCGTCGAACGCGGCGGATCCGGGCATCGGTTGCACCTGTGCGGTCTGCCACTGCTGCCCGCAGAGCGCGCGACGCTTTCCGGACGCGCAGACTCCGCGCCTCATCCCGGTTCCATCGCTTCCCGATATCGTCGATATCATGACCGTTCGCGCCATGTCCGACTGGTCTCCAACATCCTGGCAGTCAAAGCCCGCGCTCCAGCAGCCGAAGTATCCGGATCCGGCGGCGCTGGCGTGCGCCGTGACCCGGCTCTCGAAGCTGCCGCCGCTCGTGACGTCGTGGGAGATCGAGTCGCTCAAGTCTCAGCTCGCCGAGGCCGCGACGGGGCAGCGCTTCCTGCTCCAGGGCGGCGACTGCGCCGAGACGTTCGAGGAGTGCGAGTCGGGCAACATCGCGGACAAGCTCAAGATCCTGCTCCAGATGTCGCTCGTCCTGGTGTACGGCACGAAGAAGCGCGTGATCCGCGTCGGCCGCTTCGCCGGGCAGTTCGCGAAGCCGCGCTCCGAGGATACGGAAACACGCGACGGCGTCACGCTGCCGACGTACCGCGGCGACATCGTGAACAGCATCGAGTTCGACGCCGCCGCCCGCGCGCCCGACCCCGAGCGTCTGCTCCGCGGCTACGAGCGGTCGGCGCTGACGATCAACTTCATCCGCTCGCTGATCGACGGCGGCTTCGCCGATCTCCACCATCCCGAGTACTGGAACCTCGACTTCGTCGAGCACTCGCCGCACGCCGAAGAGTTCCGCCGCATCGCCGACACGATCGGCGAGTCGATCCGTTTCATGGAGACGATCTCCGGCACGCCGGTCGGCCAGACGAACCGCGTGGACTTCTTCACCAGCCACGAGGGCCTGCACCTCCACTACGAACAGGCGCAGACGCGACAGGTGCCTCGTCGCGAAGGCTGGTACAACCTCTCCACGCACATGCCGTGGCTCGGCAAGCGCACGGCCGCGATCGACGGTGCGCACGTCGAGTACTTCCGCGGCATCGCGAACCCGATCGGCGTCAAGGTCGGCCCGGCGATGACGCCCGGGCGGCTCACGGACCTCGTCGGGGTCCTCGACCCGAAGGGCGAGCCGGGCCGGCTCACGGTCATCCACCGTCTCGGCGCACACGACATCGCGCACACGCTCCCGCCGCTCATCGAGGCGGTGCGCCGCACGGGACGCAGCGTCGTCTGGTGCTGTGACCCGATGCACGGGAACACCGAGAAGACGGCGGACGACATCAAGACACGCAAGTTCGAGCACATCCTCGCGGAGCTCGAGCAGGCGTTCGAGATCCACCGCAGCCTGGACTCGTACCTCGGCGGCGTTCACTTCGAGCTGACCGGCGACGACGTCACCGAGTGCACCGGCGGCGCCCGCGGCCTGAACGACACCGACCTCCGGCGCGCGTACAAGTCGCAGGTGGACCCGCGGCTGAACTACGAGCAGGCGCTGGAGATCGCGCTTCGCATTGCGCGGCGCGTCTGAGGCGCGGCGGGGTTCCGGGCCGCGTCGCGCGGTCCCTGCGGATCGTGCCGCATATGTCCCGGCCCGCCGCACTCCGGCTCCGCCCCCCCGGCGCCGCGTCCCGCGCCGGGACGCTCCCGCTACGCCGCGCGCCGAAGACGCTCCCGCTGCACCTTCGTGATGTATCGCTGGAGCCGCTGCTGCGTGCGCTCGAGGTCCCGCTTGCCGGGCCACGGCTTGATCTTCACGCCGATGCGCTTCGGGGTTTCGCCCGCCACGGCCCAGATCTGCCGCACTTCCGCCAGGAAGTAGAACTCCTCGTGCTCCTCGGCGAGGCAGAACATCATGAAGACCTCGTCGCCGACACGGATCGTGCGGGCGTCAACGGCCGGCACGGCCAGGGCCGCACCGCCGATCGAGAGGTTCACGATCGATCCCTCGAAGGGATACGCGTCGATGGGGCACGTTCCCGAGCCGTCCGGGATCGCCGCGTGGAGCTGGATCGGCAGCGGGTCGCGGGCGAGGAGGCTGACGCGGAAGTGCGTGCGCCGCTGTCCCTCCATGACGCGGTCCGGGCGCGCGATGATCATGCCGACGGTGCGCTTCTCCTCGTTGATCTTCACGATCGTGTGGAGCCGCACCACCTTCGACTTGAACGCGTAGCGGATCTCGTTCACGTGCACGTAGCCGTCGATGGTCTGCCCGACCCCGAAGACCACGTCGTCGCCGATGCCGTGCGGGCTGTCGAGGAACACCTGGTCCGCGTCGATGCCGAGGATGCGCGACTTCGCGACGTGCAGGTCGCCGTCCGTCGTCCGGTACTGCAACTCGACCGCCGCGTTCCGGGCACACGCATCGTCGATGAGAACGGCCGATTCGTCTCTGGTCGGCTTGGCCATCGTCCCTCCCCGCGAGCGGAGATCGGACGGTCGGGTCCGCCACTGAAGGCGGGCCCGCTCACCGGGTCGCTTATCGGCGGGTGTCGGGCGCAACAGACGCGAGCGTCCCGCGCGCCTGCCGCGGAAGCCGCCCGGACCCGGGCGACCGATAAGGGGTAGACTAGGCCCATGCGGCGAAGCGTCGTCATCACCGGACTCGGCCCGATCTGCGCGTTCGGCGTCGGCATCGACCGGCTCTGGGAAGGCATGGTGTCCGGACGCACGGCGATCGCGGGCATCTCGACGTTCGATCCGTCCGGGTTCGCATGCCAGGTCGCCGCGATCCTGCCGGAGAACGAGTTCCGCATTCGCGACTGCGTCCCGAGGAGCTACCGCAAGAACACGAAGGTGATGTGCCGCGACGTCGAGCTCGCCGTGGGCGCCGCGAGCGCCGCGATTGCGGATGCCGGTCTCGTGACGAAGGGCATGGACGCGGACGCGCCGCCGACGATTCCGCCGGATCGCTTCGGCTGCCACATCGGCGCCGGGCTCATCGCCGCGGATGTCGAGGAGCTGACCGCCGCGCTCGTGACGAGCCCCGACGGCAACGGCGGGGTCGATCTCGCCGACTGGGGGCGGAGCGGCATGTCGAACCTCACGCCGCTCTGGCTGCTCAAGTACCTCCCGAACATGCTCGCGTGCCACGTGACGATCGTGCACGACTGCCGGGGGCCGAGCAACACGATCACGTGCTGCGAGGCGTCGAGCGCGCTTTCGCTCGGCGAATCGATGCGCGTGATCGAGCGCGGGGCCGCCGACGCCTGCCTGACCGGCGGCGCCGAGGGCAAGATCAACCCGATGGCGTACATGCGGCAGCAGTTCGCGGGCCGCCTCGCGCGGGCCGGTGCGAACGACGACCCCGCGTCCGTCGTGCGGCCGTTCGATCCGGCGGCGCGCGGCACGGTGCTCGGCGAGGGCGGCGGGCTGCTCGTCGTCGAGGCCCGCGAGACCGCCGCGGCGCGCGGGGCGAAGCCGTACGCCGAGGTCGCCGGTTTCGCCACGACCCAGTCGTTCTGCCCCGACACGGTGGGGCTCGAGATTCCCGCGGACGACGAATCGCTCGCCGACGCGGCGACGCTCGCCATCGGGCAGGCCGCGCTGACCCCGGGCGACATCGACGCGATCGTCCCCTTCGGTTCCGCCATCCCGTCGATCGATGCGGCCGAGGCCACGGCGATCCGCCGCGTCTTCGGTGACCGCGCGGCGTCGATCCCGCTCGTGACGACCGTTCCCGCCATCGGCAACTGCGCCGCGGGCAACGGCGCGATCGGGCTGTCCGTCGCCGCGAAGGCGCTCCGCGCGCAGCGTCTGCCCGCGCGTCTGCACACGAGCGCGGCCGAGGGCCTCGACGCGAACGCCGCGCCGGCGCGCGACGCCGATCTCGGGCATATCCTCGTCCTGACCACGAGCCAGGGCGGCCAGAACGCGGCCGTCGTGCTCCGGAGAATCAGTTGAGCCGTCGTCCATGAGCTCCGACAAGCGCGTCGTCATCACGGGTATGGGCTGGGTCACGCCGCTCGGGCACGATCGCGAGACGGTGTGGTCGCGCCTCGTGAACGGCGACTCCGGCGTGTCGCCGATCGATCGCTTCGACGCGCGCACCTTCCCGACGACCTTCGCGGCCCAGGTGACCGACTACGACTTCCGCGGGTTCGTGCGGGACCCGGCCGTGCACGCCAACGCCGGTGCGAACAGCCGCTTCGCCCTCGGGGCGGCCCGGCAGGCGTGGGATCAGTCCGGCCTCGACGCGTTCGACGGTCTGAACCGGAAACGCGTCGGCATCTACCTCGGCGCCGGCGAGGGCGTGCTCAACTTCGACAACTACGCGCATACGGACCTCGGCGGATGGGACGCGGAACATCGCCGCATCGACGCCGCGAAATGGGCGGCCGCGGCGCTGAAGCACCTCGTGGCCGCCGACGAGATCGAGCAGGAGCCGAACATGCCCGCGAGCCACATCGCGCGGGAGTACGGCATCCGCGGGCCGGTCTACAACTGCCTGACGGCGTGCGCCGCTTCCACGCAGGCCGTCGGCGAGGCCTACAGCATCCTGCGCCGCGCCGACGCCGACGTGATGGTCTCCGGCGGCACCCACACGATGATCCACGTCCTCGGGGTGACGGGCTTCAACCGGTTGACGGCGCTTTCGAATCGCAACGACGACATTCGGCGCGCGTCGCGTCCGTTCAGCCGGTCGCGCGACGGCTTCGTGATGGGCGAGGGCTCCGGGATCGTCATCCTCGAGACGCTCGAGCATGCCCGGGCGCGCGGCGCGACGCCGCTGGCGGAGATCGCGGGCTACGGCTCGAGCGCGGACGCGTTCCGCATCACCGACATGCACCCCGAGGGCCGCGGTCCGGCGGAGGCGATCCGGCAGGCGCTCGACGCAGCCGGCATCGATCCGGCGGCCTGCGACGACGAGGGGCGTCCGTTCGTGCACTACATCTCCGCGCACGGAACGGGCACGCAGGAGAACGACTCCATCGAGACGCTCGCCGTCAAGCGCGTGTTCGGCGACAACGCGCACCGCATCCCGATGAGCTCCATCAAGTCGATGATGGGGCACCTCATCGCGGCGGCGGGCGCGGTGGAGCTGATCACGTGCGTCCAGGCGATGGCTCACCAGATGCTGCCGCCGACCATCAATCTCGACGACCCCGATCCCAAGCTCGATCTCGATTACGTGCCGAACGCGGCGCGGCCCGCCCACGTCGAGACGTGCCTGAGCAACTCGTTCGGCTTCGGGGGCCAGAACGACACCCTGATCGTCAAGAAGGTGAGATAGCACGCATGATGCATGAAGCGACCCGTCCGCCGGTTGCGCATCGCACGTTCGTGGACGGGCGGGGATCATCGTTTCACTCCGGGATTGGCTGTGTATTCCAGGACCCACCGGGTCGCTTCATGCATAATGCGGGCTAGCACGCGCGTCATCCACGACATCGAGGCACTGTCGGCGCACCGCGGCGCCGCGCTCGTCCCCACCATGGGCGCCCTGCACGACGGCCATGCCGCGCTCATCCGGCGCGCGGCGGAGCTCGGGCCGCCGGTCATCGTGAGCGTGTTCGTCAACCCGACCCAGTTCGACGAGCGCGCCGACCTCGAACGCTACCCGCGCACGCTCGACGCGGACGTTGCCGCCGCGGAGCACGCCGGCGCGGCGATCGTCTTCGCGCCCGACGTGGACACGATGTACCCCCCCGGCGCGCCGGTCCCCATGCCGGAGCTGCCGCCGGTCGCGACGACGCCCGGGCTCGAGGACGTGTGCCGCCCCGGCCACCTCGCCGGCGTCGCGCAGGTGGTCGCCCGCCTGTTCGACGTCGTCCGCCCGCGCTACGCCGTCTTCGGCGAAAAGGACTACCAGCAGCTCCTCCTGATCGAAGCGCTCGCGCGCCGGGAACGCGAGCGCTGGGACGGGCTCGAGATCGTGCGCGGCGCGACGGTGCGCGAGCCGGACGGCCTCGCGCTCAGCAGCCGCAACGCGCTCCTCGACGAGGAATCGCGGATGCGCGCGCTCGGGCTCTACCGCGCGCTCCAGATCGCCCATGCCGCCCAGCGTCCGGCGACGGCCGAGATGATGATGCAGGAGACGCTCGCCACGCACGGACTCCGCATCGAGTACGCGGTCGTGCGCGACGCGAAGAATCTGCTCCCCGTCAGCGGCCTCGACCGCCCGACCCGCGGCCTCATCGCGGCGCGGCTCGGCGACGTGCGGCTGATCGACAACATGCCGATGACGGTCTGGCGATGACGGTTCGGCCGAGACAGTACGGCCGAGACGGTTCGGCGGAGACAGTTCGGCCGAGACGGTTCGGCGATGACACTCTGGCCGATGACGTTTGGCCGAGACAGTACCGGGTCATACAATGCCCGACCGATTCGGAGATACAACGCATGACGACGCTCAGCACGACCTCCCCCCGCACCCTTGACTCGATCAACCCCGCCACCGGCGAAGTCGTCGGCAGCATCCCGGTGACGCCGGTGTCCGCAATCGCGGCCATCGTCGCCCTCGCGCGCGATGCGCAGCCGGCCTGGGCCGACCTCGGCGCCGAAGCGCGTGCCGCTCTCCTCCGCCCCGCGGGCGAGAAGCTCGTCGGGCGGGCGAAGGAGCTGGGCTCGCTGCTCACGCGCGAGATGGGCAAGCCCATCGGCGAGGCCGTGGGCGAGGTCGAGCACTGCGGCGGGACGATGGGGGAGACGCTCGACGAGATCGTCGCGGCGCTCGCTCCCGATGCCTTCGAGGACGAGCGGACGCGATCGCACGTCTACCACGATCCCTACGGCGTGTGCGCCGCGATCACGCCCTGGAACTTCCCGCTCGCGATGCCGCACTCGCTTGTGATCCCCGCGCTGGTCGCGGGCAACACGGTCGTTCTGAAGCCCTCCGAGGAGACGCCGCTCATCGGGCAGGCGTACGCGGACATCCTGCGATCGGTCCTTCCCGAGCACGTCCTCCAGGTCGTGCACGGCGCGGACGACCAGGGCCGCGCGCTCGTGCAGTCCGACGTGGACCTGATCGCGTTCACCGGCTCGCGCGAGGTCGGCAGCCGGATCCTCACCGCGGCCGGACCGGATCTCAAGCGCGTGATCCTCGAGCTCGGCGGCAAGGACCCGATGATCGTCCTCGCCGACGCCGACATCGAGGCGGCGGCGCAGTTCGCGGTGCGCAACAGCTTCCGCAACGCCGGACAGGTGTGCGTCAGCACCGAGCGCATCTACGTGGACGAGCGCATCGCGGACGCGTTCGAGGACGCCGTCGTGCGACTCACGAACGAGCAGGTGTGCGGCGACGGCACGCGGCCGGACGTCACCGTCGGCCCGATGATCAACGGGCGTCAGCGCGATCACGTGCTCTCGCAACTCGATCGCGCCGTTGCACAGGGCGCGAAGGTGCTCGCCGGCGGCGCCGGGCCCGACGGCAACTTCATCGCGCCGACCGTGCTGGCCGGCGTGAACCACGACATGGAGATCATGCGCGAGGAGACGTTCGGACCCGTCGCCTGCATCCAGCGGTTCGCGTCCGATGACGAGGCGGTCCGGCTCGCGAACGACACGCCATACGGACTCGGCGCCGCGGTGTTCGGATCGGGCGACGAGCGCACGACCGCCGTCGCGCGGCGTCTGACCGCGGGCATGGTGGGCGTCAACAAGGGCTGCGGCGGCGCCGCCGGCACGCCGTGGGTCGGCGCCCGGCAGTCGGGCTACGGCTACCACAGCGGACGCGAGGGCCACCGGCAGTTCGCGCAGGCGCGTGTCGTCAGCGTTCCAAGGGCTGACGGTTGACCTCGTGAATGCCCCATCGCGACGCCAGGGAACGTCACGCGTGGGCCACGTCGGCCCGCGTCATCACCTCTGCCCCGGCTGCGGCTACGACCTCGTTGCTACGCTCGCGGCGCACGGGCGGCGCTGCCCTGAGTGCGGCTACGAGTTCGAGATGCACGAGCTGGTCCCGGAAACGCGCGAGGGCGACTGGACGCCGTGGCGCGGCGTGCGCAGCGCGTCCCGGGTGCTGCTCGTCAAGGGCGCGCTCGGCGCGGCGGCCTGGGCGCTGGTGCTCACGCTCAACCACCATCTCGCGCTGTCCGGGTTCCCGCGCCTGCTGGTCGGGCTGGCCGTGCTCGCCACGGGCGCGGCCGTGGGATGGGTGCTCGCCCACCGCATCGACGAGCATCTCGGGTTCGCCGGTCTGGGCGTCGCGGCGGCGCTGACGTGCTTCGCGATGCTCGTGCTCGGACTCGGCACGACGATCGCGATTCAAGTCGGAGGTGTTCGTTCGTCCGATACGATGTTGGCGCTCCTCGTTTCGTGCCTGGCGTCGGCGGGGTTCATCACGAAGAAGGCGTTCCTCGACGACCAATGACCGAACCGGCGCGCGGGCTGCGGCGGAAGCGTCTGCCGGCTGGGCGTCGATGTCCGGATCCTGCGAGAGGCCCATGCGCGTCCTTCTGTTCGGCGGCTCCTTCGACCCTCCCCACCGCGCACACGTGGAGCTTGCAGCGTGTGCCGCGGCCGTCGCCGGCTGCGACCGCATCGTCTATATTCCGTCCGCCCACAGCCCGCTCAGGCTCGCCCCGCCCGACACGTCGCCGGAGCATCGCGTCGCGATGCTGAGGCTGGCGACGAGGGACCAGCCGAACGCCGAGATCTCGACGATCGAGCTGGATCGCGGCGGCGTCAGCTACTTCATCGACACGCTCGAGGCGATCCGCGCCGAGGCCGACGACGCGACGGAGCTCTGTTTCCTGGTCGGCTCCGACCAGGCGCTGCACTTCCCGCGATGGAAGGACTGGCGACATATCCTCGAGATCGCGGACCCCGTCGTGCTGATCCGCCCGCCGTGGACCCGCGAGTCGCTCGTCAAGGCGCTGATCGACGTCTACGGCGAGCGAGACGCGCAACGCTGGATCGACGCGATCGCCGAGACGCCGCTGTTCGCGATCAGCAGTACCGTTCTGCGGAACGACCTCGAGAACGGGGAGCCGCGCCACGAGGGGCTCGATCCTGCGGTGGCCGCCTACATCGCGGATCACGGGCTGTACGGCGTGCAAGTCACCTGAGATACCTGACGCGCGTCGCGGGCGCGGACGGGTGTGCCCCGTCCCGTGCTCCGACACGGCCGGGCAGACCCGATAACGCGCGAAACCGCCCAGACCGGACGAAGACCGGACGCAGACCGAACCCGGACCGGACCATTTGTGGCCCGAAAGCGCGCGACCGCCTTGCCCGCGTCACGGGACCGCGCAAGCTGAAACTGGACATCCGGAGCCGAGGACGGAAGCCGGCAGCCTGAGAGCTGACGGCCGAGGGCCGACCGCTCCCCCTGAGGAGAGACAGAGATGAAGCCCCTGACCGCAGTCATGCTGTTGTGCGCCGGTCTCGTGCCCGCGTCGATCGCCGCCGGCGAGGTCATCGAGCCGGGCCTGTACCGGCTGCACAATCACCCGGACTCGGACGACCTGTTCGCCCACGGGCTGCGTCTCGACGAGCTCTTCGACGTCACGCCCGGTACGGACCGGTTCACGTTCGACTTCGACGCGCCGGGCGCGGCGATGTTCCTGTCGTTCAACGGGACCGGGCTGACGATCAGCGGCACCGCGTTCGGCGGTCTCGAAATCGGCGGCGGCAACTACGATCCGGCCTTCAGCAGCATGATCGAGATCGAGCTCACCTACGCCGACGTCACGTTCGCCTCCGGCGACGACGACCTCGTCGTTCATTCGAATGACATCACGAACCTCGGGTCGGTCACCTGGACCGAAACCGGGCTGACGATCCCGCTCGCCGACTTCCGCGGCAACGACCTGTTCGCCTTCCGTTTCGGAGACGAGCACGGCAACTCGGGTCACCGTGGCTTCGCCGGCATCTCGGGCTGGGGCGGCCTCGCCCACGGCGTTGACGGGATGCGCACGACCGGGTCCGAGTGGATCTTCAGCGCCCAGCGCGTGCCGGGGCCGACGACGCTCTCGCTGCTCGCGGCCGGCCTCGTGTTCGCCCGCCGCCGGCGTCGCTGACCGCACCCGGACGTCGGCCTCGCGTCCCGAACGGGTCGTCGTTTCGACCACCCACCGACCCGCTTCATGCATAATGCGGGCTATCATCCGGGTCACATGCCCGGCCGCCCCATCAAGTCCGTCGCATTCGTCAGCCTCGGCTGCCCGAAGAACCTCGTGGACTCCGAGAAGATGCTCGGAACGCTCGCGGGCGCGGGCTTCGCGCTCGTCTCCGATCACGACGAGGCGGACGCGGTCGTGATCAACACCTGCGGATTCCTCGAGGCGTCGAAGGAGGAGTCGCTCGAGGTCATCCACGAGGCGATCGCCCGCAAGGTTGCGGGGAAGATCGACCGCGTCGTGGTCGCCGGCTGCCTCGTGCAGCGGCACCGGGCGAAGCTGCTCGAATGGGCGCCGGGCATCGACGCGATGATCGGCGTCTTCGACCGCGACCACATCCTCGACGCCGTCGGCGGCACGACGACGCGCGACGGGGCCGCGGGCGACGCGGGCGACGTGCCCCGGTACTGGATCGCGGGGAACGCGCTCCAGGCCGCCCGCGCGCGGGATATGCCGACCACCGGGCTCACCGTGCACGGCAAGGACGGCAGGGGTATCGGATACTTCGAGGACGACACGAACCGCCTGCGGCTCACGCCGCGTCACTGGGCGTACCTCCGCGCGAGCGAGGGGTGCAACCAGGCGTGCGCGTTCTGCACGATTCCGTCGATTCGCGGCAAGATGCGCTCGAAGCCGATCGACCGGCTCGCCACCGAGGCGCGGCAGCTCATGACCGACGGCGTCTTCGAGCTGAACCTGATCGGGCAGGACACGACGAACTACGGCCGCGACATCGGCTACGACGGATCGGAGGAGGGGCTCGTCGGGATGCTGCGAACGCTCGACGGCGTGGCCGCGGAGCACGGCGGCGGCTGGGTGCGGCTCATGTACGCCTACCCGTCGAATTTCGCCGACGCGATGATCGACGCCATCGCGACGCTGCCGAACGTCGTGAAGTACATCGACATCCCGCTCCAGCACGTCACCGACCGCATGCTCACCGCGATGCGGCGGCGGATCTCGAGGGCCGACCAGGAAGCCCTCATGGAGAAGCTCCGCGACCGGATCCCGGGCGTCGCCATCCGCACGACGTTCATCACCGGCTTCCCCGGCGAGACCGAGGCGGACCACCGCGCACTCGTCGCGTACGTCGAGGACTTCCAGTTCGACATGCTCGGCGTCTTCCGCTACTCGCACGAGGACGGCACGCCGGCGGGCACGATGGACGAGGACGAGACGCTGCACGTGCCCGACGAGGTCAAGCACGAGCGCGAGCGGGAGATCATGCTCGCGCAGCAGGCGCTCGCGTTCGAGAACGCGCGGTACGTCGCCGGGCAGCGCGGGCAGTTCGACGTGCTCATCGACGGCCCGGCCGCGGGCGGGACGAGCGGGCGAGCGACGACGGGCGTGACAGACGCGGGGAGGCTCTACGCCGGACGCTGCTACCACCAGGCGCCGCAGGTGGACTCGATGACGTACGTCCACAGTGTCGAGGACCGTGTCCCCGGCGAGCTCGTCCGCTGCACGATCGTCGATGCGGACGGCTACGACCTCGTGGCGCAGCCGACCGAGGAGCTCGAGCGTGTCGTGCGGCTGCCGGTGATGCCCCGCGGGTGATTGCCGGTTCGCGTCCGTGAAGTGACGCGCATGGCGATCCTGGGCACAACGTGGGCACGCTGGACTTGCAGCCCGCCCTGCGCCCCCCCGGGCGGACCGGTCCTCAATCCGCCACGAACGCGTCCGACGCGCGCCGGAAAGTCCCCGTCCCCGCCTCGAGGGCGACGATCCCGCGGCTCTCGCGGTCGCGCTCGATGACGGCGTCGTACGCGTCCAGATTCGGCGGATCGGGAAACAGCCGCGCGCGGTCGCCGACGACGCGCCACGCGCCGCCGTGGCCGATCGCGATCGACGGCGCACCGCCGGTCGCCGACGCCGGCGGCGGCGTGAACATGAACCGGCCGTCCTCCTTGAGCCGCAGCGTCGCGCCGCCACCCACCCAGATGCCGACGAGCTGGTCCTCGGCGACCTGGGGCGGACCGGGGATCTGGCGCATCGGGTCGAGCCTCGGCACGTGCAGGACGATCGCGCCGTCCTCCTTGGTAACGGCCACGCGGTTCCACTCGGGGCTCGCCTGGTACGGCGCGAAGCGGAGCTCCGCGAAGCTCTGCTTCGACCAGAAGCCGCGCTCGGCCGGCGGGCGGTAGCGGTTCGAACCGGGATAGAGGGCGTACGCGCCGTTCGCCTCGAGCCGCAGGAGTTGCTCGCCGTTGAACCACCATCGTCCGATCTCGTACTCGTCGGTCGGATCGAAGGGGAGCGGCGTGTGCTCCACCTTTGCGAGCTCGAGGCTGTAGTCGGGCGGATGACAGGCGGCGAGAGACAGGCAGACGGCGGCGAGCGCAAGAGGACGCATGTGAAACTCCGCGGGAGGGCGAACGCGATGATAGAGCGCCCGGGATGTCGGGGCCGCCGTCCGGCGGCGGCGGTCCGGGGGCCGGGGGCCGCGGTCCGGGGGCCGGGGGGCGCGGTCCGGGGGCGCGGTCCGGGGGCGGCGTACGACGAAGCCTCGCCCGCGGCGCGGGCGCCGGCCGTGCAGCGGTCGTCGCAGACGGCACGGGCCCGATTGAATTGTCTTGAACCGGTCGCCGCGCAATCGCAGAATGGTCGGACTGGAGGTAGAGCCCATGCACAAGGGGAGGAACCGGATCGCCGTCACCGTGCTGGCCGGCGCACTCGCCGCGGGCGCGGCGGCACACGCTGCGGACCCCGCGGCGTCACGATCACTTCAGCCGGAGGACCTGAAGGCCCTCACCTGGCGCAGCATCGGACCCGCCAACATGGCCGGTCGCGTCGCGTCCATCGCGATCGCGCCGGGAAACGCGAAGACGATCTTCGTGGGCTACGCGACGGGCGGCGTGTGGAAGAGCACGAACCGCGGCACGACGTTCGCGCCGACGTTCGACCGGTACGAGACCTCGTCGATCGGCGCCCTCGCGGTCTGCGATGCGCCGACGAGCTGGTCCGGCTGGAAGGATGACGCGGAGACGGAGAAGGCCGACCGGGCGGAGAAGGGCAAGGCGAAGATCGTCTGGGTCGGCACGGGCGAAGGCAACGGCCGCAACAGCTCGTCGTGGGGGCACGGCGTGTACCGCTCGACCGACGGGGGCGGGAGCTACGAGCACAAGGGCCTCGAGGAGACGCACGACATCCCGGCGCTCGCGGTCGATCCGCGCGATCCCGACGTCTGCTACGTCGCCGCGCTCGGCCGCCTGTGGGGCGCGAACGACGAGCGCGGCGTCTACAAGACGACAGACGGCGGAAAGACGTGGAAGGCCGTGCTTCAGATCGACGACCGGACCGGCGCGTGCGACGTCGTCATCGACCCCGCGAAGCCCGACACCGTCTACGCGGCCATGTACGACCGGCGCCGCACGCCGTGGAGCTACCGGTCCGGCGGACCCGAGGGCGGCATCTACCGCTCGCGGGACGCGGGGCGCACCTGGAAGAAGCTCGCGAACGGCCTGCCGGACACCACGGGGCGGATCGGTCTCTCGATCCATGCCGCCGATCCGAAGATCATCTTCGCCGTCGTCGAGTCGACCGATGGCGGCTGGGTCGGTGACGCGTTCAGCAACCGCCAGCGTGAAGGAGGCGTCTTCCGCACGGCCGACGCCGGCGACACGTGGGAGCGCACGACGGACTTCAACCCGCGCTCCTTCTACTTCTCGAAGATCCGCGTCGATCCGGTCGACCCCGCGCGTGTGTACCTCCTCGAATGGGGCGTCTCGGTCTCCGACGACGGCGGGCGCACCTTCCGCGCGGGTCTCGCGAAGGTCGCGCACGTGGACTTCCACGCGATGGTCATCGACCCCGACGACACCGATCACCTGCTCGCCGGCAGCGACGGCGGCCTGTACGTGTCGTGGGACCGCGGCAAGACGTGGGATTTCCACGACCACATGGCGGTCGGCCAGTTCTACAACGTGACCGTGGACGACTCCGATCCATACCGCGTGGGCGGCGGTCTCCAGGACAACGGCACCTGGATCGGCCCGAGCGAGACCATCACGGAGGACAAGGGCGAGTGGATGGGCCGCGCCGGCGCGATCACCAACAAGGACTGGTCGTTCATCTGGGGCGGCGACGGCTTCCACGTCGCATTCGATCCCGAGGATCCCAACGTCGTCTACGCCGAATGGCAGGGCGGGAACATCAACCGCGTGCACCGCGACACGGGCCAGTGGCGCAACATCAAGCCGGTGGCCCGCGAGGGCGAGCCGCGGTTCCGATTCAACTGGAACGCGCCGTTCTTCGTCTCGCCGCACGACCCGAAGACGCTCTACCACGGCGGCAACTGCGTGTTCAGGCTGACCGGGCGCGGCGACCGCTGGGAGCGCATCAGCGACGATCTCTCGACCCGCGATCTCGAGAAGATGATCACCGAAGGCTCCGAGGCCGAGACGCACGGGACGGTGGTTTCGCTCGCGGAGTCGCCGGTCGAGGCCGGCCTGCTCTGGGCGGGCACCGACGACGGCCTCATCCACGTCACGACCGACGACGGCGCGAAGTGGAAGGACGTGACGCCGAAGGCCGCCGGCGGCCTCTACGTCTCGAAGATCGAGCCGTCGCCGCATGACAGACGCGTCGCGTACGCCGCGATCGACGGCCACCGCTCGGACGTCTTCGAGCCGGTCCTTCTCGAGACGCGCGACCTCGGGCGCACGTGGACGTCGATCGCGGGCAACCTGCCGGACGGCGCGCCGGTGAAGGTCGTGCGGGCCGACCTCCGGAATGCCAAGGTGCTCTACGCCGGCACCGAGCGCGCGGCGTGGGTCACGATCGACGGCGGCGGACACTGGGTGAAGCTCAACGGCAAGTCGCTGCCGACGGTGGCCGTGGACGATCTCGCGATCCAGGCCCGCGAGATGGATCTCGTCGCCGGCACGCACGGCCGCTCGATCTACATCCTCGACGGTATCGCGTCGCTCTCGGCGCTCACGCCCGGGATCGTGGCGTCCGAGTTCCACGTGTTCCGGTCGATGCCGGGCCGGCCGCGTTATCTCGTCGACTACGGCGCGATCTGGAGCGACCGGATGTTCGCGGCGAAGAACCCGCCGATGGGGGCATCGATCGACTACTGGATCCGCGACTACACGGGCGACGATGTCGAGATCGTCGTCAGCGCCGGCACGGACGGCGTCGGCTACGAGGTGCGCAAGCTGAAAGGAACGAGCCACCCGGGCATCAACCGCGTCACGTGGGACCTCCAGGCGGAGAAGGACATGCGGCTCGGGAACCCGCACGAGCTGACGGAGTTCGTGCCGGCAGGCACGTACACGGTGACCGTGAAGTACGGCGAGCGCAGTGAGAAGACGACGGTGGAGGTGCTCGCGGCGCCGGGTGACTGAAGGCTACGATCCACGCGGGAGGCCAGGGCCATGACAAAGCGAATCGCCGCCGTCGGAATCCTCACGCTCGCCGGGGTCGCGCTGGCCGTCGCCCCGAGCCCGCCGGCCGGGCCGGACGCCGCGCACCCCGGGCAACTCGCGGATGTCCGCGGCGAGCTCGTCGCGATCGAAGAGACCATCAGGCAGCATGAACGGGAGCGTCAGGTCATCGAGCGCGTGATCGAGCTGGCTTCCGCCGACCTCGAGAAGGCGCGCGACGACCGCGAATCAGAGAGGATCCGGCGGATCGTCGAGCAGTACCGCAACCGCCTCGAGCGGGCGGAACGTCACGCGGTCGATCTGGAAACGCACCGCGCACGGCTGGTGCGGGTGATGGAGCGGCTCGAGCGACGGTACGAAGATGCTCGAGGCGAGGATGCCGCACGGTCGGAACGCGAACGTGACGGACGCATCCAGGCGCTCGAGCGCGGGCTCCGCGACGCCTCGCCGGAGCTGCCGCCCGAGCCGGTCGCGATCATCGAACGCATCGGGAGGCTCCAGGATCAGCTCGAACGCATCCGCGAAGTAATCGACGCCATGCACGACGAGCTGGAGGCGATGAAGGGCGCGCTCCGCGCCGGCGGCACGGGCCGGGCCGCCCCGGTCACCCCGCCTTCCGGTGAAGCTGCATCACCTCGTCGAGCTTCCTGAGCGCGACCTTCATTCCCTCGCGGTCGTCGCGGTCGATATTCCTCTCGAGCTTCTTCAGCGATGCTTCGACGGCGGTGCGGGCCTTCGGCGGCATGAGACGCCCGTTGTACTGGAGCCACCGCTCGAGGTCGCCGAGCACCTCCTCGGCGTGATTCCGCAGACCGACCGCCGCGCGACGCGCGCCCTTCGCTTCCGCCACTTCCTTCGCTTCGCGCTGCATGCGCTCGATCTCGGCCTGCTCGAGACCGACCGCGCCCTTGACGACGATCTCCTGGCTCTTTCCGGTCGCCGTGTCGGTCGCCGACACCCTGAGGATGCCGTCGGAGTTGATGTCGAACTTCACCTCGATCTTCGGCTTGCCCGCCGGCGCCTTGGGGATGCCCTTGAGCTGGAACAGGGCGAGCGTGCGGTTCTCGTCCACCGTCCTCCCCTCGCCCTCGAGCACGCGGATCGGCACGGACGTCTGGTTGTGCTTCGGCGTCGAGAAGATGCGCCGGGCCGACGTCGGGATCGCCGTGTTCTTCTCGACCAGCGTCGCGGCGCCGCCGCGGACGGTCTCGACGCCGAGGCTTCGTGACGTGACGTCCATCAGGTTCACGTTCTGGAGCTCGCCCGCGATCACGCCGCCGAGGATCGCCGCGCCGAGGGCGACGACCTCGTCGGGGTTGATCGACTTGTCGAGCTCCTCGGTCCGGAAGATCTCGCGGGCCATCTCCTGCACCTTCGGGATCCGGGTCGAGCCCCCGACCATGATGACGTCGGTGATCTGCTTCGGCTGGATTCCCGACTGGGCAAGCGGAGCGATGCACGCCTGCCGCAGCTCCTCGAAGAGATCCGTGCTGAGCTGCTCGAAGGTCCCGCGCTCGAGCGTGTGCTGGAGATGGCGCGGACCGTGCCCGTCCACGATGATGAACGGCAGGTTGATCGTGGTCTCCGTGCGCGAGGAGAGCTCGGTCTTGGCCTTCTCGCACGCCTCCTTGAGACGCTGGAGCGCCATCGGGTCCCGGCGGAGATCGATGCGTTCCTTGCGGCGGAAGTCGTCGGCGACGATGTCGATGATGCGCTGGTCGAAGTCGTCGCCGCCGAGGTGCGTGTTGCCGTGCACCGCGAGCACCTTGAACTTGCCGCCGCCGATATCCATGATCGCGAGGTCGAACGTGCCGCCGCCGAAGTCGACGACCGCGATGCGCCGATCCTCCCTGCGATCGAAGCCGTAGGCGAGCGCCGCCGCCGTCGGCTCGTTGATGATGCGCTCGACCTTGAGACCCGCGATCCTGCCGGCATCGAGCGTGGCCTGCCGCTGAGCGTCGTTGAAGTAGGCCGGCACGGTGATCACCGCGCGGGTGATCGCCTCGCCGAGCTGGTGCTCCGCCGACTCCTTGAGCTCGCGCAGGATCATCGCGGAGATCTCCTGCGGCTTGTAGCGGCGCTTGCCCGCCAGGACCTCCACGTACTCGTCGGTCTTGCCGACGACGCGGTAGGGAACGATCTTCTCCTCGGCCTCGACCTCGCAGTGGCGCCGTCCCATGAAGCGCTTGATCGAGTAGATGGTGTTGGCGGGGTTCGTCACCTGCTGATTGCGCGCCGGCGCGCCGACGAGCTGCTCGCCCTTGTCGGTGAACGCGACGACCGAAGGCATCGTCTGCCCGCCCATCGGGTTGGGGATGATGCGCGGCTTCCCCGCTTCGTAGATCGCGACCACGGAGTTCGTGGTGCCGAGATCGATGCCGATAACCTTGGACATGGCGGAGTCACCCTCTTCGCGGGACCGGTCGGTTCGTATCGAGCCGGTATCGGTTCGGGCGCGAGGATGTGTGAGCCGGGACCGGCGATGAGCCCGAAACCCGCTGCGGTTACGACGGTCAGCCCGAGCCATTGCGAAGCTGTGCGGCTTGTGACGCGCGTTCCGCAGCGAGGCGGGACGACAGCGCCCTGGCGGTGGTCTCGATAATTCACGCAAACTGGGGACTTTTCGCTTGCCCCCCCGGGGGGGGCTGCGCTTATGCTGGAGGCAACTTCCTCGGGGCGCGCACAATGCACGCTTGCCTTGGGGGAACCGGACGGCGTCCGGGTGAGTTCCCGGGTCGTACCATTGGATTCGGCAGGACGTCCGTTCTTGGGCGCGCTGTCGTTCATGGCCGGCCGGGCGCGAGGAGACGCGCGATGTCGACGCGCAGACCACAAGCGAAGCTGTTGGCACTGATCCTGGTCGCCGCGGCCCTCAGTCGGTTGGGTGTCAGCCCGGCGCACGCGCTTTCCGACGCGGTGAATCCG
>CAZXBB010000376.1:0-9271 GCA_964638815.1 uncultured Isosphaeraceae bacterium
TCCATGGGTGACCCACCCGGAACCGCGGCGGTCAGCCCGCCCGCGACGTCCGTGCGGCGAGCGCGCGGGCCAGTGTCCGCGCCCGGCCCGGGCTTTCGGCCGCTACGAAGACCGTGTCCACGCCCGCGATGGTGCCGAGGACCTCGGTCAGGGGCCCGGATGAGAGCTCGAGGGCGACGGCCTGGGCCATGCCGTGAGGCGTGGTCACGACGACGAGTGGGCCCGTGGCACGCGCGTCAACCACCATCCGGGTGAGCCCGGTCACGAGCCGGCGACGCCGGGACCGGATGGTCGGCCCTTCGGAGGGCACCCCGTAGCGCCCGTCGCGCTTGGTCGCCCCGATGTCCCGCAGATCGCGGGAAAGTGTTGCCTGGGTCATGGTGATCCCCTCCGCCTCAAGCAGCCCGAGGATCTGGGCCTGGGTCGTGACGCGGTTCCGGGCAATCACGTCGGCGACCTGACGGCGACGTTCGGCGGGGCTCATCGGATCATCTTAGGCGGCAGATCGCGACATGTGCATATGCAGTCATTATGCACTCGCGATTGGCCGGAGCACGTCGAGGAAAGTGCAATATCCGCCTCTTATGCAGGCAATCCGGCACAAATGCCGGGGCCGGGCTTGCGATCTCACCCCGGGTTGGGCCATATTCTGCCCCTCGAAGCGCCGATAGTAACTCAACCCGCGGGACGCCAACGCCATGACCAGACCCGACGAGCCCACGAACAGGCCGAAACGCATTCGTTATGTCCCGGCGGTCGGTCCTCGGCTGCGACGGCTCCTGGGCGTGGTCTTCGCCCTCTTCGCCGTGCTCGTCGTCAACTCGGCCTACCTCGTCTCGATCACCGCGGCGGGACCGGAGTACCAGGACTACTTCTACCAGTGGATGTTCCTGCTCCACCTCGTCCTGGGGCTCGCGATCGCCGGCCCCGTGGTGGTCTTCGGGATCCTCCATATCCGCAACGCCCACGACCGCCCGAACCGCCGGGCGGTGCGGGTCGGCTTCGCGTTGTACACCATGGCCCTCGTCCTCATCGGCACCGGGTTCATCCTGATGCGGCTCGACCTCTTCGGCGTACGGCTCGAGGTCAACCAGCCCGCCGCCCGGTCGGTGGCCTACTGGATGCACGTGCTCGCGCCGGTGGCGGCGATCTGGCTGTTCGTGCTGCACCGCCTCGCCGGGCGGCGGATCAAGTGGAAGGTCGGCCTCTCGTGGGGCGCGGTCGCGGCCGTGTTCGCAGGGGTGATGCTGATCCTCCACACCGCGGACCCCCGCGCCTGGAACGTGACGGGGCCGAAGTCCGGCGAGCAGTACTTCTTCCCCTCGCTCGCCCGCACCTCCACCGGCCAGTTCATTCCGGAACGGGTGCTCGACAACAACGAATACTGCCTGGAGTGCCACGCGGACATTCACGACACATGGTCGCACAGCGTGCACCGCTTCAGCTCGTTCAACAACCCGCCCTATCTCTTCTCGGTGAAGCAGACGCGGCAGGCGATGATGGAGCGGGACGGCAACGTGCAGGGCTCGCGGTTCTGCGCCGGCTGCCACGATCCCGTCCCGTTCTTCAGCGGCGCGTTCGACGATCCGAAGTTCGACGACCCGCACTACGACCTCGCCAGCGACCCGACCGCGCAGGCCGGCATCACCTGCACCGTGTGTCACAGCATTGCGCACATCAACAGCATCCGGGCCGAGGCGGTGCGCGGGAACGCCGATTACACGATCGACGAGCCGGTGCACTACCCCTTCGCCTTCAGCGAGTCGCCGCTGCTGCGCTGGGTCAACCGCCAGCTCGTCAAGGCGAAGCCGGAGTTCCACAAGGCGACGTTCCTCAAGCCGCTGCATACGACGCCGCAGTTCTGCGGGACGTGCCACAAGGTGCACCTGCCGCCGGAGCTCAACGACTACAAGTGGCTGCGCGGCCAGAACCACTTCGATCCCTTCTGGCTGAGCGGCGTCTCGGGGCAGGGGATCGGTAGCTTCTACTACCCGCCGAAGGCGGAGGAGAACTGCAACAAGTGCCACATGCCGCTCATGGAGGTCTCCGACCAGCCGAACTTCTCCGCGCGGGTGCGTGACGACTCCGGGCTCGCGAAGACGCTCGATCACCAGTTCCCGACCGCCAACACGGCCATCCCGATGCTCGTTGCCGACCAGATGCGCGACCCCGAGGGCGCGGTCGCCAAACACCGCGAGTTCCTCGAGGGCGTGATGCGGGTGGACATCTTCGGCATCAGGGAAGGCGGCCGCATCGATGGTGCGCTCGCCGCGCCGCTCCGCCCCGAGATTCCCTCGCTCGAGCCCGGCGCGAGCTACCTGGTCGAGGTCGTGGTGCGCACGGTCAAGATGGGGCACATCTTCACGCAGGGCACGGCGGACTCGAACGAGGTCTGGCTGGACGTCGCCGCGCGACTGGGCGACGAGATCGTCGGGCGCAGCGGCGGCATGGATCCGGTCGACGGCGCCGTCGACCCGTGGGCGCACTACGTGAACGCGTTCGTCATTGACCGCGAGGGCAACCGGATCGACCGCCGGAACGCCGAGGACATCTTCCTCCCGCTCTACAGCAACCAGATCCCGCCGGGCGCCGCGGACGTCGTGCACTATCGCCTCGACGTTCCCGCGGACGCGACCGGCCCGATCACCGTCGACGTTGCGCTCAACTACCGCAAGTTCGACACGACGTACATGCGGCATTTCCAGGGCGAGGCGTTCGCGACGAACGACCTCCCGATCGCGCTGCTCGCGACCGACTCGATCACCTTCCCCGTCGGCACCGCCCCGACGACGGCAGAGCCGCCGACGATCCCGCTGTGGCAGCGCTGGAACGACTACGGCATCGGGCTGCTCCGCAAGGGGGGCAGCGGCGAGCTGGGCGGCGCCGCCGAGGCGTTCCGGCAGGTCGAAGCGCTCGGGCGACCCGACGGGCCGCTCAACCTCGCGCGCGTCTACCTCCAGGAGGGCCTCGTCGCGCACGACGCGCCTGAAGCGCTGAGGCGGGCGGCGGCGTTCGATCCGCCGGCGAACGAGTGGTCGGTGCTGTGGTTCAGCGGGCAGGTCGCGAAGCAGAACGGCCAGCTCGACGAGGCGATCTCCAACTACCGGCAGATCATCGAGGGTGGCTTCGAGCAGGCCGTCGGGCGCGGCTTCGACTTCAGCAAGGACTACAATCTCCTCAACGAGCTCGCCGGCACGCTGTACCTTGCGGCGAAGCAGAGACGCGGACCGGGGCGCGTGGCCGAACGTGACCAGCTTCTGCGGGAGGCGGAAACCGTGTACCAGCAGGCCCTCGACTACGACCCGGAGAATCTCTCGGGCCACTACGGTCTGAGCCGCGTGTACGCGGATCTCGGCGAGACCGACCAGGCCGCGCACCACGCTCGCGAGCACGCGAAGTACAAGCCCGACGACAACGCGCGGGATCACGCGTTCGCGCAGGCCCGGCTCAAGTACCCGGCCGCCAACAAGGCGTCCGAGGCGGTCGTCATCTACGAGCTCAGGCCGGAGCCCGCCGGCGAGCTGTCGTCACGCGATCCGCGGAGGCCGGGCAGATGAGCGAGCGGCCGCCGGTCCCGCCCCATCTCGAAGAGGAGGAACTGGTCGCCGCCGACGATCGCCTGATTGGCATCGCCTTCCGCTGGTCGCTCGCCGCGATCGCCGTCGTGGCCATCGTGGTCGCCAGCGTCGTCTGGTGGGTCAATCGCCCGTCCGGGACCGAGCCGCCCATCATCGAGAAGGACCCCGGCGCGATGCTCGGGCTCGAGTCGCCGGCGGCGGTGCTCCCTCGCGTCGCGTTCACCGACATCACGACCGACGCCGGCATCGGCTTCGTGCACGAGAGCGGCGCGGTCGGCGCGAAGCTGCTCCCGGAGACGATGGGCGGCGGCGTCGCGTTCCTCGACTACGACGGTGACGGCGACCAGGACCTGCTGCTCGCGAACGGGACCTCGTGGCCGTGGGATCCCGCGCCCCCGCGCGCGCCGACGTCGAAGCTCTTTCGCAATGACGGCACGGGCCGTTTCGACGACGTGACCGTCGCGGCGGGGCTCGACGTCTCCATGTACGCCACCGGTGTCGCGTGCGGCGACTACGACGGCGACGGCGACCCTGACGTGTACCTCACGGCGGTCGGGTCGAACCGCCTCCTCCGCAACGACGACGGGCGCTTCACCGACGTGACCGCCGCCGCCGGCGTTGCGGGTCCTGACGACGAGTGGAGCACGAGCACCGGGTTCTTCGACGCCGACGGCGACGGCGACCTCGACCTCTGGGTGTGCAACTACGTCGAGTGGTCGCGCGAGATCGACATCGCGCTGAACTACACGCTGAACGGCACCGACCGCGCGTACGGGCCGCCGACGAGCTACCGCGGAACGCACTGCTCGCTGTACCGCAACGAGGGCGACGGGCGGTTCACCGACGTGAGCGAATCCGCCGGTCTTCACGTGGACAACCCCGCCACGGGAACGCCGGTCGGCAAGGGGCTCGCGCTGGTCTTCCTCGATCACGACGCGGACGGAGCGCTCGACGTCCTGGTCGCCAACGACACGACGCAGAACTTCCTGTTTCGCAATCGCGGCGACGGCACGTTCGAGGAGATCGGCACGCTTGCCGGGGTCGCCTACGACAGCATGGGCCGCGCAACCGGCGCGATGGGCGTGGACGCGGCGCACTTCCGCAACGACCGCGACCTCGCCGTCGGCATCGGCAACTTCGCGAACGAGATGACCTCGTTCTACGTCCGGCAGGCCGGGTCGCCGCAGTTCGCGGACGAGGCGGCCATCGAGGGCATCGGCTCGCCGAGCCGGATCGCCCTGTCGTTCGGTCTCTTCTTCTTCGACTGCGATCTCGACGGGCGGCTCGACCTGTTCCAGACGAACGGCCACCTCGAGGAGGAGATCAGCCAGGTCCAGCCGAGCCAGCACTACCGGCAGCCGTCGCAGCTCTTCTGGAACGCCGGTCCCGATGCGCGGGTGACCTACGCCGAGATGCCGCCGGACGCGGTGGGCGCCCTCGCGACGCCGATCGTCGGACGCGGCGCCGCGTACGCGGACATCGACGGCGACGGCGATCTCGACGTGGTCATCACCCAGTCGGGCGCGCGCCCGCTGCTCCTCCGCAACGACCAGAAGCTCGGTCACCACTGGCTGCGCGTGCGGCTCGAGGGCGCAGCGCCCAACGCGGACGCGATCGGCGCGTGGGTCGAGTGCGAGTCCGGCGGCGTGACCCAGCGGCGCATGGTGATGCCGACGAAGAGCTATCTCTCGCAGTGCGAGCTGCCGGTGACGTTCGGTCTGGGCGACCAGGCGAAGGTCGATCGGCTCGAGGTCGTGTGGCCGGACGGGACGCGGCAGACGGTGCCGGTGGACGGCGTGGATCGCGTGATCACGGTGCGGCGGGGGGATTCGGCCGGCTGAGGGACGCGGACCGTCCGGACGAGGTTACGGGCAGACCCCCCAGGCCGTGATGACGGCGATGAGGTCGCCGAAGTCCACCGCGCCGCTGAAGTCGAGGTCCTCGGCGCAGTAGTCGTCGGGCGGGCAGGGGCCCCAGCTCGTGATCACTTCGAGGATGTCCCCGAACTCGACGGCGCCGGAGAGGTTGAGATCGGCCGCGCAGTCGGGCTGCGCGGGCGCGAACGAGGTCGGCAGGACGTTCCGCCAGCGCGTGCCGTCATGCAGCAGGGGGTCGTAGTTCGTCCGACACTTCGTGACGCGGGCCACGGGCCCCGAAGGTCGCTTCGAGAAAGGTGAGTCCTCGACCAGCGTCCACACCCCGTCGATCTCCTCGAACTCGAGCAGGCAGTCGGCGACGACGAACACATGGCCCGTGTCATCCACGTCGACGCTCGTCGGTCGCGTGATCGCCTCGTGGCTCAGTCTCGTCACCTGCCAGTTGGGGCCGACGCGCTTGAGCTGGAAGACGTCGTCCGAGGTGTCCAGCGTGAGCCAGTACGAGTCGCGCACGGGGTCCCAGGCGAGCGCCCGCGGCGTGCCCGGCGGGATGACCTGTCCACCGGGAAGCGTGTACGTGGTCGGCGTGCCGAGGTAGTAGGGATAGACCATGAAGAGACGAGCGCTGAGATCGATGATTGCGACCTCGTCCGAGTTGTCGTTGTAGGTGGCGGCGTCGGCGGTCAGCGGCATGGTGACCCGGGACGACTTCACGGGATCCTCGAGGTCCACCTGCGTGAGCGTGCGCCCGGACACGTGGTAGATCCCGCGGCGGCGGCCGACGGTCAGGCACGGAGCGATCGAGACGGGAGCGAGGCCGACGTCGACCGACTCCCGCGTCTGGAGGTTCGCGCAGTAGAGGCGGTAGTTGCTGCCGGCGCGGCCGATGTAATAGAGGTTGTTGTCGTCCGGGCCGATGAAGATGTCCGTCACCTCGCCCAGGGCCTCGATCGTGATCTCGACCGGCCCCGGGTCGCCGAAGTAGTCGTACGCGGCGAAGTAGATGATCCCGATGTCGGTGAACGTGTAGCCGGCCTTCGGTCGGATCGCGCAGAAGCCGTCGAGGTAGCGGTTCGACCAGACGCCCGGCGTGACCTGGAGGTTGCTCATCGTGCGCGAGATCCCGTCGGCGACGACGGAGCGATTCTCGACCTCGTAGATGCGCTCGACGAACGGCGACTGCGAGGTGTTCGCGGGGTCGTCCGCCGGGTCCCGCACGTAGAGCGAGTCGCTGAAGAAGCCGGCGTAGGCCCGGGTCATCGTGAGACAGTGTCCGCCGTTGCGCGTGATGACAGGCGTGCCGCCGTCATCCGCCGTCTCGACGTACCAGCCGTGACAGAGCTGGATCAGGCTGCCGTTGAACGCGGTCTGGGCCATCTCCTTGAACCGGGGCGTGTACGTGTTGTCCGCGATGTACATCTTGTAGGTGAACTTGTCGAGCGGAAGCAGCGCCTGGAGGCCGTTCTCCACGCCGTCCCATCCCGTGCCGCCGGTGGGCGACGTGTTCATCAGGAGTCCGAAGATGAGCATGCTGCCGGTGGCGACGTTGTAGGTGTCGGGATCGCTCCAGTAATGCTGCTCCGGCGGCACGGTCGGGAAACCGTGGTTGGCGATGTAGGCGAGCACGTTCATCGCGGACGCCGGCGCGCAGTACATCGCGCCGTTGTTCGGCAGCCCCGGGATGCTCTCTGTGACGAGACGCCGCTGGTCGAGGTCCGGCATGTGGATGACGCGGTACTGGAAGTTGTCCGGGTCGATCCACAGCGTGTCGACCACGTCCGCGGGAGAGGCGGACGCGACGGCGAGGACGGCGAGGAAGGCGACGAGCGACGCGGCGAGCCCGCGCGGGCGGAGCGGAACGGAGGGGAGGAATCGATGCATCGCGTATCTCCTCGTGATTGACGGTCGATGGCCCACCGAAAGGAGAAGCGAGATCGTCGGTTCGGGTTCCTATGCGAATCCGGGGAGGGTTGGCCCCCCGTGCTGCTGACGACGAACGAAGGTGCGGCCCCCGCCCACGGCGGCCGCCGTCCGTGGAGCCGACGAGGGGGCGCCGGGGCGCCGGGGGCGCCGGGCGCTGGGCTGGCCGGGGGGCCGGGGAGATCGTGACATCGCCGCCTTCGCAGGATTCTTGTCCCCTCCGCGGTGCGGCCGGGGCCGGAGCGCATTGCGCGAGCAGCTCGGGGAACGGGATCATCCAGCCCGGGCCACGCTGTTCACGATCGAGGGCGACCATGACTTCGACATCGGCGCCGGCGCCGGCGCGATCGGCACGATCCGCGTGAGCGACTCCGCGGTGTTCACGACCGGCACGGGCGACGGCAGCACCATGTCCTCCCCCGATCTGATCGACGTGACGTCCGGCGGCCGCTTCGAGCTGAACGGCGACCTCTTCATGTTCGGGCTCGTGCAGGCATCGGGCGGCGGGCAGGTGGTGCCCGGCCCCGGCGTGACCGTGCTCCTCGGCAGCGCCGGGCGCTGGCGGCACGGCGGCTCATTCGCATTCGGGCAGCCGGAGCCGGTGACGTTCGACGCCTTCGGCGGCGCGGAGATCCGGTGCGACAATGCGTGCATCGTGGGCGCCGCCGCCGGCACGTCCGGCAACGTGTACCTCGACGGGCTCGGTGCGAACGGCGACCCGGCGAGCCTCTTCAACGTCGCGCTCGGGCACGACCTCATCGTCGGCGACCGGGGCACCGGCCGCGTCGAGGTCGAGAACGGCGCGATGGTGCGGTTCGGCGACGACGTGCTCATCGGTCAGAACGCCGGCGGCGACGGCACGATCGTCCTGCGCGGCGCCGGACGCTACGACGGCGAGCCGGTGCCCAGCCGCCTGCTGGTCGAGCGCAACGGTTCGACTCGTGGCTCCAGATCGCGCGGCGCGCGAGCACGCACGGTGCGCTCGAAGTGCTGGACGGCGCGCTCGCGTACGTGACGGGTCTCATGACCATGGCCCAGGAGGCGGGCGCCGTCGCGGAGATCACGGTCGGGGGAACGGACGAGGGACGCCGGGCCGAGCTCATCGTGGACGGAACGCTGAGCGTGGGCGGCACCAGCGCGAGCCCGGGCAGGGTGGCCAGCCTGACAGTGCTCGCCGTGCCCGCGACCGCGTGATGCCGCGGCCTCACGTCGTGCCTGCCCTGGCCTCAATGCGCAAGGCAGGGGCACACGCACAGCTCGCCTGTCACCGCCGCCGCATCGTGAGTCGCATCAGCGTCGCCACGATCTTGTCCCTGTGATCCACCGCGACCGCGCTCTCGCCGACGTACCCCCAGCGCTGCGCGACGTCCACTGCCGCGAGGCACTCCCGCGCCTCGCGCAGCGCCGTGTCGTACGCCTTTCGCCGGTTGCCGTCCCGCGCCGCCATGCCCTCGGCCATGTTCAGCGCCACCGACTGCGCCGACCGCCGAAGCTGAGATGCCAGGTCCCGATCGTACTGGCCGATCGCCTCACAGTGCGCACGGACCTCCGACTGCATCACGAGAACGTCCGAATAGATCCTCAACGTCACAAGCACTCCTGAAAGCGCCGCGTGCACCATCGCAGCGGCACCCATGCCCCCCGCGTCCCGCGCTGGGCTTGTCATGGGGGGCGAAGCCGGGGAAGCTAACCATTTCCATGCCCTAGCATGACGCCACGATGAACTGCCGCTGCGAGCCAACGCCCCCCTTTGGGCAAGACCGCGAAGCGGGCGCGGCGTCACACGGCGGCGGGCGCGGACGCGGACGCGGAGGCGGGCGCGGGCGCGGGCGCGTTCGCGGACGCGGGCGCGATCGCGGGCGCGGTCGCGGGCGCGGGCGCGGGCGCGAGCGCGAG
>CAZXBB010000377.1:0-15958 GCA_964638815.1 uncultured Isosphaeraceae bacterium
CCCCGCTCTGCCCCCCCCACCCGCCGCCCCCCCGGGGGGGGCGGGCGGGGGCGGGGGGGCGGGGGGGGGGGGGGGCCCCGGGGGGGCCCCGGGGGCGCCGGGCGGCGCGCTCCGCTTCGAGGAGGTCGGCGTCGCGAGCGGCATCGCGGCGAGCGGCGACGGCTCGAGCCGCGCGACGATGGGCATCGCCGTCGCCGACGTTGACGGCGACGGGCGGCCGGATCTCTTCACGACGAACTTCGCCGGGGAGCCGAACACGCTCCACCTCGGTCGTCCGAACGGCTTCCACGACGACGGCTCGCGCCGCTTCGGCGTCGGCATGAGTGGCATGCGCTTCCTCGGTTGGGCGTGCGCCTTCCACGATCTCGACCAGGACGGGCGCGAGGACCTGCTCGTCTTCAACGGTCACGTGTACCCGGGCGCGACGGCGGCGACGATGATCTCCGACTTCGCGCAGCCGCCGCTGCTCCTGCGCCGGGAGGCGGACCGCTTCGCCCGCGTGTACGCCGACGAGGCCGGGCCGTGGCTCGATGACGCCCGCTGCGAGCGCACGGCCGCGTTCGGTGACCTCGACGGCGACGGCGACATCGACGTCGTGACCGCCGGGCTGAACCTGCCGGTCCGCGTGCTCCGCAACGACGGGGCGGCCGGGCACTGGCTGATCGTCGAGCCGCGGGGGATCGCCTGGGGCTGCCGCGTGCAGGTTTCGCGCGGGGGCGACGTGCAGCGCCGGTGGATCGCCAGCGGCACCGGCTACCTCTCGGCGTCGGCGCCGTACGCGCATTTCGGGCTCGGCGCGAGCGCGGCTCCGGTGGACGTTCTGGTGAACTGGCCCGACGGCACGCGGGAGGAGCGGACCGGCGTCACGGTGGATCAGCACCTGCGGATCGCGCGGCCGGAGTGATTTCACCCGCGCCGGCGGGGAGCGCCGATTCGCGCGGTATACGGGCGTCATGAAGTGCAACATTCCATTCGGCGCGAACGGCGACGCAGCGCGGCGTCCGACGTACTACCACGATCCCGGCGGCCGCAAGGCGCGGGCGCGCGAAAGGCGGATCACCGAGCTCATGCACGAGGCGGGCGCCGAAGGCGTCGCGCTCGGACGCGGGTACTGGGAGCTCGTCTACGATCACGAGGAAGCGCCGTTCACGACGGACCTCGAGCAGTTGCGCGCCGTCGGGTTCGAGGTGCCGGATCCGGCCGAGCTGGACGACGCCGCGCTCACCACGAAGCTCTGGGAGCTGATCCACGAGCTGGCGCGGATGCGCGTGTACCTCAGCTTCACCGATCACCTGAGCGATCGCCAGCTCTACGAGCTGCTGTACGAGGAAGCGCTCCATTCCGAGCGGCGGGACGTTCCGATGGCGCCGGGGGACGCATGGCACGTGGACCTGACGCTCGTCGGGCAGCCTTCGGCCGCGTACGATGCCCTCGACCATGCCGACCATATGGCGGGCATCGATGCGGGGCCTGATTGCGGCCGCTACGACCGCGATCGCCACCTTCCGCGGCCCGAGTACGGCTAGGTTCTGTCCGATGGAACCATGATCCGGCGGTTCGGCTACGCTACAGGTGCAATTGAGGTTGCAAGTGCGTTCGGAGACGCTAAGATCGACTGTCTCTCCGGGATCCGCTATAAGCCCCGCTCGGCCTGTCATCATGCCGTGCGCGGTGCGTTCGCACCAAGTGCCCGTTTCGTGGACGCCCGTTTCGTGGGGGTTCGAGAGGAGCCGCAATGGCAGAACTACGACAGCTCCGCCGCGCCCGCGCGGCAAATGACCTTTCCGTCGGGCAGCTCAGCCTGACGGAGTTGCATCACGAGTTGAAGCGGCGCGTGAATGATCTCCAGCAGCAGAAGCAGGATCTCCAGGAGCGCATCGCGAAGATCGACGCCGAGCTGGCGGCCCTGGGTCCGATCGGCGCGGCCGAGAACGCGGGGGCCCGCGGCGCGATGCGTCCGAGGCGCAGCAGCGGCGTCCGCGGCATCAACGAGGCGCCGCTGAAGGTCGTCCTCACCCGCGTGCTCGAGGACAAGGCGCTGACCACGCGCGAGTGCGCCGACGCCGTCCTCGAGGCGGGCTACGTGAGCAACAGCCGCAACTTCGCAAACACCGTCGGCGTGTCGCTGCACCGCGAGCCGCGCTTCCAGAAGGTCGACGGCAAGTGGTCGCTGGTGGAGGGTGCGGACATCGACGACGGCGAGAGCGCGGCCGAAGACGAGTAGCCCGCATTATGCATGAAGCGAACCGTCTGAAGCGAACCGTCTGAAGCGAACCGTCCGGCGGACGATCCGAACGCGTAGTCGCACGTTCGAGGCTTGATGTGGTGCTCAACACGTCGGCGCCTCGCCCGAGCGACCACGCGATCGGCTTGTCGCGCCGGTTCGTCGCGCCGGTTGCGCATCGCACGTTCGTGGACGGGCGGGGAATCACCGTTTCATTCCGGGATTGGCTGTGCATCCCAGGACCCACCGGCTCGCTTCATGCATAATGCGGGCTAGCCCATCAGGCCGGCGTCCCGCGCGCGGATTCCGCGGTCCACCCCTCGCGGCGGCGGACCGCGACGACCTGCGCCAGGTGGTGCCGTCCGTGCCACGCGTAGAGGGACAGCTGGTCGGTGATTGACACCGACGCGTCGGTCTCGGGGTGGTGGAACGTGCGCGCTCGTTGCTCGCGGTCGAGTGACCGGAGCAGACGCAGCCACCGCGCGTGCACTCCGTCCAGCACGGCGAGCGAGGGCGCGACGTCGCCCTCCCGCGTGTCGGCCAGCTCGGCCCACGTGGTCTGGTCGTACGGCTTGATGGTCGGGTGATCCTCGGTAAGCGCCCACTTGCAGCGGATCAGGGCGTGCATGTGACTGTCCGCGAGATGGTGGACGATCTGCCGGATCGTCCAGGCATCGGGACGGTACGGCGTGTCGAGCTGCGCGTCGTCGAGCCCCGCGACGGCCTCGCGCACGCGGCCCGGCAGGGCGGCGAGCTCCGCCATCAGCTCGTCGCACCGCGCGTCGTCGCAGTCGGGCTCGGGAGTGTAGGGGCCGGCGGGGTGGCGGGGGGTGTCCATCGTGTGCGCTCCGTTTCGCCTCGTGACTTGGTGACTCGCGCTCAGGTTACCAGCGACGCGGCGCGTCCGCACAGGCGCGCCGGCGATTCATGGATGCACCGGCATACGTGAATCCCGACTGTGCGCTTCAGGGGCCTCAAGGCGCGCAGTCAATCACCAGCGTCCCCTCGCCGGTCGCGGACCTTCCTCCGATCCGTACGCGGTAGCTCGTGCCCGCCGTCACCGGGAACGACACCGACGACCGCGTGCCGTTCTCGCCGCAGGCGTCGTCGCTGCACGCGAAGAGGACGCCCGGGCACGCCGTGTCGTCGTGGATTGCGAGGTTCGTGTCGAAGTCGGCGTCGCACACGCTCGCGGTCGCCGTGCCGTCGCACGTTGCCGTGTAGTGGAACCACACGTCCTTGAGGAAGCGTACGCCGTTGCCCTCGTCGCACTCCGCCGGCAGCGACGTCGGACCGTCGCTCGTCGCCTCGATCGTCGAGAACGGGAACACGCCCTCGTTCACACGCACGGCGCCGGCGCAGTCGTCGTTGCGGCAGAGGACGCCGTCGCACGCCGTGTCGACGCCCTGGAACCAGCCGCCCATCGCGGCGCACCGCGCCTCCGGCACAAGGCTGCACCGCTCCTCCGGCAGGCAGCACGCCCCGAGCGGGCACGCGTCCGCGCAGGACGTGCCCTCGCCGAGGAACGCGCCCCCGTCGAGGACGCACCGGAATGGGCCGAGCACGGCGCACGCGCCGTCGTCGAAGCAGCAGGCGCCGCGCGTGCTCCACCCGCCGAGGACGAGCATCACGTCGTCGCCGTCGACGCCGCCGCTGCCGTCGATGTCGGCGGGGCAGGCGGCGGGCCCGTCGGGGCAGGGGCCCCACGACGTCAGGAGCAGGATGACGTCGGCGTAGTCCACCACACCGTTGCCGTCCGCGTCGCCGAGCTCGTAGTGAATGAGCTGCGGCTCCGGCGTCAGCGTCACGGGCCGGAGGCCGTCGTCGGCCACGATGGTGAACCGATCGACGCCGGCGGCGTTGCCCGCCGTCAGCTCGACATCGAAGGAGCCGTCACCGTTGTCGGTCACGGGGCCGATGGTCGCGAGGCCGGCGCTGCCCGGGGCGTGCTGCACGGTGAGCGCATCGATGCCGGCGGTCGCCGCGGCGTCGTTCCAGTCGCGCAGGTACACCGTCAGCGTCATCGTGGACACGCCGTTCGGCGCGACGAACGGCGGATCGTACGCGACGGCCGAGTGCACGGCGTCGGGGCGGCCGACGTGCTTCGCCCGCCACCCGTCGAACTGCTCGCGGAGCTGCACCGCGGGATCCGGGGCCTCGTTGGGCTGGAACGCGACGTTGAGTCGCATGAAGTAGTCGCCGTCGGCGCAGCCGTCGACGTCGCAGTCGTCGTCGTCGGTGTCACCGACGCGGGCGACGACCATGCCGCCGATGTGGCCGGACTTGTCGAAGGTCTCGACGGGGCACCCGCACATCTCGGGATCGGACGCGTCGCAGGAGCAGCGCCCGTCGCCGCCGGCCTCCGCCGCCGCCTCCATGCCGGCCATGAGCTGCTCCGGGATGTCGCCGCCGGCCGTGCGAACCGCTTCGATCGCGAACTCGATCGCGTCGATGACGCACTGGCCGGCGAGCACGTTGCCCTGGATCGCGTAGATCGTGCTGCCGATCACGAAGGTGCGACCGCCCGCCCAGGCGCCGTTGCTCGGGCCGGAGAACGAGACCGCGCGGTGCTGCGTGTCCGCGATCCCGTACTGGCGGTTGTCGTGACCGGCGATGCCCGACAGGATCTCGAGGATCTCCTCCGGCGGCGTGCCGTCGAGCAGCTCTTCGAAGATGACCGGGCGCCGGACCCCGTCGAAGTCGCCCGCCGACTGCACGGCGCCTGCGCCCTTCTCGACCGCGACGACCGTCACGAGCGCGAGCAGGTCGAAGTTGTTCAGGCAGGTGATCGTCCCGACCGCGACCTCGCGCGAATCGCGGTCGGCGGCGGCGATCGACCAGGTCGCCGAGGCCGGAACAACCGGAGCGCCGACGAGGAGCAGGAGCAGCCCGGCGGCCGTACGCGAAACGAGGTGTTGCGTCATGGGTCCCATGATCGGCCCGCCGGATGCCGTGTCAATCACGTTCCCGCAAATCAGCAAACCGTCACGCCAGGACGGAAGCGGCGACCTCAGACACCCGGTCGAGCACGACGGTGCCGGACTGATGCGCGCGGCCGACATCGACGGTGACGGCCTGATCGGCGTGGGCGACCTCATCGCGATTCTTGTCGACTGGGGCGGCATCGGCGGACCCGCCGACCTCGATGCCAGCGGCGTCGTGGCCTTCCCGGACTTGGTAATTCTCCTCATCTTCATGGGGACAGTGTCCGCAGGATTGATTGCCTGTTGGCCATTGATTGCCCGTGGTGATCGCCGCGCGCGAGGCCGTCCGCGGTCAGGTACGCGCGGCGGCATCGTCCGCCTTCCCCACAAACGTCACGCATGACGGACCCGGTGACATACCCCCTCGCTGCTGTCTCCGCGGCGATTATGAAGTGATAAGCACTTTCGATTCATCCGCCGCGGGCAAGGTCCGATCATTGGTTACGAGAGGGGCTTCCTGTGAACGCCTACCCCGGGGTGGACCATGGCACAAATCCTTGTCGTCGACGACATGGCAGTCTTCCGCGAACCGATTGCGGCGGCCCTGCGCGCCGACGGCTTCGAAGTCATCTGTGCTTCGAACGGCCGGGAGGCGCTCGAGGCACTCGATGCCCACCGCCCCGCGCTCATGCTCCTCGATGTGTCGATGCCGGGAATGAACGGGATCGATGTTCTTCGGACGGTGCGGAGGAGAGGTATTGACAGCGAGGTCATTCTGCTCACCTCGGTCGCCGAGCGCGGGTGCGTCCTCGATGCTCGTCGCCTGGGTGTGCGGCACTATCTCCTGAAATCGCAGTTCTCGATGTCTGAACTCGTGCGCCGAGTCAACGACTGTCTCGCAGATCAAGGTCCGGTGGCGGCCGAACAGGAAGTGGACGGGGCACAGCAGGCGGTGCCGCCGGTTGGGTCAGACCCCATCCCAAACCCGCGCGAAGAGCTCAAGAACGCCAGGTCGATCCTCCGCAGATCAGATGTCCTCGATCGGATCGCGGCGGCCGCCGAGTTGAAGTCCTTCTCGCCTGTCGTCTCCAAGCTGCTCCAACTCACACAAAGCGATCGCAGCTCGATGGAGCAGATCGTCAAGACTGTCAAGCAGGATCAAGGCGTCGCTCTGCGCATCCTCAAGCTTGCGAACTCAGCGGTGTATACACGTGGTGCTCCCGTCGAGTCCATTGAGAAGGCTGTGACGCGCATCGGGCTCTCGCAGATCCGCCAGGCCGTCCTGAACATCGGTGTTGTGGAATCGCTGTCCAGTGCGTTCGAGGGTCAGGCTATCGATGCCGCCCAGTACTGGGAGCACTCGCTGGCATGCGGGCTGATCGCCGCCCAAATCTCCCGACACCGCGATGGTGAAACGGATGACGTGGCGTTCACAATGGGGCTGATGCACGACGTCGGGCGCGTCATGCTGGCCTCTACGTTCCCTGAAGAATACGCAAAGGTGATCGAGACCGCCGACAGGCTCTCTCTGCCGCTGGAACAGGTTGAGACCAGACTGCTGATGGTCAATCACGCAGACTGCATGGATCGGCTCCTGCACCAGTGGGGATTCCCGAAGGAGCTGATCGATCCGGTCGTGTTTCACCATCTCTCCCTCGGCAACGCCCGGCACATCGCACCCCGTCGTGTTGAGGCGATCGCAACCCTATCGCTGGCGAATCGCCTCGCGCACGCTCTCCTGCTCGGGTCCTCCGGAAACGATGCGCTGTATCCGACGGACGAACACTGTCGCCTGTTGGAGGTTCCCACACACGTCATCGATGAGATCGAAGACCGGACCCGAGAGCAAACCATGTCGCTGCGACTGGCGATGCTGGCACATGCGGATACCACAACCGTGCCGGATCAGCGTGACGTGCTACGAGGATCGCTGCAGGCGGAGGTTGTTCCGTTGTACATCAGCGAGAGCTCTGAGCTTGACGGGTTCCGTCTCTTCCTCCGTCAGGTGTGCCCGCCGAGCGACCATTCCCCGACCATCGCCGTCGTGAACATGCCGGACGCAGCGGTCGCCACGCATTTGAACCATCTTCTCTGCGCCGCGGAGTTGAAGGCATCCGTTTCGAAGCTGCCCGCGATTGTTCTCACTCCGAAGCCCGAGACCGTATCCGCGCCCGCGTTCGGCGGAAGGCAGATCATCCCCGTTCGTGTTCCCACGCGCTGCTCAACTCTGGTCGATACGCTGAACCGCACGGCCTCCACCCAGGATCGCGCCGCCGCATAGCCGTTCCGCACATTGGCGGATGGACCCAGCCATGAAGCTCAATACACTCTCTCCAATCGATGTCTCCCGGCCATGGATTCTCCGCTCCGGCTGGAGACTTCATGTGATGCTGCTCGTGATTCTGGCGATCCCCGCGAGCCTGCTGGTCGTATCCATCATGCTTCCAGCCCAACGTCAACTGGAGGCGCGAACAAGGCAGGAGAACGAGCTCGTCAGTCGACTGCTGGCGCACTTCGTCGAGGATGACCTGGGCTCATTGAGTGCCTCGATCGATCGGGTGGCTGGGCTGCCGGCCTTGTCGGATGCCATTCGGGCGCAACACGGCGACAACGTCGCATCGCACCTTCGATCGCTGGTGCACTCGAACCCGAGGATCTCCCGCGCATTCATCACCGATCTGAGCGGCATCGAGCGATTCGACTATCCTCACGATCCAACCGTCATTGGCGTCGACTTTTCGCATCGCGATTGGTACCGGGGAGTTTCGCAGACCAACCAGGTCTATGTTTCAGAGGTCTATCGAAGAGCCGCGTTGGGGCAGCCCATGGTGGTCTCCATCGCTGCGCCGGTCCGCAGTACAGACGACACGACCACTGCGTTTCTTGTCGCCCAGTACTCCGTGGACGATCTGCAGGCGCGCATCTTCTCGCTCGCGCTGGGAGAGGCAACGGGGCTGGCGATTATCATCATTGATCAACACCAGCAATTGGCCGGGGCGAGCACCGGAGCCGGCGTTCAGACGCGCCTGCGGTCGATTACGGCCATCGCGGGCTCAGCGACAAGCGGTACGCACGTCGCAACCCTTGAGGACGGAGAAGAATACCTGATCAGTTCCACAGCCATTCCCACACCCCGCTGGACTGCGGTCGCGTACCGCTCCCTGAAGGTCGTCCAGGCTCCAGCGGCCGCCCAATGGCGCACGATCGTGATCATGTTCGTTGCCTGTCTTGCCATGATGACATTGATGGGCGCGGTCGCCCACCGGGCGCTGCGCCGCTACGCAACCGCGCTGGAGGAGGCCGGTGCCGCCCTGCGGCAGACGACTCAAGTCGCGGAACGGGCCAATGACGCGAAGAGTGAGTTTCTCGCGGTCATGAGTCACGAATTGCGCACGCCGCTGAATGGTGTCGTCGGGATGACCGAACTCCTCCGGACCACACCCCTGTCGGATCGCCAGAGGCGCTTCGTGGATGCTTGCCACCACAGCGCCGATGCGCTCCTCTCGCTCATCAACGACATCCTTGACCTCTCGAAGATCGAGGCGGATCGGCTTGAACTGATCGCCGATGAGTTTGCCCTGCACCACTGCATCGACGACAGTGTCGCCCTGCTCGCTCATCGTGCCCACGAGCAGAACCTGGAGTTGAACTACACGATCGATCCGCTGATCCGCCGCCGCGTCGTGGGTGACCCTGTACGCCTGCGGCAGGTGATCACGAACCTGCTCAGCAACGCGGTCAAGTTCACCGAGTCCGGTCAGGTCGTCCTGCGAGCCGCACTGGACTGGCAGGACAGTGCCTCGCTCATGGTCCGCTGCTCGGTCACCGATTCGGGGGTCGGAATCAGTGCCGATCGGCTCGGACAGGTGTTCGAGGCCTTCTCCCAGGTGGATCAGTCCAGCACGCGCCGACATGGCGGAACGGGGCTTGGACTGTCGATCTGCACGAGACTCGTTCAGGCGATGGGCGGCGAGATTGGAGTGGAGAGTGAGGAAGGCCAGGGCTCCACGTTCTGGTTCACGGTTCGACTCGAGAAATGCGCCGCCGGTGCCGTCGATCCGCTTCGCGCGCCGGAGGACCTCAAGGGACTTCGCGTGGTGATCGTCACTGACAACGAGTCGAGCGGGCAGGCGCTGGTCGAGACGTTCGCAAGTTGGGATATTCACCCGGACTTGATTTTCCCATCCGCGGACGCCTACGCGTGCATCGCTGATGCAGATCCCGCATCGCCTCCGTTCGATCTGGTGATCTTCGATCTGCCGGTTGTGGACGGGGAGGGCGCTCGGCTGGCGCGACGGCTCGTTGAAGAAAAGCGCACCTTGCCGATCCCGACGTTCGTGCTGGTTCCAACAACCTCGGACTGCAACGAGTTTGGGCACGCTCGGGTGGTCCATCGCTGCCTCCGCAAGCCGCCCAGCGCCTCGGAGCTCCTCGACGCATTGCTCGACACGTTTTGCGCTGAACATCCGCGGGAGAGCCGGGCGCCGCAATCCGTGCCGCCGGCTACCGGCGCTATGAACGGCCTGCGCGTCCTGATCGCCGAGGACAACCCCACCAACAGACTTTTCGTAAGCGAGGTCCTGACGGCCGCCGGATGCGAATGTGAACTCGCCGGCGACGGCGAGCAGGCGGTCGCTGCCTATCAGTCACGAAGCTGCGACCTGATTCTGATGGACTGCCACATGCCGAGCATGGACGGTTTCGCGGCCACCGCTGCGATCCGTAGCCTCGAATCCGAGTCAGCCGGAGGCGCCCACGTTCCGATCATCGCGCTCACAGCCAAGGCAGTGAAGGGTGATCGTGAACAGTGTCTTGCATCGGGGATGGACGATTATCTGTCCAAGCCGGTGACCGCCAAACAACTGCTCGAAACTGCGGCGCGATGGACGAAATCATCTCCGCCCTACGGCGAGTCGATCGACCATCATGACGGGGACGAGGCAACACCGCCGATTGATGTCGATGCCGCTCTTGCGCGTTGCATGGGAAAGCATTACCTGCTCTCACTGACCCTGGAGAGCTTCGCAAGCGAAGCACCGGGCTATCTGCAGCGACTGCAGACCGGTCTCTCGGAGCACGTCGCCGTACAGGTCCGGGAGGCGGCCCATGCCCTCAAGGGAGCGGCCAGCGTGGTTTCGGCCTCTCGGGCACACGACCTGGCGGCAAAGATGGAGGATCTCGCCGGTCGCGATGAGCTCGACTCATGCGTACCGGTGCTGGCAGCGATGCGTGCGGAACTGGAGCGATGCCTGGCTCTTGTCGCCGAGGTTCGCGCGCGACCACCCTTCGCCACTGAGGATCATAGGGAGCCGGATGATGCACGTGCTGGTAGTCGATGACGAAGTGGTGACACGAACGCTGCTGGTGGGCACGCTGGAGGGTGCCGGCTATGACGTCACTGTCGCCTCGGACGGGCATCGGGCGCTCGACATACTGCGGACCACTGAGTGCCAGCTCGTCGTCTCCGACTGGGAAATGCCCGGACTCAACGGCATTGAACTCTGTCATGCCGTCCGCAGCGACTTCGAGCGGTACATCTACTTCATCATGCTCACCGCCCATGATCAGGCCCAGGACGTACTGGACGGCCTGAACGCCGGAGCGGATGACTTCGTCACAAAGCCATTCAACCCCCACGAAATCCTCGTTCGGTTGCTCGCCGGGCAACGCATTCTCACGCTGCAATCGGCTGAGCTGACGATCTTCACTCTCGCTCGACTGGCCGAGTCCAGAGACCCGGAGACTGGGGCGCATCTTGAGCGAGTGCGCAGTTATTGTCGAGCCCTGGCTCGACGGCTGCAGGAAACGCGAGCCGCGGGGGATGAGGTCGATGAGCGGTACATCCGTCTCATCTACCAGACGAGCCCGCTCCATGACATCGGGAAGGTCGCCATCCCTGACTGCGTGCTTCTCAAGCCTGGCAGTCTCAGTGCGGACGAATTCGAGATCATGAAGACGCACACTACGCACGGCGCACGCACCCTCGATGCGGCGGTGCATCGCTACCCGAACGCCATCTTTCTCCGGATGGCGCGGGATATCGCTCTGACGCATCACGAGCGGTACGACGGCAGAGGCTACCCACAGGGACTCGAGGCCGAGGCGATCCCGCTCTGCGGCCGGATCGTGGCGTGCGCTGACGTGTACGATGCGCTCAGCTCGAAGCGTGTGTACAAGGAAGCATTCACGCACACGATCGCGTGCTCCATGATTCGCGAAGGACGAGGTACGCAGTTCGATCCCATCATCGTGGATGCATTCGACGCCTGCGAATCGGAGTTCATTGACATCCGCAGCCAGTTCGGCGACTCGACATTGCCATGTGCTGCGTAGTCGAATTCGGCGCGCCAACCCCAGGCTCGTAGATCCCGATCCCGAAGCCTGCAGCCCGCCGACCCGGCCACCGACCCACCGCACCGACCCGGCGCACTCACGCGCGTTGCACGTCTCGACGTTGGCTTCCGGGTCGTACGCGTGCGTCGCGTGAACCACGGCGTCGACGCATACCTGGAAGGTCGGGAATGGCCCCGGGCTCCGCTGGCGCGAGGGTCGCGACCATCGCCACGGCGGCGACGGCCAGACCGAGGGTCAGCCGATCCGTCTCCTGCCTCCTGGTCGCGCGCGGGCTCGCCCGCGCCGTCTTTCTCGGCCGCCGCATCGTCCAGGATGCGGCGGACACCCGGGTCGCAGCTTAACAGCCCGTCAGGCGGCACGTCGCACCCGTGCAGCAACTTTTCGCCACATTCGCCGCGGGCCGGATCCCCGGGGAGACTCAATCGGGTCGGGCGGGAACCCGATGAGTACACGGAGGTACAATTCCTCGTGGGAACCGGGGGAGAGCGAAGACCGTCCGCGGCGGACGGATGCGAGGAAACCGATATGCATGCCCGAAGCGACCTGCGACGCGTGATCCTGATCTCCGCGACCGTCCTCACCCTGGCCGGGGCAGCCGCGGCCGGCGAAGAAGAGGCGAAGAAGGACAAGCCCGACTTCCCGCCGTTCGAGAAAGTCTCCGAGGACTTCGAGGAGGTCGTCTCGACCGCCGACGGGTCGGAGCCGTTCTACCGCCTCTGGAAACGCGACAAGGACGCCCAGCTTCTGGCCGAGCTGCCGAAGGAGTTCGAGAAGACGAAGTTCTTCATCGTGCCCACCGTCGCCGGCGGCGATACCGAGCTCGGCGTGTACTCGATCTGGCACCACATGATCGGGCAGGACGCAAGCTACGTCCGCTGGGAGCGATACGACAAGCAGCTCGCGCTCATCGCGCCGAATCTCCAGTACCGCGCGACCGGCGACGCCGAGTCGAAGAGCGCGACCGAGCGCGTCTACACCGACCGGGTCGTCCTGACGGTGCCGATCGCGACGATGGGCCCGGGCGGGGGGCCGGTGATCGACCTCGACCAGATGCTCGTCCGCAACTCGTCGAAGTTCTTCGGACGCTTCACCGCCAACGCCGACTTCGGGCTGACGAAGATCGACTCGGCGAAGGCATTCCCGCACAATCTCGAGCTGACGTTCGAGTTCCCGAGCGCCGACGGCCGGCTCGTGCAGATCCACTACTCGATCGGCGCCCCGCCGGCCGATCCCAGCTACGAGCCGCGCGAGGCGGACCGCCGCGTCGGCTTCTACTACGTCGACTTCGTGGACCGCAGCAAGTACGAGGGCCCGTCGCCCAAGCGCCGGTACGTGACGCGGTGGCACCTCGAGAAGGCCGACCCATCGCTGAAGATGAGCCCGCCGAAACGACCCATCATTTACCACATCGAGCACACGACGCCGATCCGGTACCGGCGCTGGGTGCGCGACGGCATCCTCGCGTGGAACCGCGCCTTCGAGCAGGTCGGGATCATCAACGCCATCGAGGTCCACCAGCAGGACCAGCGCACCGGCGCGCACATGGACAAGGACCCGGAGGACCTCCGGTACAGCTTCGTGCGCTGGACGAACTCGTCGATGGGCTTCGCGATCGGCCCCGTGCACTCGAACCCCGAGACCGGGCAGATCTACGAAGCCGATATCGTGATGGACGAGAACTTCCTCCGCTCGTGGAAGGTCGATCGTCTTGACACCGAGCTTGCCGCGACCGCGATGGCCGCGCTCGACGCGGACCTCGCGGACTGGTTCACGGAGAACCCCGCGTGGGACCCGCGCTATCGCTTCGCCGACGCGTCCGACCGCGCCGACGTGCTCCGCTACCAGCGGGCGCTGGCAGACGGGACCGCGGACGGCATCGAGCCGCCGCCGACGATGCTCCCGACCGTCTGGGACGTGCACCGCGCGCGGCTCGGCCTTCCGACCATGGCGTGCATGTGCCAGCGCGGCGCGTCATTCGGCGTCACGACGATGCGCGACGCGATCGATCTCGCGATGGTCGCGCCGTACGGCGACGACGACGACGGCGACGACGGCGGGAAGGACGAGGACGCCAGCGACCTCGACGGTCTGCCCGAGGCGTTCGTCGGCCCGCTGCTCAAGGACGTCATCATGCACGAGGTCGGCCACACGATGGGCCTCATGCACAACTGGAAGGGCTCGGTCGCGCACGACTTCGCCGCGATCAACAGCGAGGCGATGAAGGGCACGACGCCGCTCGCCGGCACGGTCATGGACTACACGCCGACGAACATCGTCGTCGAGGGCGACGAGCTCGTGCAGGGCGACTTCACGAACATCGACATCGGTCCGTACGACATGTGGGCGATCGAGTGGGGCTACACGACGGAGGATCCGCTCCCGATCGCGCGGCGCGCGGCGGAGCCCGGCCTCGCGTTCTCGGCGGAGGAGGGGCAGGCCGGCCCCGATCCGCACGCGAAGGTCTGGGATCTCGGCGAGTACTCGGTGGACGAGTCGCGGGCAATCATGACGTTCGTCCGGACGGCGCGCGATCGCATCGTCGAACGCGGCGTGAAGGACAACGAGAGCTGGCAGAAGGCCCGCGAGATCTACGGGCACCTGATCGGCATGCACTTCCAGGCGATCGCACGGGCGTCCAACTGGATCGGCGGGGCGTACGTGAACAAGTACCGGCGCGGCGACGAAGGCGCGCCCGACCCGGTCCGGCCCGTCGAGGTCGAGCGCCAGCGCGACGCGCTCGCGTTCATGATCGAGAGCGCCCTGGACGAGGACGCGTTCGGTCTCGACCCGGATCTCCTCGCCAGGCTCGGCGTCGACAACTGGTACGACGAGGGCTACAGCACGCCGCAGGACTACCCGATCCACGACCAGGTGCTCGGCATCCAGGCCGTCACGATGACGCTGCTGCTCAACCCGACGCGTCTGCGCCGCATCCTTGACAACGAGGTGCGCACGCCGGCGGGCGCCGACGCGCTCACCGTACCGGAGGTGCTGAACGCGCTCCAGGCGGCGGTGTGGTCCGCACCGGAGCGCGCGCGCGGCTACACCGCGCGGAACCCGATGTTCTCCGGCATTCGGCGCAACCTCCAGCGCGAGCACCTCGACCGGCTGATCGATCTCGCCCGGGGCATGCGCTGGCCAAACGCCTCCGGCGCGACGATCACGACGCTGGCCCGCGAGCAGCTCCGCGAGGTTCGCAAGCGGATCGAGGGGTACGGCAGCGTGAATTCGGACGACTACACGCGGGCGCACCTGAACGACGCGAAGGACCGGATCGACCAGGCGCTCGAGGCGGCGTACTTCCGCACCGACTGACTCGCCGGGTACACCGCACGCCGGCGCGGACGCGGACACGGACGCGGTCGCGCACACGGTCGCGGTCGCGGTCGCGCACACGGTCGCGGTCGCGCACACGGTCGCGCACGCTGTCGCGGTCGCGCACACGGACGCGTACGCGGTCGCGCACACTGACAGGTCGCAGACGCGCCCCCGTCACGCGATTCCTTCACAGACCGGAGCAGCGCTCTCCGGTGGCATCAAGATGGAACGGGCCCGCCCCGCGCCGTTCCGGCGCCCGACCCGAGTCGCCCGTGCGTGTGTGCGCGTTCGCGTGCGCGTGCGCGTCCGTGTGCGCGTGCGCGTCCGTGTGCGCGTGCGCGTGCGCGTGCGCGTCCGTGTGCGTGTGCGTGTGCGTGTGCGCGTCCGTGTGCGCGTCCGTGTGCGTGTGTGCGTGGGCGACGACCGTGTGCGCGAGCGCGACCGCGTCCGTGTGCGCGCACGCCACGGTCCACGTCGCTCCTGCACCGCCCGGCCTTGCTGGCGCAAGACCGGGGCACACGCACGGCTCATGGCCGGCGCCGACTTACCTGTCACGACCGCCGCATCGTGAGTCGCATCAGCGTCGCCACGATCTTGTCCATGTGATCCACTGCGACCGCGATCTCGCCGACGTATCCCCAGCGCTGCGCGACGTCCACTGCCGCCAGGCACTCCCGCGCCTCGCGCAGCGCCGTGTTGTACGCCTTTCGCCGGTTGCCGTCCCGCGCCGCCATGCCCCCCGCCATGTTGAGCGCCACCGACTGCGCCGCCCGCCGGAGCTGAGAGGCCAGGTCCCGATCGTGTCGGCCGATCGTCTCACAGAGCGCACGGACCTCCGACCGCATCACGAGAACGTCCGAATAGATCCTCAACATCACATAGCACTCCTGAAAGCGCCGCGTGCACCATCGCAGCGGCACCCATGCCCCCCCCGCGGCACGCGCAGGGCATGTCAAGGGCGGCGCAGCCGGCGAAGCGAACCCTTGACATGACCGAGCATGACGCCACGATGAACTGCCGCTGCGAGCCAACGCCCCCCCCGCTTGGGCAAGACCGCGAAGCGGGCGCGGCGTCACCCGCGCCCGCGCCCGCGCCCGCGCCCGCGCCCGCGCCCGCGCCCGCGCCTGCGCCCGCGCCC
>CAZXBB010000378.1:0-7878 GCA_964638815.1 uncultured Isosphaeraceae bacterium
GGTCGCGACGGGGGCGGGAGGATCAGTCGTCGTGTGCCCGTGCACACGCGGCGCGGATCGCGGGGAACGTACCCCACGTGACGGGGAGGGCGATGGCGGCGGTCAGGCGACGGATGTACTCGTGGCGCCGGATCTCCACGCAGCCGAAGCGGTCGAGGTGGGGCGTCGAAAACTGGGTGTCGAGCAGCGTGAACCCGCGGCGCCGCAGGTGCTCGACGAGGTGGACGAGACACACCTTCGACGCGCCCGAGCCACCGAGGTCGGGCCGGATGAACATCGACTCGCCGAAGAACGCCCCGCCGACATGCACGCCGTAGAGGCCGCCGACGAGCCGACCGGCGCGACGCGCCTCGATGGAGTGCGCGTGCCCCGCTGCGAACATCGCGGCGTACACGCCGATGAGCCGGTCGTCGATCCACGTGGGCGCGCCGTCGGTCCGTCCCGGTCCGCAGGCGCGCATCACGGCCTCGAAGTCGCGGTCCGCTTCGATGTCGAACCGCCGCCCGCGCACGAGCCGCGCGACGGTGCCCGGCACGTGGAACGCGTCGAGCGGGAAGACCGCCCGCGGATCCGGGCTGTACCAGTCGAGGTGGTCGGTCCCGGGCTCCGCCATCGGGAAGATGCCGCGCCGGTACGCGGCGACGAGGAGCGCCGGCGAGGGCCGATCCGGGTCCAGCGTCTCCGCCGGTGGAATGTCATCGTCGCCTTGGGGCATGTCCACCCCGATCCTTTCACGGGCGGCGGGCCGTGTCCACCCCGGATCCGGGGTCGGGGGCGGGCTTGCCCGATGCAGCCGAGCGGCTACAAAGGGACACAGCGGCTGCAAGACGGCTGCAAGGCGGCTGCGAAAGGACAGGCGGCGACGAAGGGGCTACGAAGGGGCGACGAAGGGGCGACGAAGGGCTACGAAGGGACACGCATGAAGTACCGACGTCTCGGAACCTGGGGTCTGCGGCTTTCCGAAATCGGCCTCGGATCGTGGCTCACGCTGAACGACCAGGACCAGGACCGCGCGGACGCGCTGCACCGGACCGCCTACGAGCACGGCATCAACTTCTTCGACACCGCCGACGCGTACGGCGGCGGCACGACGGAGACGATCGTGGGGCGTGCGCTCGCCCCGTTCCGCCGCGAGACCTACGTGCTCGCGACGAAGCTGTTCTGGCCGGTCAGGGACTGGCCTTTCCCGGGCGCCAACGATCGCGGGCTCAGCCGCAAGCACATCATGACGCAATGCGCGGGCTCGCTGCGACGTCTCGGCACCGACTACATCGACCTCTACCAGTGCCACCGGTACGACGACGAGACGCCGCTCGCCGAGACGTGCCGCGCGATGAACGACGTCATCGACCAGGGCAAGGTGCTCCACTGGGGCGTCAGCGAGTGGACCGCGAACCAGATCGACGCCGCGGTCGGCATCTGCGAGGAGCACGGATGGCACCGGCCCGTCAGCAACCAGCCGCTCCACAACATGCTCGAGCGTCACTGGGAGGCCGACGTCTTCCCGATGTGCGCGCGGCACGGCCTCGGTATCGTGACGTTCTCGCCGCTCGCCGAGGGCCTGCTCACCGGGAAATACCTCGACGGCGTGCCCGCGGACTCGCGTGCGGCCGACGAGAAGCTCGGGCAATGGATCAAGCCGCGGATGACGGAGGAGAACACGCAGCGTCTGCGCCGCCTCCACGACCTCGCATCGGGCATGGGCGTTCCGATGGCACAGCTCGCGCTCGCCTGGAGCCTCTCGCGCCCCCCGGTGACGAGCACGATCATCGGCGCGTCGCGGCCGGAGCAGGTGGTCGAGAACGCGGCGGCGTCGGATCTGTGCCTCGACGAGGCCGTCCTCGAGCGGATCACGCTGATCCTGGGGAGCTGAGGACGTCCGGGGAGTCCCGGGGACTCCGGGGACTCCGGGGACTCCGGGGACTCCGGGGACTCCGGGGAGTCCCGGGGAGTCCGGGGACTCCGGGGACTCCGGGGACTCCGGGGATCATCGCGCGCCCGTCACTCCGGCTTCGCGCGCGGGGTCGCGCCGAGCCGCTCGCCGAGCTTCGTCATGATGTCGACCTGGAGCGGCATGTAGCCGAACGGCGTGACGTACACGTCGACCTCCGTCCGGTTGAAATCGACGAGGTAGGTCTCCACGCGCACGTACCGGCCCCGGGCGCTCTCCGCCTCGAGGAACCCCTCGCGCCCGTCGAGACCTTCGGCGATGACCTTGAAGAGGAACTCCTCCTCGAGCATCTGCCGGGCCGTCTGGTGCGTGTGCGCGAGACCGGCGTCCACGTACGCGCGCAGCTCGCGGTCGACCTTGGTGACGTAGGAGCTGCCGGACGGCGTCGTCGTCCTGCAACCCGCGATCGCGACCGTCGTCGCGATCGCCGCGGCGACCGCCGCCGGTGACGTGAGAAGTCGTCGAACGAATCGAAGGTGCTTCATATCCGCGTCTCCCAAAGATGGAACCCGGTCGCGCTCACGCCGGGGCCGCGGCCCCGGCCGCCCCGGCGGGCCGCTCGGCGGGCGCCTTCTGCTTCTTCTTCGGCCTCTCGATGAGGTTGCCCTCGTCGTCGAAGTCCATCTCCTCGCGCTCCTCGAGCGGCTGATCGGGCTCGATGACGGCGGTGATCTCCGTGCGCAGATCCTTGTCGAACTGGATCGGCACGGTGTACTCACCGACACGCCGAATCGCGCCGGCGAGACGGATCGATCGCGGGCCGACGTTGAAGCCGGCCTCCCGGAGACCGTCGGCGAGATCACGCTGCGTGACGGAGCCGTACAGGATCCCCTTGTCGTTGCAGCTCCGGACGAGCGTGAGCGTGACCTCCTGCATGCGGGCGAGGAGCTCCTCGCGCGCCGAGCGGAGGCGTCCGAGCTCGGCCTGCGCGATCGCCCGCTCCTCCTTGAGCGCGTCGATCCGCGAGGGCGTCGGCGTCTCCGCGAGCCCGTGCGGGAGCAGGAAGTTCCGGGCGTAGCCGGTCTTCGCCTTGACGATGTCGCCGACGATGCCGAGGTTCTCGACGTTGGTCAGCAGAAGGAGCTTGACGGTCCTGGCCATGGGTTGCTGTCCTTTCGGTGAAAGTTAGGAGCGTGTCGGTCCGCCCCAGCGATCCTGATTGCTCCGTACGGCCCGCCGTGCGGAGCGCTCCGGAGCGAGTGGTCGCTCCGTACGTCGAGGCCGATCGCACCGGAGCGAGTGTCGACCCGGAGGTCGACGCCGATTGCACCGGAGCGAGTGTCGACCCGGAGGGTCGTACGGAGCGCTCTAACCAGTACGGAGCGCTCAAAACGGAATATCATCCTCATCAATCGGCTGATGCTGCCCCCCGTCCGATTCCGGCGCGCCGGCGGTGACCCGCTGTTCGCCCTCTCTCGCGGCGCCCCCGCCGCCGCCGCCGCCGCCGCGGGAGTCGATGAACTGGAAGTTCTCGACGACGACCCGCATCTTGCTGCGCTTACCGCCGTCCTTGTCCTCCCACTGCTCGAACTTGAGGCGGCCCTCAATGAAGACGGGGCGACCCTTCGCGAGGTACTGGTTCATCACCTCGGCGGTGCGCCCCCACGCCTCGCAGTCGACGAACGTCGTCTCCTCGCGCTTCTCGCCTTCACGCGTCGTGTAGTTGCGATTGACGGCGAGCCCGATGTTGGCCACCGCCTGGTTCGACGCGGTGTACTTCAGCTCGATGTCGCGCGTCAGGTTTCCCATCAGCAGGACCTTGTTGTAATTGGACATGGTGCCTCCCAGCGTTGTCGTTTGAATCCATTCGCGATCGGCAAAAGCCTACTCCACCGACGCCGCCGCATCGACCGTCGCCCCCGCTTCGGCCCTCCGGGGGGCGTCGGGGGCGTCCGAGGCGACCGTGGCGACGGCTCGCGTCGCGGCCTTGGCGTCCTGCTCGGCCCGCAGCCTGATCTCGTCGGCGAGTTTCGCGCGGCCCTCCGCCGCCTCGATGATCTCCTGCGGGATGTACTCCGCCCGGGTCACCATCGCCCGCAGCACCTGCTCGGACAGGTTGCAGTCGCGCTCGAGGCCGGCGAGCTTCCCCCCCGGCGCCCGGAAGTAGGTCAGGAAGTACACGCCGCGCTTGTTGCCCTGGATCTCGTAGGCGAGACGCCGCTCGTCCCACTTGCAGAGGCTCAATACCTCCGCTTCCGCCCGGGCGAGCAGCTCGCTGACGTGGTCCAGCGCCCCCTGGAGATTACCGGCGGCGGCCTGCGGGAACAGGAACAGGCCTTCGTAGACGTTCTTCTTCGTGTCAGTCATGTGGTCCTCGATCTGATTGCGTCGTGAGGACGTCGCGCCGAACTCTTCGCCGCTGCGTCGCTGCGTCGCTCCGTCGCTTCGTCGCTCCTTGTCATGCACTCTGTTTCCGGTTGTATCGATTCATGGCTTCGGCGCACCCGTCGCGCGCCCAGCAGGCCGCAGCCTCGGCGGCCTCCTCCAGCGCGGGGCCGATCGCGTCGAGCTGGTCGGGACGAAAGCGCCCGGTGACGTAGTCGGACTGCGGGATGCGGCCCGGCCCGTCGATGCCGACGCGAAGCCGCGCGTACTGGTCCGTGGCGAGCTTCAACTCGACGTCGGTGAGACCGTTGTGCCCGCCGGCGCCGCCGCCCGGACGCAAGCGGATCGTCCCGCATTCGAGCGCAACGTCGTCGACGATCACGAGCAACGCCTCCGCCGGCTCGATCCTGTAGAAGCGCGTCGCCTCGGCCACGCTCAGCCCCGACCTGTTCATGTAGGTGAGCGGCTTGAGGAGGAGCACCCGGGCACCGTCGATATCGGCATCGACGGTCGCGCCGTGGAACCGGCTGCGGGCCACCTCGCCCGGCGCCCACCGGCGCGCGAGCGAGTCGAGCACCATGAACCCGACGTTGTGTCGGGTCTGGGCGTACTCGGGTCCCGGGTTGCCAAGTCCCACGATCAGCTTCATGGTCAGGCCTGCTCCTCGCCATCGGATTTGGCCTCGGTGATGACCTCCGGCTCCGCCGCGGCGCCGGCATCGACCTCGACCTCCTCGCCCGTGGGCTCCTCTTCCTTCCGCAGGAAGCTCACCGAGGCCGCCGGGCTTTCCGGATCCTCCTCGAGCGTCACGCCCGCGGGCAGGGTGATCTCGCCCGCGGTGAGCACCGTTCCCTTCATGCGGCCGAGGTCCACCCTGATCTCCTCGGGGATCGCGCTCACCTTGCACTTCACGGCGACCTCGGTCATGTCGTGACGCAGGATCGCGTCGGTCTTCTGCGACTCCTTCGACACGCCGACGAAGTTGAGGTGCACCTTGACCGTCACGCTCTCGTCCATATCGACGCGCGTGAAGTCCACGTGGATGATGTTGTCGCCGAGGAAGCCGTACTGGAGGTCCTTCACGAGACACGTCTCGCGCTTCCCCCCCTCGACCTCCACGTACATCGCGTGCGCGCCGTGACGCACGTGCGTGAGGATCTCCTTTTCATCCACGCTGACGGCGACGGGGGCGGCCTTGTGGCCGTAGATCACGCCGGGCAGGCGTCCCTGCTGGCGCAAACGCCGGGCGTACCGGGTGCCGCTCCGCTCGCGAACCTTGGCCGTGACGGTCGGGGTTTCGTGTTTCATGGTCTGGTTCCTCTCACGCGATGCATCGTTCCCTGAATCGGGTCAGCCTATCACGCCGTCTCCGGTGACTCGGGGAAATCGATGGAAACTCGTTCGACTCCTATCGCTTGATCCCGTCCGCGTGCCGGAACAGCGCGGACACGGACCGGTTGTGGTGAATGCGGTACACGGCGTCGCCCAGCAGGCGGGCGACGGTGAGCATCACGAGCTTGGACCGGATCGGGTCCAGCCGGTGATCGTCGGGGATGGTATCGGTCACGATGACCTTGGAGAACGGGGCGTCGTGCAGCCGGCTCATGGCGAGCCCCACGAGCACGGCGTGCGTCGCGGCGACCATGATGTCGGCCGCCCCGCGATCGTGGACGAGCCGCGCCGCCTCGCAGACGGTGCCCGCCGTCGAGATCATGTCGTCCACCATGAGGACCGTCCGGCCATCCACGCTGCCGATCAGGTTCTTGGATGCGACCTTGGTCCCCGATTCGCGACGCTTATCGACGATCGCGAGATCGGCGTTGAGAAGGTCGGCGTACATGTTCGCCACCTTCACGTTGCCGACGTCGGGCGAGACGAGGACGAGATCGCCGAGCTCGGTGCGGATGGTCTCGAAGTACGCGAGGAACACCGGCGCCGCGGAGAGGTGATCGACGGGGATGTCGAAGAAGCCCTGGATCTGCGCCGCGTGCAGGTCCATGCAGAGCACGCGGTCGGCGCCGGCGGCGGTGATGAGGTTCGCGACGAGCTTGGCCGTGATCGGCACGCGGCCCTCGTCCTTGCGGTCCTGCCGCGCGTAGCCGAAGTACGGTATGACCGCCGTGATGCGGTTCGCGGACGCGCGGCGCAGGCAGTCGATGTAGGTGAGCAACTCGATGAGGTTGTCGTTCACCGGCTCGCACGTGGACTGCACCACGAAACAGTCGCGTCCGCGCACGTCCTCGTTCACCTTGACGAGGATCTCGCCGTCGGGAAACAGCTCGGTCTGGGCGGCGGCGACGGGCAGGTCCAGGTGCGAGCACATGCTCCTTGCCAGGCCGCGGCCGGCGCGGCCGGCGAAGATCTTCAGGCTGTCACGGTCCGCGGGGCTCATGGTCCGGCGCCGATGGTGCCGGTCGCCTCCAGCCGCGCCTTCAGGATCGCGTCCACCTCGGCGAGCTGCGCGGGCGTGTTGATCGAGAGGACGTCCTGCGGCGGCACGGCCTCGACGAGCTCCACGTTGCAGCCGTCGTCGCGCAGCATCGCGGGCACGTCCGTGACGTAGTACTCCCCGCTGACCTCGTCCGGCTCGAGCTGCCCGAGGCAGTCGAAGAGCGCGCACGCGTCGAAGCAGGCGTAGCTCGGATACACCTCGCGGATCGCGGCCTGCTCGCGCGTCGCGTTGCGCTGCTCGACGATCGCGACGAAGCGTCCCTCCGCGTCGCGGACCACGCGCCCGTAGCCGGTGGGGTCCTCGATGACGCTGGTGGCGAGCGTGGCGGCGGCGTTCGTCCCGAGGTGCCGCTCGCGCATCGCCTCGATCGTGCGTGCCCGGATGAGCGGCCCGTCCCCGGCGAGCACGAGGACGTCCCCGGCGAAGTCCTCGAGGAGCGGCGCCGCGCAGTTCGTCGCGTGCCCGGTACCGAGCTGCTCGTGCTGGACGACGAACTCGACATCGTCATCATCATCGAAGATCGCCCGCACCGTGTCGGCCCCGTAGCCGACGACCAGCACGACGCGCTCGGCGCCGGCCCGCCGGACGGCGTCAACGACCCACCACACCATCGGGTGACCCGCGACGGGATGCGCGACCTTCGGAAGGTCGCTGTCCATGCGCGTTCCCTTGCCGGCGGCGAGGATCACCGCGGCGAGGCCTCTTTGGTTGCCCGTTGCGTGCGTCGTCAAAAGCTGGCCCGCCAAGACTCGAACTTGGAATACCTGGACCAAAACCAGGTGTGTTGCCAATTACACCACGGGCCAACTGACGCAGCTGTTCGAATGCTATCTCGGTCAGCGGACCCGAACACCAAACCCAACGAGATCGCGGTCCAGTGCCCGGTCCGGGTCGTCCGCCCGCTCGCAGCGGGTCGAAGACAGAGGGCCGAATCCTCTACCGCGGCCGAATCCCCGAGGCGAGAGCATCCATCAGCCGCGATCGGATGCCCCATGCGGCGCCAGGCGGTCCCGGTGGACCCGACCCGTCACCGACGGCCCCTTCGAAGGGAAGCGGAGCATTCTAGTGAGGAGCGCGGGGGCGTCAAACCGGGGGGGACGTGGGCGGGCGGGGGGCGCGGGCGGGGGCGGGCGGGGGGGCGCGGCCGGGG
>CAZXBB010000379.1:0-3089 GCA_964638815.1 uncultured Isosphaeraceae bacterium
GCGCGTCGCGATCATCGACACCGGCGTCGATACGATGACCGGCGGTCGCGTGCGTCGCGTGCGCCGGCACCTCGGTGACGACACCTTCCTCCTCACCTACGGCGACGGTGTCGCGGACGTCGACATCCGCAGCCTGCTCGCGTTCCACCGGGAGCACGGCTGCATGGTCACCTTCACCGCCGTGCCCGCCCCGTCGCTCTTCGGCCGCCCGCGTCTCGACGGCGACCGCGTCGTCGCGTTCGACGAGAAGCCGCAGAGCCCCGACGAGTGGATCAACGCCGGCTTCTTCGTGGTCGAGCCGGAGATCATGGATCACATCGACGGCGACGCGACGAGCTTCGAACGGGAAACGCTGCCGCGGATCGCGGCGATGGGCCAGCTCCGCGCGTACCGCCACCGCGGGTTCTGGCAGCCTGTGGACACGCTGCGCGACGTGCGCAATCTCAATCGCCTCTGGCGCGAGCCGTCTCCGCCGTGGAAGGTGTGGGGTGACGGGCGTCGCGTCGCGACGATCTGCGAGCCGCGCGTCCCGACGCGCGGCGCCACGCCGGCGATCGGCGTACGGGAAGGCCATGTCTCCGGCTCCGCCTGACGACGGGCGCTGGCACGACGCCCGCGTCCTCGTGACGGGCGGCGGCGGCTTCATCGGCGGGCACCTGGTCCGCGCCCTCGTCGCGCGCGGCGCGGACGTGACGTGCCTCGTCTGCGAGCACGACCCGCGGGCGACGCTCTGGCGCAGCGGTGACGCGGGCCGCGTGACGCTCGTCAACGGGCGGCTCGAGGACTTCGACGCCCTCGAGCAGCTCGTCGGGCGCGGCGATCCCGTCGAGATCTTCCACCTCGGCGCCCAAACCGTGGTCGGCGTCGCCCGCCGCGATCCGCTCGACACGTTCGAGTCGAACATCCGCGGAACCTACAACCTCCTCGAGGCGTGCCGCCGCGCGGGCGGAGCGGTCAGGAGCATCGTCGTCGCCTCGAGCGACAAGGCGTACGGGACGTGCACGGATCTCCCGTACACGGAGGCGACGCCGCTCGCCGGCCGCTTTCCGTACGACGTCTCCAAGTCGTGCGCGGACCTCCTCGCGCAGTGCTACGCGGCAACGTGGCGTCTGCCGCTCGCGATCGCCCGATGCGGCAACGTGTTCGGTCCCGGCGACCTCGAGTGGAGCCGCATCGTGCCGGGGACGATCCGGACGCTCCTGGCGGGCGAGCGGCCCGTGATCCGCAGCGACGGGACGCCCCTGCGCGACTACCTCTACGTCGATGACGTCGTGAACGCGTACCTCGCCTTGGCCGCGTTCGTGCGACGCGGCGCGACGGACCCGGCGCGGTGCGCGTTCAACTTCGGCACCGGGCGGCCGCTCACCGTGCTCGAGATGACGCGGCGGCTCCGCGAAGCCGCCGGACGCCTCGACCTCGAGCCGATCGTCGAGGACCGTGCGCAATGCGAGATCCCGGCGCAGCACCTCGACGCGACACGCGCACGAGTCCATCTCGGCTGGCGCGCCGACACAAGTCTCGACGCCGCGCTGGCGACGACGGTGGCGTGGTACCGGGAGGCGCTCGCGGACGCGGCCCCGCCGCCCGGTGCGGTGCCCCGGGCGCCGCCCGGCGGAGAGGGCGGCATCTTCGAGACCGACGCCGCGCGGCCCTTCTGCGCAGGACCGGCACACACCCGTCGATGAAGGGTTATCGGAGCCGCATCGCGCCCGCCTGGAACGGCTGTACGGCCTGACCGCCCGCATATCCGTCATATCCCGCCCCCGGTGCGCCCCCGGTGCGCCAACGGTGCGCCCCCGGTGCGCTTCCCGGTGCATGCTGTGAGAAGGCACGGCCCCCGGAGAGCGGAAGATGCGCAGCCGAAGAATCGGGACCCTCATCGCGGCGCTCGTCGGCGCGACGCCGCTGCACGCCGGTCTGACGATCCTCAAGATCGACGGCAGCGAGGCGGACGCGACGGAGGCGACGAGCGTCTTCGATCCAGGGACGGGCGGCTGGAACATCGAGCTGCTCGCGCTCTACGCGCCGGGCGAGTTCACCGTCTACAACATCCACGGCGACGCGGGCGAAGTCATCGACGACGTCGTCGTCGCGGTCCCGGGGCAGACGGGGTCGCCGGTGATCGTGAACATCATCAGCGATACGGAGGCCGGCATCGCCACCGTCCGCAGCATCCGCGAGACGGGCACGGCGGAGACGATCGTCAACACGGTCAACGTGCGCGAGGACATCGGCTTCGTGGACGTGGACGAGATCGGCATCATGCACGCCGACCGCGACGTGATCGGACCCGTTCACGCCCGCATCGACGCCGCGCTCCGCGGCATCAACATGATCGAAGCGCAGCGCGACATCCTCGGCGACATCACCGCCGACGGGGGGCGCATCATCTTCATCCTCTCCTACGGGCGTCTCGGCACCGCCGACAGCCCGGTCACGGTGCGCGCGAAGCACGGCATCATCCAGATCGGAAGCTACGGCGGCATCCGGGCCGACGTGAACTCCCGCTACGACGGCGGCGCCGGCCGCATGTTCGCGTTCGGAGCCACGACGTTCCACGGCACGCTGGAGACCGAGGGCCTGATGTCGAACCCGTTCAACGGCTGGCCCGGTCGCATCAATATCCTCGATCACTTTGACGCGACCGTGCGCGTCGGCGGCTCGCTCGTCGATCCCGCGCAGTGGATCGAGCTGCCGCCGACCGGCTTCCGGGGCCAGATCGTGATCAACGCGGACAACCATCCCGGCGGCGGGTGGTCGAGCCTGGCATACCTCGGCTCTCCGAAGGACCCGGTCGAGACGCTCGAGGGGCCGCACTACAAGGAGACCGTCCAGGAGCTCGGCGGCGGCGCGATCGGGCTCGTGCCGTTCGCGCTCCACGAGACGTCGTGCGAGCCGCCGCTGAGCGGCGTTCTGGAGGGCGGCCCGGGGGCGACCGTGGTGCTTCGCCACTACGGACCGGTGCAGATGACGGACGCGACGCCGTTCGTCGTCGAGCGTCATGTCATCGACACGGGCGACCCGTACGTCGCGCTGCCGGCGTCGGACTTCGACTACTGCATCGCGGCCGACGACCCCAACACGGTCAT
>CAZXBB010000380.1:0-6014 GCA_964638815.1 uncultured Isosphaeraceae bacterium
GCGTTCAGCCGATCGCGCGAAACGTGCCTCGACGTTGACCGGATCGAGCGGCCGCGCGTCCTCACGATCTACGGCGGCAAGCTCACTGCGTACCGGGCGACCGCCGTCAAGGTGATCGGACGTCTCGCCGCCGCATTGCCGGATCGAACGCGCGTCGCCGACACCCGCGCCCTGCCGCTGACCCCGCCGTGACGACGCAAGCACCCGATCCCGGCGTCGCACTCATTCTCGCGCTCGACCAGGGCGGTCACGCGAGCCGGGCGATCGTCTTCGACGCGTGCGGCGGCGTGGTTGCGGAGGCGACGGTCGGGATCGAGACCCATACGCCCGCGGCCGACCGCGTCGAGCACGATCCGGACGAGCTGGTCGCCTCCGTCGATGCGGCCATCGACCGCGCGCTCGCGGACCTCGGCCCGCGCGCCGCCGACGTGTGCGCCGCAGGGCTCGCCACGCAGCGTTCGAGCGTCGTCTGCTGGGATCGCGTGTCGGGGGCCGCGCTGTCGCCGGTGCTCTCGTGGCAGGATCGCCGGGGGGCGGCGTACGTCACGGATCTCCGGGCGCACGCGGAGGAGGTGCGGGCGCGCACCGGGCTCGTCCTGTCGCCCCACTACGGCGCGAGCAAGCTGCGCTGGTGTCTCGACCATCTGCCCGCGGTGCGGGAGGCCGCCGCCGCGCGGCGTCTGGCGTGGGGGCCGCTCGCGAGCTTCCTTCTGTTCCGCCTGCTGGAGGAGCGTCCGCACGTGATCGACTGCGCGAACGCGTCGCGTACGCAGCTCTGGAACATCCGCAGTCGCACCTGGGATCCGGCGCTGCTGCGGCTCCATGGCATCACGGGTGAAGCGCTCCCCGAGTGCGTCCCGTCGCGCGGCCGGGTCGGGCACGTCGTCCGCGGCGCGCACCGCATCCCGCTCACCGTGACGACGGGCGATCAACCGGCCGCGCTCTTCGCCGCGGGCCCGCCCGAGACCCGCTCGATCATCGTCAACGCGGGGACGGGCGCGTTCGTCCAGCGCATCGCCGGGGTCGCGCCCGTCGAGACCTCCGGGCTGCTCCTTGGCGTTGCGTGGTGCGACGGGGACGGCGCGCTGCACGTTCTCGAGGGAACGGTCAACGGTGCGGGCCGCGCGATCGTGGAGACCGGGCGTGAGTTGGGGTTCGCATCGACGGTCGCGGCGCACGACGCCGCCGTCGAGGGGGCGATGCGAGAAGGACCGCTGCCGCTCTTCCTCAACGGAGTGTCCGGCCTCGGCTCGCCCTACTGGGTGCCCGACTTCCCCTCGCACTTCGTCGGCGCGGGTACACCGGAGGAGCGCATGGCGGCCGTGCTCGAGAGCATCGTCTTCCTGCTCGCGGTCAACATCGAGCGCATGGTGGCGGTCGGCGGGCAATGCCCGCGTCTGGTCGTCAGCGGCGGTCTCGCGTCGAGCGACGTGTTCGTACAGCGGCTGGCGGACGTGACCTCGACGCTCGTGGAGCGGGCCGCGGTGGGCGAAGCCACCGCGCGCGGTCTCGCGTGGCTGGTCGCCGACGACCCGCCCGACTGGGGCGACGCGCCGCCCGGCGGCGTGTTCACGCCGCGTCCGGCGCCGGCGCTCGCGGAGCGGTTCCGGCGGTGGCGCGCGGAGATGGACGACGCCGTTCGCGCCCTGAGCCCGGATGATGCATGATGCGAGCCGGTGGGTCCTGCAATGCACAGGGGCTGACGCGGACGCCGGCTACGCGTAGACCCGCGTCAGGTTCACGACATCGGGCTTCACGAGACGCTCGAAGTCCTCGTACAGCATCTGCACGAGCTCGGTGTGCGAACCGGCGTTGAACGCGATGTACTCGTCCTGCGCGAGCCGCTCATCCATGTACACCGGCACGTTCCACAGGTTGCCGAAGGGCGGCATCGCCCCGAGGTCGCAGCCATGGAAGATGTCCGCGAAGTCGCTCTCGTGGGCGATCGCGACCTCGTCCGCGCCGGTCGCCTCGCGGAAGACGTCGACGTTGACTTTGTGCGTGGCGGGCAGCACGACCATCACGATGCGGCCGTCGCTCCTGAGGATCACGCTCTTGGCGAGCTCCCTGCCGGAGACGTGCGCGCTCTGCGCGACGGCCTGGGCGGTGTAGGCGGGGGAATGGCTGATGAGGACGTACTGGACGCTGTTGTCGTCGAGGAAGCGTCTGAGTTTCTGCGCAGGCATGGCCGTCTCCTTTGTGATGAGCGGATCCGGGCCGATCGGCCGCCCGCCCCGCCTTACATCGGGAAGTCGCGCAGCACGTCGAGCGTGGTGACGACTCCGATCGGTGCGTTTGCCTGGTCCACCACGATGACGCGATGCACGCGGAAGGACGCCATGCGTTGCGCAACGCGGCCGATGGCCTCGTCCTCGGTCGCCGTGACCGGCTCGCTCGACATCATGTCCTCGGCGGTGCCGAGCGAGTCGGCGCCGGCGTCGGACAGGCCGTCGGCGAGGCGATCGAAGAAGGACGACGGGCCTTCGGTCGCGGGTCCGACGACCGCGCGATGAAGAACGTCCGTTTTCGAAATCACGCCGATGACCTTGCCCTGCACGTCCACCACGGGCGCCCCGGAAATGTCGTTGTCGTCGAAGACCCGGGCGATCTCGCGGAGCGTGTCGGTGCGATCGATGCAGACGGGATCGCGGGTCATGATCTCGCCCACCGTGCGATGCTTCGTCTTCGTTCCGGACATTGGTCTCTTCCTTTTTGGTTCGGGATCGGGAAACGGGCAGGATCGGGCCCCGCATCCGGATGTATCAGATATATCATCGGGGGGCGGCGCACGGCGAACACCGGGGATTCGGCCCCGTTTCGATCGTGCGGCCGCCGGGTCAGCATGGCGGGTCAACTTGGCGGGTCAACTTGGTGGGTCAACATGGCGGGTCAACATGGCGTGAACCATGGTCGCTTTCGACTCCAATCGTGATGAGATGGTGGACGAGCAGCTCGCCGCGCGCGGCATCGTCGATCGGGACGTGCTGGAAGCGATGCGCAGCGTGCGCCGCGAGGATTTCCTGCCGGAAGCCCTGGCGCCGTACGCGTACGAGGACGCGCCGCTGCCGATCGGCGAACGCCAGACGATGTCGCAGCCGTACGTCGTCGCGCTCATGATCGAGGCCCTCACGCTGTCCGCGACTGACCGTGTCCTCGAGATCGGAACGGGCTCCGGCTACGCAGCGGCCGTCGTCAGCCGGCTCGCGGCCACCGTTGACACGGTGGAGCGGTTTCGCTCCCTTTACGAGCTGGCCGCCGCGCGGTTCGAGAGGCTTGGTTACGCCAACGTGCGCGCCCACCACGGCGATGGCTCCGAGGGCTGGCCGGAGCACGCGCCGTACGACGCGATCCTGGTCTCGGCGGGGGCGCCGGAAGTTCCGGCGGCGCTGCGCGATCAGCTCGTGGTCGGCGGCCGCCTCGTCATCCCGATCGGAGAGAGCCGCCACGCGCAGGAGCTCGTGCGCTTCGTCAGGACGCAGGATGGTCGCCTCGAGCGCCGGTCGCTGGGGCCGGTGCGATTCGTCCCGCTGGTGGGCAGCTCCGGCTGGTCGGAGGGCGGCGTGTTCTCGTTCATGCGGCGCTAACGCTCGCGTCGCGTCGCGTGGCGTGGCGTTCGTCCGACGACGCTCACGGCTCGACGGTATTGGACGCGAGCGCCGGCGCGGCCGCCGGCGCGCCCAGCATCCGGCAGAGCGCTTCGGTGCTTGCGTCGCGATCGTCCGCCGCGATGTCCTCGAGGGCGGTGAGGCCCGCCTCGGGCTCACGAAGCAGGCCGTGCATCGACGCAACGAGGAAGCGGGCGTCTGCGGAGGGCGCACCTTCCTCCGGATCCAGATCGTCGAGCAGGCGGCGGATCAGCGTGTCGAGCACTTCGTCCGAGGCGAACTCGTTCAGCACTTCAGGATCGAAGCGGACCGCCGTGCGCATGGACTGCGCCGCCGCGCCGTCGTCATCGAGCAGCGCCGCCGCGAGCGCGAAGCCGACGCGGGCCTGGGCGTCGCCCGGGGCCACCATGATGCGCGCGGTGAATCGGCCGAGCGCCTTCACCGCCTCGTCTCGACGCAGGAAATCCCACCCGGCCTCGAGCGGCTGCGTGCGCGCCGGAGCGGGCATCGCGGTCGCGGTGTGCAGATAGCTCACGTCCACTTCCGCGGCGCGGTCGAGGAGGCGATCGCGCCGCGTGTCGAAGTCGCGCTGCGCATACTCGACGTACGGATCATAACCGCCGCCGCCGATGCCGAACCCAGCGCCGCCGTAGTAGTAGCCGTCATAACGCGGCGCGCGGATGGCGCAGGGATGCGAGGCGCCGTGCAGGTATCCGGAGCGATGCCGATAGAGACGGAAGCCGCCCGCTTCGGCCGCCGGTGCGGCGCCGAGAATCGCGCCGATGGCGAGCGCGACGGCCGTGCGCGTGATTCGTGCCGTTCCTCCCTGCATGCGACTCCTCCGTTCTCCCCGGGGCCCACGACCGGCGATTCTACCCGCGCAAGTCGCCCCGTCGATGGCGAAAGTGCCGCGAATCGCCGACCCGGTTGTCGCAGACTGCGCGCACGCTGTTCGTGCGACGGGGGCGACGTCACGGGCGACGGCCCTCTGCGGAGCGTGGTGGGCTTCAGCGGTCTGCGCCTCGTGCAAGGGGCACGGCGCCCGCCGCGATGCTCAACCGCGGGATCGCGCCGCGTCGCGCTCCGCCTGGAGCTCGTCGATCAGCGCCTGCGCCTCCGCCATGCTCATGTCCTCGAAGTCGTCGACCCCGAGGTCGCGAAGCTGGGCGATCTGGACTTCCGTGATCTCGAGCTCTTCGTCGGCTTCGTAGTCGGCCATGGCATCCTCCGGTTGACCGGGGGCATCCGCCCGGTCATATCTTCGACGGGGACCCGTCGGGCGGCCCTGGGGAATCCGACCCGTTCGCAAGGTTGTGTGCCCCGGTCCCTGGCTCGGCAAGGGCCGGGTGGCGTCGAAAGTCTCGACCACGTCGGGCTGTGTGCCCCGGTCCTTGGCTCGGCAAGGGCCGGGTGGCGTCGAAAGTCTCGACGACGTCGGGCTGTGTGCCCCGGTCCTTGGCTCGGCAAGGGCGGGTGGCGTCGAAAGTCTCGACCACCGTCGAGTGTCGGGCGCAACCCGGCCCTGTCAGAGCACAGGACCGGGGCACACCGGAACCACGGTGCCCGTACTCAGGCGACGCCCCGGTTCTTCAACGGCGTGCCGGCCCCACGTGCCGGCGCAGCCACGCGTCCAGCTCGTCCGGGTCGAACCCGAACGGCCCCTGTGCGCCGCGATACGCGATGAGGCCGTCGCGGTCGACGACGAAGAGCCGCTCGGGCCACGCGGCGTACGCGCTATCAACCGTGTTCTCGATGTCGTCCACGACGCACGGCATCGTGAGCGCGAGCTCGTTCGAGCAGGTCTCCGCGATCTCGCGGCGATCGGCGAACGTGGTCGGCTGCGCGAAGACGACCTCGGCCTCGCGATTCGAGTCGAGCTGCCACTCGTCGTCCGGATGCGCCTCGCGGATATAGACAAAGAGGAAGGCCACCCGGTCCCGGTAGGCCTGGTGCATGCGCTCGAGGGCGTCAGCCTGACGCCGGAAGGGCGGTCACGTCCAGCTTCCGAAGATGAGCACGACGGGCCGCTCGCCGCGGAAGTCCGAAAGGCGGATGGTGGCCGTGCCGTCGTCGGTCTCCAGTGCGAAGTCCGGCGCGAGCGTCCCGACGGCGGGCGCCTCCCGCGTCATCAGGCCGCGGATCACGCCCCAGTTCGGCACCTGCTCCCCGGCCGGACGCGCGTCCATCTCGGCGATGAAGCGCCGCGCCGTTGCGTCGCCGTCCACGGCGCAGCCGGCCATCGCGAGCATGACCGCGGCGAGAGCGAGCACCAGGAATGTCGTCGTACTCATACGTACCTCCGGGAAGATCACGGGGTGGACTGCATCATAACGCAGCGCGCGGACGGAGACGCCCGCAGAAACCGCCCCCTGGAAACCCGTCTTCCCTCTGCGTTCTCAGCGGCTCCGC
>CAZXBB010000381.1:0-1719 GCA_964638815.1 uncultured Isosphaeraceae bacterium
GCCGGCCCCGCTCGGCGGAATCGCCGCGACCGGCCGGCCCAGCCAACGCTCGCCGCGCATCGCCGCGACTCCGTACAGCTCGCGCCACGGCTCGAACCAGTCCGCCGGCACGAAGCGCACCTCGCGCTCGGCGACCGTCCATGTCGCGGGATCGCAGGCCGGAGGCTGGCACGCGGACTGAATCTGGATGTCGAAGCCCGCGTCCTGGACGGCCGGCGCGCGATACTCGACGACGGTCTCCCGCCGGCCGGAACGGTCGACGGTTCGGAACAGCAGGAACTCGGGGAGCAGATCGCGGTCGATGTCGTAGGTCATCGCCACGTAATCGAGCGAATCACCGCGCCCGACCGAGAACCACAGATACCGGCGCTCGGCCGCGTCGCGCCCGTAACCGACCGACTCGCGACGGTCGCCGAGCGCGCCGACGAGGTAGACGCCGGTGACGCGTCCGGAGTCGAAGGACTCGAGGCCGACGCCGCTGTCGGGAGTCGTGAGGATCTCGTCGGCGGATCGGATGGCGTAGCGGATCTCGGGGGGCGCCAGTCGGAGCGCGATCTCCGTGGCGGTCTGGGCGGCGAGCGACGGCGGGACCAGGGCCGCACACGCGAGGCAGGCGGCGCCCGCGACGGGGCCGGCGGGGCTACGCGTCTTTCTTCATGGCGATCGACTTCGGCTGCAGGAACAGCAGCAGGTAGTCGCGACCGCCCGCCTTGGAGTCGGTGCCCGACATCTTGAAGCCGCCGAACGGGTGCACGCCGACGAGCGCTCCGGTGCATTTGCGATTGATGTACAGGTTGCCGACGTGGAACTCCCGCTTGGCGCGCTCGATCTTCGCCTCGTCGCAGGTGTAGACGGCGCCGGTCAGCCCGTACTCGGTCCCGTTGGCGATCTCGAGCGCGTGGTCGTAGTCGCGGGCCTTGATGACGGCCAGCACGGGCCCGAAGATCTCCTCCTGTGCGATGCGGGCCTCCGGATTCACGTCCGCGAAGATCGTAGGCTGGACGAACCACCCGCGCGACGCCTCCACCCTGCCACCCAGGACGAGCGTCCCCTCGCTCTTCCCGATCTCGATGTACTCCCGCACCTTCTCGAACTGCGACTTGCTCGCGACCGGTCCCGTCCACGCGCCGTCGATCACGTCCCCGGGGACGATCTTCCCGGCCCGCGCGACGAGGCGCTTGAGGAACTCGTCGTAGACCGACGCGTCCACCACCGCGCGCGAGCAGGCCGAGCACTTCTGCCCCTGGAAGCCGAACGCCGACACGGCCACCCCTTCGACCGCCTCGTCGAGGTCCGCGTCGCCGTCGACGACGATGGCGTCCTTTCCGCCCATCTCGGCGATCACGCGCTTGATCGAAGTCTGCCCCGGATAGTGCCGCGCGGCGCGCTCGACGGTCTCGAGCCCGACCTCCCGCGAGCCGGTGAAGGCGATCAGGTGCACGTCCGGATGCTCGACCATGCGCTTGCCGAGCACCTCGCCGGGCCCGGTGACGAAATTCAGCACGCCCGGCGGGAGGCCGGCCTCGTCCATCACCTCGACCAGCTTCCACCCGATCGTCATCGTCTCGCTGGCGGGCTTGAGAACCACCGTGTTGCCGGCCACGATTGCCGCCACCGTCATCCCGGTCAGAATGGCGAGCGGGAAGTTCCAGGGCGGGATGACCGCGGCCACGCCGACCGGCAGGTAGACCATCTCGTTGGTCTCGGGCTCGTACGGCA
>CAZXBB010000382.1:0-11358 GCA_964638815.1 uncultured Isosphaeraceae bacterium
GAGAGCCGGCGCGAATCTTCTTCGCGGGCCGACTCGTGGGCACCGACGAACGTGAGTTCCACGAGTCCGAAGGTCGCGCGACGAATGTTGACGCCATGCTCGCGGTTGAAGCCGCGCTCCCCGTCGACAACATCCTCACCACGCAGCTCAACCGCGTGATCAACTGGGCCCGCCGCAGCTCGCTGTGGCCGATGCCGTTCGCGACCGCGTGCTGCGGCATCGAGCTGATGGCGACCGCGAGCAGCCGCTTCGACCTCGCCCGCTTCGGGGCCGAGGTCTTCCGGTTCAGCCCGCGGCAGGCGGACCTCCTCATCGTCGCCGGACGCGTGTCGATCAAGATGCTCCCGGTCCTCCAGCGCATCTACATCCAGATGTGCGAACCGAAGTGGGTGATCTCCATGGGCGCGTGCGCGTCCACGGGTGGCGTGTTCGACACGTATGCCGTCGTCCAGGGCGTTGACCAGTTCATCCCCGTGGACGTCTATGTCCCCGGCTGCCCGCCCCGCCCCGAGATGCTCATCGAGGGCGTGATGGCGATCCAGCGCATCATCGACAACGAGAACATCCCCTACGACGGCGAAGGCAAGCGCGCGCCGCTCTCTTTGGCGCTGCGGCCCAACTACGAGCCGGCGCGGCAGCCGGTTGACGTGAGCATCGGGGCGACGTGAGCCGGATGGTGTCCTAGTCCCGAAGCTCGACCGTCCAGTAAGCGTCGTTCAGGAACGCCTTCCACGACTGGTACTTCTCCGAGCCGAGCCGCAGCGTGACGGCGGGGTTGCGCTTGGGCCGGGAGGGGCGGCGGATGAGCTTCATGTGCGCCTGGGGTGGCGTGCGTCCGCCCTTCTTCGTGTTGCACTTCACGCACGCGCAGACCAGGTTGAGCCACGTGTGCTCGCCGCCCTGGACGCGCGGCACGACGTGGTCGATCGTGAGATCCTTTGTCGGGAAGTGCTTGCCGCAGTACTGGCAGCGGTTCGTGTCGCGGGCGTAGATGTTGCGGCGGTTGAGCTTGACCTGTTGACGCGGCAGCCGATCGTAGCCGAACAGGCGGATGATCTTCGGGACGGCGACGTCGAAGCTCGGCGTGCGGACCCATGAGTACGCGGCCGGCTCGAACTGCTTCTGAAGCTCGGCGACTTCCGCCCACGACGTGAAGTCGTAGTTGCTGTAGCGCCCGTTCTCGACGGCGATGACTTCCGCCGCCTCCTTGAACAGCATGACGAAAGCGCGGCGGGCGCTGATGACGCGAACCGCGGTGTAGAGACGATTCAGGACGAGCACTTTCTCGTCGAGCGCTGCGGTCGCATTCACCATATCGTTCCCATCCCCTCGACCGTGTGGTCGACTCCTGCTCCTGCACGCCGCCGCCACCGGCGGATGGAACCAGTGTAGGGCCTATCCCTCTTGTCGGGCAAGAGTTGCGCCGGGTTTGAAACGCGCGCGAAACTAGTCCAAGCCTTGACCGACCCTGCACCGACCCGGCACCGACCCTGCACCGACGCCCGCACCGACCCGGCACCGACCCGGCCCGACGCCGGACCGACCCGGCCCGACCTTATGGGACGGTGAACCGGCGCCGGGCCGTCTCCACCCGGGCCCGGATTGCGCAGCCTTCCAGGTGGTCGTTCACGAGGCCCATCGCCTGCATCAGGGCGTACATCGTGGTCGGCCCGACGAAGCTGAAACCCCGTTGCCGCAAGGCCTTGCTCATCGCGGTCGACTCCGGCGTCTTCGCCAGTTTCACCCGGGCGGCATGGGTCATCCGGCGCGGCCGCGCCGCCGGCGCCGGCTCGAACGACCACAGCCACCTCGCCAGCGAACCTTCGGCCCCGACGAGGTCGATCGCCCGGCGCGCGTTGTTGATGGTGGACTCGATCTTGCCCCGGTGCCGCACGATCCCCTCGTCGCGCAGGAGACGCTCGACGTCGCGTTTGCCGAAGCGCGCCACGGTCTCGAGGTCGAAGTCGCGGAACGCCGCGCGGAAGTTCTCGCGCTTGCGCAGGATCGTGATCCAGCTCAGCCCCGCCTGGAAGCCCTCGAGGGATATCTTCTCGAAGAGCAGGCGATCGTCGGACACGGGCCGGCCCCACTCGCGATCGTGGTAGCGTGTGTAGAGCGGATCGTCGCCGCACCATGAGCAGCGGGTCCTGCCGTCGGCGCCGGCGGTCAGACCCCTGGCCATCAGGGCCGTTCCGCCACGACCGCCCAGACGCGGTGCCGGATCGAGAGCGGCTCGGCGGGGAACTCGCGCGCGAGCAGGTCGGCCAGGTCCCGGTCGAACGCCTCGACATCGTCGTCGGCCATCGTCCCCGATCCGACTCCGCTGCAGGTCCGGATCCGGCCGCGCCACTCGGCGTGCGTCATCGCCTGGTCGTAGTCGTAGCAGAACTGCTCGACGAACCGCAGCCCGCCGAGGATCAACGCGTCGATACGCTGCGGGTACAGCCCGTCGAAGTCGCCGTCGGGCCAGGTGGGATTGCGTTCGAGGATGAGCGTCTCCGTGCGTCGGGCGACGGCGTCGTGGCGGGGGAGGTAGCAGTACTGCATCACGCAGAGGAGGCCGCGCGGTCGCAGCAACCGCTGCACCTCGGCGATCACGCGCGGCTCGTCGAACCAGCCCCAGCACTGGCCGGCGACGACGAGATCGGCGCTCGCGTCGGGCAGCCCGGTATCCTCGGCCCGGGCCGTGCGGAACCGGCACCGGTCGGCGATCCCGCGGGCCCGCGCCTCTCCCTCGGCCGCCGCGACCTGGTTCGCGGAACGGTCCACGCCGACGACGTTCGCCCCGCGCTCCGCCAGCACGAGCGCGAGCTTCCCCGGCCCGGTCCCGAGATCGACGGCATCGGTACCCGCCAGCGGAACGAACCGCTCGAGGCGGTCGAAGAACGACACCGGCGGACCGGGCCGGAACCGCGCATAGTCGGCGGAGCGGCGGCCGTAGTCGAATTCACTCGCTTTCGGACTCACGCGTGCATCTTAGCCCGGTTTGCTGCGGTCCTTGACGTCCAGGCGCAGCGGCGGATCGAATCCGCCGCGGAGCGCGCCGGAGCGAGTGTCGGCCCGAGGAGGGCCCGGACTGCCTTTGACGTCCAGGCGCAGCGGCGGATCGAATCCGCCGCGGAGCGCGCCGGAGCGAGTGTCGACCCGAGGAGCGCCCCGACTGCCTTTGACGTCCAGGCGCAGCGGCGGATCGAATCCGCCGCGGAGCGCGCCGGAGCGAGTGTCGGCCCGGAGGGCCGTACGGAGCGCTCAAACTAATGCCGGAAGTGCCGCACTCCCGTCAGCAGGCACGTCACGCCGCGCGCTTCGCACAGCGCCGTCGTCTCCTCGTCTCGTTTCGACCCGCCCGGGTGCACGATGCACTCGACTCCGGCGTCGATGAGGAGCTGCGGGCCGTCGTTGAACGGGAAGAACGCGTCCGACGCGGCGACGGCGAGCGTGGTGTCGGCGAGACGCTCGCCGGCCTTCGCGATCGCGATGCGGCAGGCGTTGACGCGATCCATCTGGCCGGCGCCGGCGCCGAGGAGCCTCATGTCCGACGCGATCGCGATCGCGTTCGAGGTGAGGTGCTTCGCCACCATCCACGCGGTCGCGGCGGTGGCGAGCATCGCCTCGTCCGGGCGGGGCCCCGCCACGTGCCTCCACGTGCGGACGTCGGCGAGCTTCATGTCGCGCTCCTGCACGAGCATGCCCCCCGGGACCGAGCGGTAGTTGAGCTTGCGGTTGCCGGTGTGCGCGAGCCCGCGGACCTCGAGCAGGCGGACGTTCGCCCAGCGATCCGACAACGTCCGCACGGTCGAAGCCTCGAAGCCGGGGGCGACGACCACCTCGAAGAACTTCTGGCCGTCGGCGAGCCGGGCCGCCGTCGCCTCGTCGAGCGTGCGGCTGACCGCGAGGATGCCGCCGTATGCCGCGATCGGATCGCCCTCGTAGGCGCGATCGAAGGCGTCGGCGAGGTCGTCGGCGATCGCCGCGCCGCACGGATTCGTGTGCTTGATGACCGTCGCGCACGCCTTCCCCGGGAACGAGTCGGCGAGGTCCTGCACGAGCTCGAGCGCGCCGGCAGCGTCGTTGAGGTTGTTGTAGCTGAGTGGCTTCCCGCTGAGCAGCTTCGCCGACACCACGCTCGGCTCGGCCGAGGCGGGATTCGCGTAGACGGCGGCGAGCTGGTGCGGGTTCTCGCCGTACCGCAGGTCTTCCTTGCGCGCGTAGCTCAGACGCAGCATCGCGGGGAAGGCCTCCTCACGGCGCGAGCACATCCAGGCGCTGATGTTCGTGTCGTATTCCGCCGTGCGCGTGAACGCCGCGGCCGCGAGGTCGCGACGCAGCTCGAGCGACGTTGCGCCGTCGTTCTCGCGAAGGTCGCTGATCACGCGGTCGTACTGCGCCGCGTTCGTGACCACCGTCACGAACGCGTGGTTCTTGGCCGCCGACCGGATCATGGCCGGGCCGCCGATGTCGATCTGCTCGATCGCCTCCTCGCGCGTGACCTCGGCGCGGCGGATCGTCCGCTCGAAGGGATAGAGGTCGATGCACACGAGGTCGATGGGCGTGATCCCGTGCTCCGCCATCGCCGCGCGGTGACGCTCGTCGTCGCGCAGGGCGAGGAGCGCCCCGTGCACCAGCGGGTGCAGCGTCTTGACGCGGCCGTCCATCATCTCGGGGAAGCCGGTGACGGTGTCGATCGGGATGACGTCGATGCCGGCGTCGGCGAGCGCCCGGGCGGTCCCGCCGGTCGAGACGATCTCGATGCCGAGACCCGCCAGCGCGCGGGCGAACGGCACGAGGTCGGTCTTGTCACTGACCGAGATGAGGGCGCGCCGGACCGGTGTCACGGAAGGAAAATCATCTTGGCACCAGCCGCTCGAGACGGCCGTCGGTGCTGGTGACGTAGAGGTCGCCGCGCCGCGGACTCGTCGCCGTCACGTCGTCGACGTGCGGCAGCGACTTCGACCCGACCACGGCGCCGAAGCGCTCGTCGATGAGGTCGAGCTTCCCGTCCTCGCGGTTCCAGGCGATGAGATTCCGGCCGATCGCGGTGACGACGCTGCCGCCGCACGCGGCGGCGCGCCAGACCACGACGCCCCCCGGCGAATCGAGCGGCAGCGCCTCGAGACAGACAAGACCCTCGCTCGGGACCTGCTGGTACACGTGGTCGTCCACCAGGACCGGGGCGTGACGCAGCGGGCTCTCGGTGAGGTACTCCCACAGCGGCGAACGGTTGACCGCCAGCTCGTAGCCCCGCACGTGCTGGTCGAGGCTGGCCACGTACGCGGCGCCGTTGCCGACGACCGGCGGGGCGACGATCGAGTCGAGGACCTTGCGCGACCACACCTGCGCCGCGTTGGCGACGTCGAGGCTCATGATGCGACCGTCGTTGCCGACGGCGACGACGAGGTTGCCGTCGATGACCGGCGGAAGCTGGATCGATCGCGACACCTGGTAGGCCCGCCATGTCGTCCCGAGCACCGGCGCGTGCCAGACGATCTTTCCGTCGCGGGAGCCGTAGATCAGGAACTGGCCGTACTCGACTGGCGCGGTGTTCGCGATGTACTGGAGCTTCTGCTTGGACAGCCGCGAGCCGGACGCGGCGTCGAGGACGAACAGCTCGCCGCCGGCGGTCACGTAGAGCCGTTCGAGCGACGGCGCGAAGGTGATGCCGAAGATGCGATCCACCGCGTTCGCGATCGGGATGCGCCAGATTCGATCACCCTCCTCCCGCCGCAGACGCGTCAGGAAGTTGCGGGCGTCGAGCGTGAAGACCGCGTCGTCCGCGACGACGACCTGCTGGATGGGGCTTCCGGACGAGGGGTACTGCCAGTCGACGCGGTACCCCAGCTCTCGGGCGGCCGCCGGGCCGATCAGGTATCGCTCCTCCACGGCTTCGGCGAGCGCGTCGCCCGTGAGCCGCTCCTCGGGCGCGGCCGTCGCGGGAGCCGCGGTGGAGGTCGTGCCGAGTGCGGCCTCGTCGTCCGGCGCGGGAGACGTGCCGCAGCCGGCGACCGCGAGCAGGAGGGCGGTCGCGGCGGTCGCGGCGAGTCCCCTTCCGCGAACGGCAGCGCAGGCACGTGGATGCATCGGGTTCGTCTCCTGTCGGGTTGCCTGGCGCGCGCGACCGGGCCGGACTCCGCCGGTCGCGGGCACGAATCGGTCAGTATCCGGGGCCGTTCGCGGCCAGTCAAGCCGCCCTGCTACAGTGCCGGGACGCATGTTCACGGGAATCGTCCAGCACGTCGGCACGGTGACCGCCCGCTCCGAAGTGCCCTTTGGCGTCACCCTCGAGATCGATCTCGCCGGGTGGTCGTACCGGCCGTCCCCCGGGGCGTCGCTCGCAGTCGACGGCTGCTGTCTCACGGCGACGATCCCCGAAGCGGGGGCGGGCGCGGATGTCGTCCGGTTCGACGTGATCCGGCAGACCCTCGACAACACGACGCTGGGATCACGCATGGTCGGCGACGCCGTGAACCTCGAGCCCGCGCTCGCTGCGACCGACCGTCTCGACGGTCATCTCGTCCAGGGCCACGTGGACGGCACGGGCAGCGTCACCGCGGTGGATCGCGATGAGTCGGAGTGGCGACTGCGGATCGCGCCGCCGGCCGCGCTGCTCGATTATGTCATTCCGCGAGGGTCGATCACGGTGGACGGCGTTTCGCTCACCGTCGCGAGCGTCGACGACCGCAGCTTCGAGGTCGCGCTGATCCCGACGACGCTCGAGCACACGACGCTGAGCCGCAGGCAGGTGGACGATCGCGTCAACATCGAGACCGACTGCGTGGCCAGAATTGTCGTGCACTGGCTGCGCCGGCAGACGCGGCCGAGCTGAAGAGAGCCGCACGCGAACCGGACGTCAGACCCGAAGCATCGCCGCGTGCGTGTCTGCGTCCTCGGCGCCCTGAAGCGCCCCGGCCTGCATGCACACGAGCGTGAGGTCGTCGATCTGGTGGAGCGACCCCTGCTGGTCGTCGAGCCGGCGACCGATCTGGCGGATCACTTCCTGGACGGTCGCGACGTCGGCGAGACGCGCGAACTCCTCGCGGTAGCGGGTGGTCGGAAGCCGGCGGCCGTAGTCGTTCTCGTCTTCGGCGGGGAACGCCTGCTCGAATCCGTCGGAGTGCAGGAGCAGGCGATCGTCAACACGCAGCGTGACCTCGATCTGCTCGTACTTCTCATCGTCGAACACGCCGAGCAGGCCGCCCGGCGTCTCGAGCTCGTCGGCGGTCCCGTCCGCGTGCTGGAGGATCGGCAGGGGATGGCCGGCGCCGGCGAACCGCATGGTGCGGGTGCGGCAGTTGACGAGCGCATACGCGCCGGTCGCGAAACGAGTCGTCGTGCCGCGGCGGCGGATCAGCGCGTGGTTCAGCCGATCGAGAACCTCCGACGGCTCGACGAGCCGGTAGTTCGATCCGGAGATGATCTTGGTCGTCAGCGAGCGGCAGATGACCATCGTCATGAGCGCGGCGGGCACGCCGTGCCCGACCGCGTCGGCGATGAACACGCCCACGTGGTCGTCGTCGAGCCGCTCGACGTCGTAGATGTCGCCCGAGACGTAGTGCGCCGGACGCCAGAGGGCGGCGAACTCCACGCCGCAGAGATTCGGCATCTCGCGCGGCAGGAACTCCCGCTGCACGATGGCCGCGAGCTGGAGGTCCTCGTGCATGCGCGCGATCTCGCCCTTGAGGCCGCCGTGGAAGCGGTACGCGATGGAGACCTCGTGCCGCAGACGGCGGATCTCGATCTGCCGGTGGACGAGACCCTGGAGCTTCGCGCAGACGATCCGGTCGTCGTCGCCGATCGGCGCGACGAGCACGCCGAGGTTCTCGAAGGGGTGCGCGCCGGCCGGGATGCGGTCCAGCAGCGCGAGCACCGGGATGCCTTCCTCCTCGAAGACCCCGAGCTGCGGCATGACGTGCTGCGGCTCCGCCCCCGCCTCGGCGACCAGGACCACGCCGTCGACCGTCGAGAGATCTTCCGTCTCCAGGTCGCCGCACCGGGCGACGTTCACCCTGATCGGGACGCGATACGACCAGGTGTCGAGCAGACGCTTCCGCACCGCGGGCGCGGACGACGCATCGTCATCGATGGGTGCGACGATGATGTTCCAGGGCAGCATCCCGAGGCGATCCTGACGTTATCGACCCCGAATCCCGCGGAATGCGGGCGCGCGGGCCGAACGTGTCATCGTCTCAGCGGGCGGCGGCCTTGAGGCGGGCCAGGTCGAGCCCGATCAGGTCCTCGACGCCGACCTTCAGCCGATCCAGCGATCCGGCCTTCAGCTCGATCGCGAATTGCGCGGGATAGCGGCTCGTGTAGTCGGCGGCCCGCACGCGCTGCTCGTACGCGAAGCGGCTCTCGTCCGATCGCCGCGGCGGCAGGGCCTTCATGCGATGCGTCGCGGTGACGCGCCCGCGCGCGTCGAGAAAGATCAGATCCATGTCGATCAGGCAATACGCCATCCAGAAGGATCGCATCTGCGCGTCCGGGAACACGAAGAGCATTCCTCCGTCGTCAGGGATGTTCGTCCGGTGCATGAGGCCGGCCTGGCGGGTAAGGTCGTCGTTCGCCAGCTCGAGACGGAACGTCTCGCCGCCGATCTCCACCTCCTCGCGGGGTCCCGGCTGCGGGGCGGCGTCGGGGTCCGCGGCGTTCCCGGGCTGCGGCGGGGGGGACGCGGGGGGCGCGCCCGGGGGCAAAGCAGCTCCGCGGTGCGCGCTGAGCTCCGTGCAACTCGAGAACACCAGCGCCGTGAGAATCCCGCTGACGAGCAGCAGCGCGGTGATCGAGATCAGCTTTCGCCCAGCAGCCATGCGTGGTCATCCTCGGTGAACGTGACCGGGTCAGGGGAAAGCCTACTCAGGTCGAGCGCGTCGCGGAAGTCGGCCGCCGTCATCGTCCGCCGCTCGTCGGTGATCCCGCACCAGCGGGCGAGCAGCCCGACGATCCGCTCCGCCGGCGCCGCCGCCTCGCGGTAGGTGGCGAGACGCGTGTCGCCGTGACGCTTCGCCAGACGCCGCCCGTCCGGTCCGAGGACGAGGGGCAGGTGCCACCATCGCGGCGGCGCGAGCCCGAGCGCGCGGTAGACGAGCGTCTGCCGCGCGGCCGACGACAGGAGGTCGTCGCCGCGCACGACGTCCGTCACGTCCTGGCGCGCGTCGTCCACGACGACCGCGAGCTGGTAGGCCGGCGCCCCGCGCCGCGTCCACAGGACGAAGTCGCCCACGCTGCGCGCGACGTTGTGTTTGAAGCGGCCGGCGAAGGCGTCGTCGATCACGATCGTCTCGTTGTCCACGACGAGGCGGTAGTTCGCATCCTCTTCCACGAAAACCGCCGCCGGCTCAGGGGGCCGCAGCTCGATCGGGTAACGCTGATCATGTTCGTCGCCGTGCGGCGCGCTGACGGCGTGCTCGATGTCGCGGCGCGTCAGGCGGCACGCGAAGACGCGGCCGCGCGCCGCCAGCTCCCGCATCGCGGCGCGGTACGGCTCCAGGTCGTTCGACTGCCGCAGCGGCGGTCCGTCGTAGTCAACGCCAAGCCACGCCAGCGTGTCGAGCAGGGCGGTCGTCGCTTCGGGCCTGACCCGCGGTCCGTCCAGGTCCTCGATCCGCATGACGAGACGCCACCCGTTTCGTCTGGCCAGCGCCCAGTTGACGAGAAACGTCCGCGCATTTCCGAGGTGCAGGGCCCCGGTGGGCGAGGGAGCGAGCCGGGAAACGCGATCGGTCATGCTGTCGTGCCCGAATCTCCGCACGTCATCGGCGGGTTGCTATAGTGCGGCCCGCCGGACTGCCTGCGACGCGTGCAGGGCCGGCAACGGAGTGTGGCCATGGAACCCCTGTCGCAAGAGGATATCGAGACGCGGCTCGCCGAGTTTCCCGAGTGGGCCCTGAGCGGAGGATCGCTGCAGCGCACCTTCGCCTTCGACGACTTCACCGGCTCCATCGCGTTCGTGAACCGGGTGGCCGAGCTGGCCGAAGCGCAGCAGCACCATCCGGACATCATGATCCGCTACAACAAGGTCACCCTGACGGTCTCCACGCACGACGCCGGCGGGATCACGCAGAAGGACTTCGCCCTCGCGCGGGAGACGGACAGCTTCGTGGCGACGGCCTGAACGACTCTCGCACCACGGGTTACGCCTCCAGCGCGCAGGGCCCCGAACGTCCGTCACGTCCCCATCGCGGACCCCCCCCGAGGCCGGCGCGCACCCTTGGCCCGGAGATTCAGCATCTCGACTACGAGCGAGAATCCCATCGCGGAGTAGATGTAGCCGCGCGGGATGTGCTGGGAGAGCCCCTCGGCCACGAGCACGATGCCGATCATGAGCATGAAGGCGAGTGCGAGCATCTTGACCGTCGGGTGCTGCGCGACGAAGTCGCCGACGGGATTGGCGAAGAGCACCATCACCGCGATGGCCAGCACGACGGCGACGATCATGATCGCGAGCGGCACCCAGGCGACGGAGTAGTCGTCGGGCCGCACCATGCCGACCGCGGTGAGCACGGAGTCGAGCGAGAACACCATGTCCATCGCCACGATCTGCCCGAGGGCGACGCCGAACCCGCTCGTGGCGCGGCGCTCCCCGCCGTCGGCGAGGTCGCCCTCGAGGCTGTGGTGGATCTCCCATGTGCCCTTGGCGAGCAGGAACGCGCCGCCGAGCACGAGGATCAGATCCTTCAGGCTGAACGGCGTGGTGCCGGCGCCGGCGGTGTCGTCCCCCGTCCCGGCGTGACCGCCGAGCTCGAACGGCAACTCGAAGAGCACCTCGCCTTCGAGGCCGATGACCCAGGTGATGCCGAGCAGCAGCACGATGCGTCCGAGCGCCGCGAGCGCGAGCCCGACGCGCCGCGCCTTCGACCGCTGGTGGGACGGAAGCCGGCTCGAGATGATCGAGATGACGACGAGGTTGTCCACGCCGAGGACGATCTCGAGCATCGAGAGCGTCGCGAGGGCGGCGAGACTCGAGACGGTGAGCAGTTCGGTCATGCGGGCGCTCCGGAGAGGTGTCGGCCGTACCCCGGCGCGCGCGCCTGGGGCGGGATCGGGGCGTCAAGATAGCGGACTCCGGCACCGCGCGTCGCACCCCCCTCGCGCAACCCCCCGAACGTCCGTCCCACCCCATCGCGCACGGCCCCAAACGTCGCAAACCAAGGCGGCATGGACGCCGCCGGTCGCCGCGCGGTATCTGCAGACCCGCCTGCAGACCCGGAGGGTCTGCGAAAACCAGCCCGACCCAGCCCCAAACGTCCCACGCGCAGGCGGCAGGATGCCGCCGTCGCACTGGCATGTCGGGACTTCGTGGCGTGAGCTGCAGGATGCAGCGTCGCCGCGCATGACGGGCAAAGGTGTGAACACCACGTCACG
>CAZXBB010000383.1:0-5844 GCA_964638815.1 uncultured Isosphaeraceae bacterium
GAGGGTTCGAGGACGCGATGATCCGGACAGACCTCGCCACCGTCCGACCCGCCGCCCGCCTGCGCGGGGAACTGCGGCTGCCCGGCGACAAGTCGATCAGCCACCGGGCGCTCCTGTTCGCGACCCTCGCGGCCGGGGAGAGCCGTATCGTCGGAGCCGGCGACGGGGCGGATGTCCGCTCGACGGCCGGGATCATGCGGGCCCTCGGTGCACGCGTCCAGCCCGACGGTGAGGGCGAGGGCGCGGCGGAACGCGGCGGCGCACCGGGCCGTGGCCGGAACGTGGGCTACCGGGTCGTCTCGCCGGGTGCGGACGGCCTGACGCAACCCGCCGCGACGCTGGACTGCGGCAATTCGGGCACGAGTCTGCGGCTGATCGCCGGGATGCTGGCCGGCCTGCCCATGACCTGCGTCCTGGACGGGGACGATTCGTTGCGCCACCGTCCGGTGGCTCGTATCATCGAGCCACTGCGCCGGATGGGCGCGGAGCTCCACGCTCGTAACGACGATTCCCTCCCTCCCCTGACCGTGGTCGGGCATACCCCGCTCCAGGCGGTGGACGTCACGACACCGGTGCCGTCCGCGCAGGTGAAGTCGGCCATCCTGCTGGCGGCCTTGCGAGCCGAGGGCCGGACGACGGTCCGGGAACGGGTGGCGACGCGCGATCACACCGAGCGGATGCTGCGGGCCCGGGGCGTGCCGGTCGAGCGGGTCGCCGATGGGGCCGGCGGCGTGGCCTTGACGGTAGAAGGAGGACGGGCGGTGCAGGCGATCGACCAGCGGGTGCCCGGGGACGTGTCCGCGGCCGCCTTCTGGCTCGTCGCCGGATCGATCCATCCCGATGCGGAGCTCACGCTCCGGGACGTCGGCGTGAACCCGACCCGCCGTGCGCTCATCGACCTGCTGCGGACGATGGGCGCCGACATCGACGAGCGACCACTCGCAGACGCGGCCCGTGACGCCACCGCCGACCCCGATGCCGGCGAACCGATGGCCGATCTGATCGTGCGGTCCTCCGACCTGCGCGCGATCGACCTGGGCCCGGCCGACGTCGCCGCTGCCATCGACGAGATCCCGGTGCTGTGCCTCGCCGCGACGCAAGCGCGAGGCACGACCACGATCCGTGGCGCCGGCGAGCTCCGCCACAAGGAATCCGACCGGATCGCCGGGGTCGCCGCGGGCCTCCGGGCGATGGGCGCCCGCGTCGAGGTCGACGGCGACGACCTGCGCATCGATGGCGGCGCGCCCCTCCACGGCGCCACCACCGACAGCCTGGACGACCACCGCCTCGCGATGACCTTCGCGATCGCCGGCCTCGTTGCGACCGAGCCTGTGACCATCGAGCGGCCGGATTCGGCCGCCATCTCCTATCCCGGCTTCTTCAGCGACCTCGAAGGGGTGCGAGCATGACGAAACGCGTCGTCCTCATCGGACATCCGGTGGCCCATTCGCTGTCGGGCGCGATGCAACAGGCCGCCTTCGACGAGCTCGGGATCGACGCGAAGTACGAGCAGTGGGATCGCGCCCCCATCGAGCTCGGGGACGCCATCGTGGAGCTGCGCGGCGACGAGTTCCTGGGTGCCAATGTCACGATCCCGCACAAGGAGCGGGTCGTGCCGATGGTCGACCGCCTGACAGAGGAAGCGTCGTTCACCGGCGCCGTCAACACGCTCACCCGCGAAGGCAAGAGGCTCATCGGCCACAACACGGACGTGGCGGGTTTCAAGATCGCCCTCGACAAGCTCGTCGGTCGCCAGAAGATGCCTCGCCAGGCCGTGGTCCTGGGAGCGGGCGGTGGCAGCCGGGCGGTGGTCTACGGCCTGATCCGCGAGGGCTTCCAGCGGATCGTCGTGTTCAATCGGCACCTCCATCGCGCCGAAGGCCTGGTGAAGCACTTCGGGCGGACGGCCGCGCACATGGAGCTGAGGGCGATGCCCTGGCACGACTCGATCATCGATTCGGAGCTCGCGAAGACGAAGGTGCTGATCAACGCGACCTCGATCGGGCTGACCAGCGACACGAGTCCGATCACGACCGAGGCGCTCCACGCGGACCTGCTGGTGCTCGATCTCATCTACAACCGGACGCGGCTGCTGCGCGACGCAGAGGCGGCCGGCGCGACCGTGGCCGACGGCGAACTGATGCTCCTCCACCAGGGCGCGGCGGCGTTCACGCTGTGGACAGGACAACCGGCGCCGCTGGACCTGATGCAGACGAAACTCGCCGAAGCACGGGCCGGCGGCCTGCGTTCGGCCGAGGGCGAACCGACCGGCGAACCGGCGGCGGCCGCGGCGGAGTGACCGCCTTCCGCTTCCTCACCGCTGGGGAGTCGCACGGGCCGACGCTCGGGGTCACGGTCGAGGGCGTCCCGGCCGGTCTCGCGCTCGACGAGGACGCCATCGCGGTCGACTTGTCGCGTCGTCAGAAGGGCTACGGCCGCGGCGCCCGCCAGACGATCGAACAGGATCGGGCCGAGATCCTGGGTGGAGTGCGGCACGGCCGCACCCTCGGCTCACCGGTCCTCATGCTCGTCCGCAACCGCGACTGGGAGAACTGGACTCAGGTCATGCAGGTGGGCCCGCTGGACGACGAGGCGGCCGACACTCTGCGTGAACAGTCCGAGGCCGGTGACAAGCGCGCGACGCCGGTCACCCGTGTGCGTCCCGGCCACGCGGATCTCGCCGGTGCGCTGAAGTACGGCTTCAACGACGTCCGCAACGTGCTCGAGCGGGCGTCCGCGCGCGAGACCGCGGCACGGGTAGCGGCCGGGGCGGTCGCTCGGGCGTTCCTGCGCGAGCTCGGCATCGAGGTCTGGTCCTTCACCGCGGAGGTCGGCGGCGTGGCCGTGGACCCGGCCAACTGCACCCGTCCGCGCGACGAGGCCGACGCCTCGCCGCTGCGCTGCCCGGACCCGGCGGCGGAGGCGGCGATGATCGCCCGCATCGACGAAGCGCGGTCGAACGGCGACACGATCGGCGGCGTGTTCGAGGTGGTCGTGCATGGCCTTCCGATCGGGCTTGGCTCGTACGTCCACTGGGACCGCCGGCTCGATGGCGCCCTGGCTGCCGCCGTCATGAGCATCAACATCGTCAAGGGCGTGGAGTTCGGCCTCGGGTTCGAGCAGACCCGCCGGTTCGGCTCGACGGTCCACGACGTGATCGCCGGGCGCGAGGACGGCGGGCGCTGGGTCCACCGCTCCAACAACGCCGGGGGGCTGACTGGTGGCGTCACCAATGGGGAGCCGCTCGTCGTGCGCGGCGCCGTGAAGCCGATCTCGACCCTGGCCCGGCCCCTCCCGTCGGCCGACCTCATCACCGGCGAGGCCGTCGACAAGGCGCACTACGAACGCAGCGACATCAGCGTCGTGCCGGCCGCGGGCGTCGTCGCCGAGGCGATGGTCATGCTGACCCTGGCCGCGTTCGTGATGGAGAAGACCGGCGGGGACACCATCGAGGACGTCGTCGCGAACCTTGCGAGCTACCGGGCACGGATCGCGCGCGCGCCCGAGGCGCCGGTCGCGGGCGGCCGGCGGGCCGGGACAGCGACCGCGGGCAGCCAGGACACCGGAGAAACCGCCCACGGACTGACCGGGTCGGACGAGGCCGGCTCGGGCGGCGACGACTAGGCCCGCGCCATGGACGTCGTGCTGGTCGGGTTGCCGGGGAGCGGCAAGAGCGTCGTGGGCAAGCGCCTGGCGCACCGGCACGGCGCGGAGTTCATCGATGTCGACGAGCGGATCGAGCGCGAGGACGGACGGTCGATCCCGCGGATCTTCGAGGAGGACGGCGAAGCGGCCTTCCGGGCGATGGAACGGCGCGCCGTCGCCGACCTGGGGCCAGCCGACCCCGACCCGGATCTGCGGCGCATCGTGGCGACCGGCGGCGGGGCGGTCGTCGATCCGCGCAACCGCTGGGCACTGTACCGCGGGCGCCTGAGCGTCTGGCTCGACAGCCGACCTGAGGTCCTCGCGCAGCGGCTCCGTCGCTCCCCGCACCTCCGGCCGCTCGTTGCGGGCCGCGACCCGATCGGCACGCTCCGGGATCTCGCCTCCCGTCGCGAACGCTTCTACGACGCCGCAGACGTGCACGTCACCGGCGTGGCGGAGGTTTCTGGGGTCGTCACGAGGGTGGAGCAGGACCTGGCCGAACGGGGCGCGACGGCGAAAAGCCATCCCACGACGCTGTTGCGCGCCGCGACTCCGATCGGCCGGGTCATCCTCGGTGACGGCATCGCGGCATCGGGTGTGGAGGAGACCCTGCGCCGGCTCGAGGCGCGACGGGCGGTCCTCGTGTCGGAGCCCGGGGCGTGGGCGGCCGCCGGTGAGCGCCTGGCCGCCGGCCTCGTCGCGGCCGGCTGGACGGTCGCGACCGTGATGCTCCCTCAGGGTGAGGCGGCCAAGCGTCTGTCAATCCTGGAAACGGCAGCGAGCGAGCTTGCGCGGCTGCGGGTCGGGCGCGACGAGCCGATCGTCGCCGTCGGTGGCGGGGCCCTCGGTGACGCCGCCGGCTTCCTCGCTGCGACGTACATGCGCGGGATCCCGATCGTGCACGTCCCGACGACGCTCGTGGCCCAGATCGATTCGTCGATCGGGGGCAAGACGGCGGTCGACCTGCCGGAGGGGAAGAACCTCGTGGGCGCCTTCCACCAGCCGGCCGCGGTCGTCATCGATGTCGCGGTCCTCGCGACCCTGCCCGAACGGCAACGCCGCGCCGCGCTCGGTGAGGCCGTGAAGATGGCGGCGCTCGGCGATGAGCGGCTGTTCGAGCTGCTCGAGCGCCACGGCGACGCGATCGCCCGGGGCGAGCGGGAGGCGGTCGAGCGTGGCGACGTTGCCGAGCTCGTCGAGCGCTGCGCCTGGGCCAAGGTCGAGTCGGTCGTCGCCGACGAGCGCGAACGGGGGCAGCGCGGTGGACGGATCAACCTGAACCTGGGCCACTCCCTGGGGCACGCCGTGGAGGCCGCCGCCGGGTACGCCGACCTGCTGCACGGTGAGGCGGTCGCCTATGGCCTGCGGGCCGCCTGCCGGATCGGCATGGCGACCGGCGACACCCCGCCGGAGCGGGCCGCCCGGATCACGAGCGTGCTGGACGCGCTGGGTCTGGCCCGCGAGCCCCTCCCCTACTCCCTGGACCTTGTGCTGGGACACCTCGCGACAGACAAGAAGCACCGTGGCGGCCGGATGCGCTGGGTGCTCCCGACGGCCGATGGCGTCACGGTCCGGGCGGACGTCTCCGACGACGTGGTGGCCGCGGCGGCGGGCGCCCTGCTGGCTGCGGGGAGCGCCACGTGACCCGCGTGCTCGTCCTGCAGGGCCCCAACCTGAACCTCGTCGGCACGCGCGAGCCCGAGATCTATGGGTACGAGACACTCGAGGAGATCCACGCCGGGATCGCGGCGCGGGCGGCGCAGCTCGGACTGGCGATCGACTTCTTCCAGTCGAACCACGAGGGGGCGCTGATCGACCGGCTGCACGCGCGCGACTTCGACGCGGCGATCGTGAATGCCGGCGGCCTCACCCACACGAGCGTGGCGCTCCGCGACGCGTTGCTGGCGATCCAACGACCGTTCGTCGAGGTCCACCTCTCCGACCCGTCGCTGCGGGAGCCCTTCCGGCACGTCAACTACCTGCACGACATCGCGCTGGAGTCGATCGTGGGACAGGGCGCTCGGGGGTACCACCTCGCCCTCGAGTCGATCGCACGCCGGTTCGGGGGCGCCCGTGCCTGACGACGAGCGGCGGCGACCGGCCGAGACTGCGGAGCTGCGGCGGCTGCGGCGCCGGATCGATGCGCTCGACCGGAAGCTCGTCGCGCTGCTCAACGAGCGGGCCGAGCTTGCGCGCGAG
>CAZXBB010000384.1:0-6074 GCA_964638815.1 uncultured Isosphaeraceae bacterium
CGCCAGCGGCTCGCCTCCACCGTCACCGCCGAGGCCGCGGGCGACTGGCTGTGGCCCCACGCCAACGACGCGAACGAGTGGCTCACGCACTACGGGGCCGGGGTTTACGTCGAGGACGCCAACGACGTCACCGTGCGGGACGTGCGTTGCCGGCGCGGCCAGAACGGCATCATTCTCGACCGGGTGAACGGCAGCCGCGTGTACGACAACGATTGCTCGTTCCTCTCCGGCTGGGGGCTCGCCCTGTGGCGATCGAGCGGGAACGTCATCTGCCGGAACGCGTTCGATTTCTGCGTGCGCGGCTACAGCCACGACGTCTACAACCGCGGCCAGGACTCGGCCGGCATCCTGATGTTCGAGCAATGCTCGGCCAACACGATCGCGCAGAACTCGGCCACGCACGGCGGCGACGGCCTTTTCGCGTTCGCGGGGCGCGAGGCGCTCGGCGAGACGAGCCCCCGTGACGATCCCGACTGGTACCGCCGCCGCGGCAACAACGACAACCTCATCGTCGCCAACGACTTCTCCGATTGCGTCGCGCACGGCATCGAGCTCACGTTCAGCTTCGACAACCGCATCCTCGACAACCGGCTCACGGGCAACGCCATCTGCGCGATCTGGGGCGGCTACTCCCAGGACACGCTCATCGCCGGCAACGAGATCGCCCGCAACGGCGACCGCGGCTACGGCGCCGAGCGCGGCGGCGTCAATATCGAGCACGGGGCCGGCAACCGCATCCAGCAGAATGTTTTCCGCGACAACCGCAGCGCGGTGCACCTGTGGTGGGACGAGGACGAGGCGCTGCTCGCGACCCCGTGGGCGCGCGTGAACGAGCGCGGCAGCACGGACAATCTTGTCGCGGACAACCGCTCCGTCGGCGACGAGGTCTTCCTCGCGCTGCGCCGCACGGGCGGCGTGACGCGCGTCGGCGGCAACGTCGTCGAGGACTCGCCGCGTCGCATCGACCGCGACGACGGGAGCCCGCTCGAGATGGTGGCGGCGGGAACGTCGTACGCGCCGCCCGAGTACGAGATCCACGGATCCCGGCAGCCGGTGGGCGCGCGGCGCGACCGCGCCGGGCGCGCGAGCATCATCATGACCGAATGGGGCCCGTACGACTGGACCGAGCCGATGGTCGTCTTTGACGGCTACGGGATCGACGACGCGGGCCGGCCGCGAATGTCCTGGCGCCTGCTCGGTGACGAGTCGTTCCGCCCGACCGTGGAGCCCGGGCCCGATCGCGGCTGGCGGGCGCGGCACACCCGGGGCGTGGACGCCGACATGGTCGTGACCGGGGGCGACGATGCGGGCGGCGTGCTCGCGACGCTCGACGTGACCGCCCGCGCGCCGGGCATCGAGACGGTCGCGGTCGAGTACCGCCGCCCCGGCGCGCCGCCGCAGACGGAGCAGCGCACGATCGTGTGGGCGGAGTGGACCGTCCGGCACTTCGCCTCGCCCGTCGATCCGCGTCTCGACGTCGAGGCGTGGCGTCGCGCCGGCCGCACGGCCCCCGCGATCACGAAGCCGCGTCTGGAGGAGCGATTCGGCAGCGGCGGCCCGGGGGGCGTCGCGAGCGGACTTCCGAAGGACCACTTCGGCACGATCGCGACGGCGACGCTCGCGTTCCCGCCCGGCCGGTGGCGGCTGCGCACGACGTCGGACGACGGCATCCGTGTGTGGATCGACGACGAGCCCGTCATCGACGACTGGACGTGGCACGCGCCGAAGGAGCACCTGTACGAGTGGGACGTCAACGCCGCGCGCGAGCACGATCTCCGCGTCGAGCACTTCGAGCTCGATGGACACGCGGTGCTCGTCGTCGCGATCGAAGCCCTGCCATGACCGCTCAGCCCGCCGTACGCATAATGCGCCCTAAGTGAACACCTTGCGCCGGCGGGCGGGCGGAATGCCGAGCTGCTGCCGGTACTTCACGACGGTGCGTCGCGCGATGTCGATGCCGCGTTGCTTCAGCTCGCGGGCGAGCGCCTCGTCGCTCATCGGCTTCGTCTTCTCCTCGCCGTCGATGATCTCCATGAGCGTCGCCTTGATCGCGTCCCAGCTCATGTCGCGTCCGGAGTCGGCGCGGGTGCCGCCGGAGAAGAACTTGCGGAGCGGAACGAGCCCGCGCGGCGTCTGGAGCCACTTCTCCGAAACAGCGCGGCTCACGGTCCCCACGTGGATGCCGAGCTGGTCGGCAACCTCGATCATCGGCAGCGGCCTGAGGTACTGCGGCCCCTGGTCGAAGTAATCGCGCTGGCGGACGAGAACGACGTTGACGACGCGCAGCAGCGTGCCCTTGCGCTGATTGATCGAGTCGATGAGCCACTGGGCGTTGCGGACGTTCTGGCTCACGAACTCGCGCGTCTTCTTCTCCTGCGCGCGGTCCTTCGCCATGGCCTGATAGCGCGCCGAGACGCACAGGTTCGGCAGGATGCCGGACTTGAGCCGCGCGACGTACTGGTCGGACTCCTCGTCGTACTCGACGATGACGTCCGGCGTGATCGCGGGGACCTCCTCGTCGACGAGGTCCTTGCCCGGGCTCAGGTTGAGCTTCCGCATGAGCTCCATCGCCGCATGGATGCGATCGAGCGGCATCTCCGCCTCCTGCGAGATCTTCGGCAGGCGGTTCTGGAGCAGATCGTCGAAGTGATCGCGGATCAGCACCCGCACGTCCTCCCACGCGCCGGCGTTCGCCTCGTCCTGGTGCTCGAGCTCCGCGATCTGGAGCAGGAGGCACTCCCGCTTGTCGCGGGCGGCGACGCCGGGCGGATCGAGCCAGTGCTGAAGCTCGGTCATCGCGTTCTCGAGAAGCTCGGGCGTGAGCGCGAGCCCCGGGATGTCGCGGTTCTGCTCGAGGATCTCGCTGAGGTCGGCCTCGAACAGCCCGTCGCTGCCGATGTAGCCGATGAGCACCTGCCCGGCGGCGCTGACGTCCGGCGCGACCTCCGCGAACGACCACTGGTGCAGCAACTGCTCCGTGAGGCTCTTGCCGCGGTCGGCGACGTTGGCCATCGCGTCCATCTTGACGTCGCGATCGCCGGACTGCCCCTGGTACCGCGACGACGAGTACTCGTTGTCGAACGCTTCCTTGTACGAGGACTCGAGCACGCTCAGCCGTTCCCAGTCCTCGTTGTCGTTGCGCGAGTCCTCGCCGACCGTGAGCTCCTGGCCTTCGAGGCGCTCGGCGAGCCCGTCGTCGTCCGACTCGGTGACCGGGCTGTCGGGGTCGACGCCGGGCTCGACGAGTTCGAGCGCAATGTTCCCCTCGAGTTCCTGCTCGATGCGCTCCTGGAGCGCCATCATCGGCATCTGCAGGATCTCCATCGACTGGATCATGCGCGGCCCCAGCTTCATCTGCTGGGTCATGCGCATGTGCTGGCTGGTGTCGAAACGCATAGGTCAGCTATCGTATCGGCTCAACGACGGCCAAGCTCCTGTCGCCCTTCGATGGCGTCTGCGAGAACCGCGGGGTTGGCGTACTCGAGCTGTGACCCGCTGGGGAGGCCGCGCGCGAGCCGGGTCACCCGGACGCCGCGTTTGGAAAGGTGCTCGGCCAGATAGAGGGCGGTGCTGTCGCCCTCCAGCGTCGGGTTGAGACCGAGGATGACCTCGCGCACGGCAACGCCCCGGCAGTTGCGCTCCGGATGGTCGACGCGGTCGAGGAGCGCGCGGATGGTGAGATCCTCCGGCTCGACGCCCGCGAGCGGATCGATCTGGCCGGCGAGCACGTGGTAGACGCCGCCGAAGAGTCCGGTCTGCCCGAGACTGACCACGTCCTTCGGTTGCTCGACGACCAGCACGATCGACGCGTCGCGCCCCGGCGCGGCGCAGATCCGGCACGGATCCTCGTCCGTGAGATTGAAGCAGGTGGAGCAGTGCCGGACTTTCTCCTTCACCTCGGCGATCGCGCGGCTGAGGTGGAGCGCCTCGTCCGCGCTGCTCTTGAGGATGTGGAACGCCATCCGCTCTGCGCTGCGGCGTCCGATGCCGGGGAGCCTGGCGAACGCGGCGATCAGGCGTTCGACCGGCTCGGGGTTCGCACCGCTTCCTGAAGAGTAGGTGTGATCGGACGGGGTCACGGTGTGTTTCCGAGCAGCCCCTGGAGCCCGCCGGGCGGAATCGGGAGCCCCAGGTCGCCGGCGGCCTGGCTCATCTCGCGTTCCGCGGCCTCTCGCGCCTTCGTGAGCGCGGCGTTCACCGCGCCGACGATCAGCTCCTGCGCGAGCGCCCGGTCGCGCGGCTCGCCGGCATCGACGAGTCCGCGTATCAGCGCGGGGTCGACGTCGAGCGCGACGAGCTCCATCCGCCCGTTCGCGGTGGCCGTCACCGCCCCGCCGCCGGTCTCGGCCTCGACCGTGATCGACGCGAGACGCTCCTTCACCTCGTCCATCCTGGCCTTGATGCGCGGCAGGTCCTTCATGAGGCCCGCGAGCGCGCCCATGCCCTTGAGATTGTCAAACATCGGCGGGATCCTCCTCGGCGCGAACCTCCGTGATCGTGGCGTCGAAGATGTCCATCGCGCGCTGGACGAGCGGGAGCCGCCGCGCTTCGTCGAGATCGCCGCGTCCCTCCGCCGGTCGGGCCGGGCGGGAAGCCGTCGCGGCGGGAAGCGCGATGGCGATCCGCACACGGCGGCCGGTCGCGCGCTGCACGAGGTCCACGAGCGCGTCGGTCTGACGCATGAGGTACGGCGCCGACTCCGCCGCCGCGTCCGCGACGCCCAGGTGCAGCGTAACGCCGTCGAACGAGCGGAACTCCAGCGGGGCGACCTTCGACTGGTCGCGCGCCGAGGCGGCGGCGAACGTGAGCACGGCGGGCCAGAGCGTCTCGTCGGGCGTCGCCGGCGACTCCGGCGCCGACCCAGGCGCCGACCCAGGCGCGGACCCAGGCGCCGACCCAGGCGCGGACTCCGGCGCGGATAACCTCACGTCGGCCCGCGCGGGCGCGACGCGCTTCACCTCGACGACGGGGTGGAACGGCGCGGCGGCCGGGGGCGCGGCGGCCGGGGGCTGGGAGGCCCGGGGCGGGGAGACCGGGACGCGCTCGCTACCTTTTTTTTTTCCTTCGGCGCCGACCAGTTCCCTCACGTCGGCGAAGTGCTCGCTGAGGCAGAGTCGCACGATCGCGGCGTCGAACAGCGCCCGACCCGTCGCGGATCCGCGGGCGTTTCGCGCCGCCGCGTCGCACACTGCGATCATGTAGACGATGGCCGGCACGTCGAAGCGGGCGGCCTGCTCCTTCGCGACGGCGATGGTTTCGGCCGTGCCCTCGACGAGCCCGGAGTCTTCGCCGCACGCCGCGACCACGAGCAGCATGCGCAGGTGCTCGGCGAGCAACTCGAGCGCCTGCTCGACCGTTGACCCGCGGGCGAGCAGCTCCGCGCCGCCCGCCAGGGCCGCCTTCGGATCGCCGGCGATGATGGCCGCGCACAGCGCTTCGATCAGCGAGTGATCCGGAAGCCCGAGAACGGTTTCGGCGAGCTCGACCGTCAGGACCTCCTCGGCCGCGGCGATGAGCCGGTCGAGCAGACTGAGCGCGTCGCGCATCGAGCCGTTGCCGAGCCGCGCGACGAGCGCCGTCACGCCGTCCTCCGCCCGGATCCCCTCCTGGGCGAGGATCGAGTCGAGCTGGGTCGTGATCAGGGCCGTCGGGATCGTGCGGAAGTCGAATCGCTGGCAGCGGCTCTGGATCGTCGCCGGCACCTTCTGCGGATCCGTCGTGCACAGGATGAACTTCACGTGCGACGGCGGCTCCTCCATCGTCTTGAGGAGGGCGTTGAAGGCGTCCTTCGTGAGGGCGTGGACTTCGTCGATGATGTAGATCTTGTAGGGGCAGCGCGCCGGAGACAGGCCGGCGCCGGCGATGAGGTCCCGCGCCTCCTGGATGCCGCGGTTGGACGCGCCGTCGATCTCGATCACGTCGAGGTCCTCGCCGCGGAGGATCGCGTCGGCGATGGCGTCCGCCTGGGAGAGGTCGGGCGTGACGTTCATCGCCTTCGCGAAGATGCGCGCGAGCGATGTCTTGCCGACGCCGCGCGTGCCGCAGAACAGGTAGGCGTGCGCGGTCCGGCCCAC
>CAZXBB010000385.1:0-6121 GCA_964638815.1 uncultured Isosphaeraceae bacterium
GACCCCCGCACCAACCCCCGCACCAACCCCCGCACCAACCCCCGCACCGACCCCCCGCACCAACCCCGCACCAACCCCCGCACCGTCCGAAGGTACGCGACGCCCGCTGCGGCCGCAATGAGCCGCTCGCCGGAAGACGCGACGCAAGGGGCGGCGGTTGTCGGGTACCCTGTGCGCCGATACAGTTATCGGCTCTTTCATCCAATGATCCGGATGAACGAATCTATTTGACGAAAGGCCCGTCCATGTCGCTGCGCCCCTACCTCTTCACATCCGAGTCGGTCTCGATGGGCCACCCGGACAAACTCGCCGACCAGATCTCCGACGCGATCCTCGACGCCATGATCCGGGAGGATCCGAAGAGCCGCGTCGCCTGCGAGACGCTGGTCACGACCGGCATGGCGCTCATCGCGGGCGAGGTGACCTGTGACGGGTACGTGGACATTCCCGCGCTCGTGCGCAAGACCGTGCTCGACATCGGGTATGACGACGGCGACAAGGGCTTCGACGGCAACGCCTGCGCGGTGCTCGTCTCGCTCGATCAGCAGAGCCCGGACATTGCCCAGGGCGTTGACGAAGGGGTCAACAAGGAGCAGGGCGCGGGCGACCAGGGGCTGATGTTCGGCTACGCGTGCAACGAGACGCCGAACCTGATGCCGCTCCCGATCGACCTCGCGCACCGGCTGGTCGCCACCCAGGCGAAGGTCCGGCGGGCAAACACGATCCCGCACCTGCGTCCGGACGCCAAGAGCCAGGTCACCGTGGAGTACGTGGGCAACACGCCCCAGCGTCTGGACACGATCGTGATCTCGACCCAGCACGGGCCGGAGTGGAACCAGAACCAGCACGCGCTCAAGGACGCGGTGATCGATCACATCATCAAGCCGGTGGTCGGCGAGTGGTGGAACGACGACATCACGATCCATGTCAATCCGACCGGCAAGTTCCAGCTCGGCGGGCCCCACGGCGACTGCGGGCTCACGGGACGCAAGATCATCGTCGACACCTACGGCGGACGCGGCCGTCACGGCGGCGGCGCATTCTCCGGTAAGGACCCGTCGAAGGTGGACCGCTCCGCCGCGTACATGGCGCGATACATCGCCAAGAACGTGGTCGCCGCGGAGCTGGCCGACGTCTGCGAGCTGCAGTTGAGCTACGCGATCGGCGTGGCGGCGCCGACTTCGATCCACGTGGACTGCCACGGCACGGCGAAGATCGACGAGACGAAGCTCGAATCGCTCATCTGCGAGCACTTCCGCCTCACGCCGCGCGGCATCATCGAGACGCTCGACCTGCTGCGTCCGATCTACCGGGTGACGGCCGCCCACGGTCACTTCGGCCGCGAGCCGGGCGAGGGCGGACCGGGCACGTTCACCTGGGAGGAGACGGACAAGGCCGCCGCGCTGAAGGCGGCGGCCGGGAGCTTCGCGGAAGCGACGGCGTAGCCTCCCACCAGCCTCGACCGATGTCACACCCGATCAACCGCACGCTGCTGACGATCCTCGACAACCAGGCGGCGCGCACCGACGCGGCGCTCGACGATCTGCGCGAGGACGTGTTCACGACCGATGCCCCCGAGGACTGCCATTCGATCCGCGACATCGGACGACACCTGGTCCTCCTCCGTCGTTTCCAGATGATGCTGCTTGGATCGGCCCGCGCGGAGAGCGTGGCCGCGCCCGAGGCGATCGACACCGTCGATGATCTGCGCAGCGCGCTCGACGCGGCCACGCGCGAGCTGCGCGCCGCGATCGAAGAGCATGATCCCGACGACTGGTACGTCGTTCCCGATCCGCCGCGCGAGGGCAAGTGGGGCGAGCTCCCGACGATCGAGCGTTTCTCGCGTCCGTTCGCCGACTTCACGAACCACCTGGGGAGCATCCGCGTGCTGCGCCGGATCCGCCGAAACGCATGCGAGCGGACGCAATGAGACGCTCGCTTCCGGAAAGCTGGGCAAACGCGCGAACATGGGCAAACACGCGGTTCTCATTTGCTTCGGGAAAGCGGCGCGCCGCCGTAGCTGAAACACGCTCCCTCGGCCACGATGGGCGGCGTATTTCTGCGCCGGCGTGTCTTTCCCCCGGGAGAGCGCGCCGGCTTTTTCGTGAGGCCTCCTTCATCTTCATCCCTTCGCGTCTCCGCGCACCCGGGCCTCCGCGCCCCCTTCCACCATGTCTCCCCGCGACCTCGTAACGCAACGCGTCGCCGGTCGCGCGCGGACCTTCCCCGAGATGGACCTCGCGCCGATCGTGCTCGACGGTCTCGCCCCGCGTGACGCGGCGCTCGCGTCGGCGATCGATCACGCCGTCGCGCGGCACTGGCGCGCGCTCGTCACGGTCATCGGGACGCAGTTGAGCCGCTCGTGGGAGCAGACCGAGACGAAGCTCCAGGCGACGCTCCTCGTGGGCGGCGCGCAGCTCCTTCTCATGGACCGTCTGCCGGCGCACGCGGTGATCAACGAGGCGGTGGCGACGGCGAAGCGCGTGGTGCGCCCCGGCGCGGGCGGGCTCGTGAACGCGGTCCTGCGGAAAGTCGCGGGATTGCGCGGCGAGGCGGTGGACACGCACGACCCGACGCGGCGCGACGAGCTGCCGCTTCCCGACGGCGGCGCGCGGCGTCTGGCCGAGCCGGTGTTCGACGCCGATCCATGGATGCGGCTCGGCCAGCAGACTTCGCACGCCGACGAGCTGATCGCTCGCTGGCGCGCGTGCTTCGGCGACGAGGCCGCGCGAAAGCTGGCGATGCACGGGCTCGTTCACGCACCGTTGATCGTGGCCGGACTGCCGGGATCGCCGCCGCACTGCGAGCCGCACCTGCACCCCGGATTCCACGTCTACACCGGACCGCGCGCCGAGCTTGACGGCCTCCTCGCGGCGCACCCCGCGGCGCGCGTTCAGGATCCGACCTCGGCGCGGCCCGTCGAGAGCACGCGCGGGCTCCGGCCTCTTCTGATCGTGGACGCATGCGCCGGGAAGGGGACGAAGACGAAGCAGCTCGCGGCTCTCCATCCGCAGGCGAGCGTGATCGCGGCCGACCTCGAGCCGGCGCGCTCCCGGGTGCTGCATCGTGCATTCGCGGGCGACGATCGCGTCGCGGTCGTCCCCTACCGGGAGCTCCTCGCCTCGCGTCCGGAGGCGGACCTTCTCGTGCTGGACGTCCCGTGCTCGAACACCGGCGTCCTCGCGCGGCGCGTCGAGGCCCGGCACCGCTTCTCATCCGAGACGCTCACGCGGCTGCGCGACCTGCAGCGGCAGATCGTGGCCGACACGCTCCCATTGATGGCGGCGAGCGGACACCTTCTCTACGCGACGTGCAGCGTGGATCCCACGGAGAACGAGGAGCAGATCGCCTGGCTCACACGCTGGCACCCCATGGAGGTCGTCCGGACGGTGGCCACGCCCCCGACCGGCGTGCCCGGCGATCCCGCGTCCGCGTTCACCGACGGGGGCTTCCACGCCGTCCTCCGGCACGCGTGACCCACGCCGGCGCGGAGGTCTGTTAGGATCCGTGTCTGCCAGCCCGTGTCTGTCAGCCACGCACCAGCGTGCCCGAACGACTCCCATTGCGATGCTCACGAAGACAATGAAGATCGCCGATATTCTCGCTCCGGCTGCGGTCAAGTCGCCACTCGACTCGAAGGAGAAGCAGGCGGTCATTCACGAGCTCATCGACCTGCTCGCGGACGCCGGCCTCATCGTCGATCCCCAGAAGCTGAAGGCGGTCGTCTGGGAGCGCGAGCTCCAGCGCTCGACGGGCATCGGCGAGGGGCTCGCCATCCCGCACGGGAAGGCTGATTGCTCGTCGAAACTCGTGATGGCCGTCGGTCGCCCGGCCGCCCCCATCGACTTCGCGTCGGTGGACCGCAAGCCGGTGCAGCTCGTCGTGCTCCTTGCGTCGCCGCCCGGGAAGACTGCAGACCACATCCAGGCCCTCGGCAGGATCAGCCGCCTGATGGTCAACCCGGATTTTCGGGAGGCCGCCTACCGCGCGGAGACGGCGGAGGAGCTGTATGAGCTCTTTGCCGAGGCCGATGGCTGAGTGACTGACTGAGTGAGAGCTGCCGGGCGGCCAGCGAGGGAGCGGGGCTCGCGTCTCACTCCAGCGCGCGCAGCGCCTCGCGAAGATCCTCCCGCCCCGGCGCCAGCTCCACCGCCCGCCGCAGGGCGTCGCGCGCGGCGGCACGATCGCCCTTCTTCAGGAAGGCCCGCGAGAGCATGACGAACGACGCCGGGTTCCGGTCGTCGATCTCGATCGTCCGGTGGAACACCTCGATGCCTTCGTCCACGAAACCGTTGTCCACGAGCAGGAGCGACAGACGCCGCAGCATGTAGAGGTAGGCGTCGGGATGGTCCCGGTTCGCCTCCGCGCTCTCGCGGCAGATGCGGATGGCATCATCGATCTGCCCGTTGAGCCGGGCGGCCGTGATCAGCCCCTCTGTGGTCTCGATGAACTCCGGGTGATCGCGCACGATCGCCTCGCCGAAGGCCACCGCCTCGTCCTCGCGAAGCTGCATGTTCAGGAGCAGCGCGATGTCGCGGCACGCCGGGTCGGTCGGACCGTAGCGGTCCACGTAGTCGCGGAGGAGCATCTCCGCCCGTGCGAACTCGTGGCGGCACGCGTGCAGCCAGGCGCGGCGGACGCCGTTCTCCGGATTGCGCAGGAGACCGATCCCGCCCGCACCGATCGGACGCGTGCGCTCGAGGTATCGGAGCGCCGTGTCGACGTGCTCCCGCATCGCGGCCGGCAGCACCATGGGGGCCGGAGCGAAGATCGCCGCGCGCGGCATGGTCACGCGCCGGTCGGCGCGATCGGCGCGGTGCTCCCAGTAGTTCACGAGACCGGAGTGCGCGGTCAGCAGCAGGATCACGACCGCCATCGCGGCGAACGCGACGCCGCTGCGCGATACGGCGCCGCGGAACCGCAGCCGGAAGCGATGCAGGTTGACGCTCTGATCGCGCAGCATGCGCCACGCCTTCCACGCGATGAAGGTGACGCACCCCGCCATCCCCACCGCCATCAGCATCGGGATCAGGCCATAGACGCCGCGGAACGCGAGGAACGAGCCGAGGAGGACCGCGGCGCAGCCGATCTCCTCCGGGAGCGTGAGGTCGTAGACCCGCGGCTTCGGACTCGCCGTGCGGGCCTTCGCCGCCGCGGCGGGCCGGCCGAAGCCGAAGTAGAGCGCGTCGTTGGGGCACACGCTGACGCAATCGAGGCACTTCATGCAGCCGGTGTCCACCACCATGCCGTAGTCCCGCACTTCCTCGTGGACGCGGACGTTGGACGTGCACACCGCGGTGCAGTGACCGCAATGCTCGCAGGCGTCGGTGACGCGGATTCGCGCCGGTGCGTAGTGATCGAGCGGCGCGAAGAAGCCGCCGTAGGGGCACCCGTACGTGCAGAAGCCCTTCGCGCCAAGGAAGTAGACGGTCGCGAATCCGCACACGGCGAGGAAGGGGATGGCGACGATCCACGTCGGGAACGTCGCCATGAACTCGCCGGTCGTCACCTCGAGGCTGAAACCGTTCCAGGGCGGAAGCGGCTCGAGCGCGGGAATCGAAGCGAAGGACCGGTGAAGCGCCGCCGAGAGCGGCACGACACCCCAGCGATAGACCGCGGGCCACACGAACATGTAGAGGGCGAGCAGGAGCGGCACGTAGACGAGGAGCCGTGACCGGAACGGGCGCGGCCGGATGCCGATCCGGCGCATGAGCCACGCGCAGCCGTCCTGGAGCAGAACGAGATGACACGCCCAGCCGCAGAACCAGCGGCCGAAGATCAGCGTCGAGAGCAGCGCCAGCGCGAAGAAGATCGCGCCGGCGTTGATGACGCCGACTTTCACCGCCTCCATCGATTCCGACGGCTCGACCGGCGAGATCGTGTGCCCGGTGACGAGCCACTGGACGATGTGCACGATCATCAGCAGCTGGACGATGAGCAGGACGATCGCACGACGACGACCGGACTTCGACTTACGGAGCGCGCGCTTGTCGTCAATGACGGGGAGGGGTATGGACACGCGGGCAAGTCTAGCCCGGCCCGGCCCTTGCCGAGCCAGGAACCGGGGCACACAGAGCCGACCGTGGTGAGATGCCGTTGTGTGGTGGTGCTGCGAGATTCC
>CAZXBB010000386.1:0-3492 GCA_964638815.1 uncultured Isosphaeraceae bacterium
TCCTTTCCTCGGTCCGGAAGCCGGCGCCGGCCGCGCACTACAGAGGCCGGCGCCGCGCGACGTCACGCTGCGTCGCGCGCATCATCTCGAGGTCGCTCGTCGGGGCGTCCGGACCCGGAAGGTGTCCGGCGTGCGCCCGGACGTGAAGCTGCGGCGTCGCATCAGGCCGGTCTGAACTCCGTGCACGACCAGTTCACCCAGCGGAGGAGCACGATGAGCAGGTCGGAAAGGTCCACGGCGCCGTCGCCGTCGAAGTCGGCCCGGACGCCGCAGGCGCCCCATTGGGCGAGCACGTCCAGGAGGTCGTCCACCGTGACGCGACAGTCGCCGTCCGCGTCGCCCTCGAGACGTTCGCGGACGAGGTCGAACGACGCGCTTTCGCCCGTGGCGACGAGGACCTGGCCGCAATGACTGGTTCGGTAGATGTCGATCTCCACGATCTCGAACTGGTCGAAGGGAAGCTCCGACGGCAGCCCTTCGGCGCACGTCCAGACATCGTCGTCGACGTCCCGGAGCAGGAGCGAGAAGATGTACTCGTTCGGGGACGGGCAACCGCCGAACGAGGTGAAGCGCAGGCTGTCCTGCGTGTCGGGATCGTCGGCGCGGATGGTGATCGAGCCGCGACCTCCCGAGCCGAGTCCATCGCGGTGGCAGCGCCCGAAGTCGTTCACCCCGAGCGAGAGCTTCCATTCGCGGGCCAGCCCGGAGTCGAGACAGCCGCGACCGGGATTGTCGATCGGGGCGTAGTCGATGAAGAAGCTGAACGGATCGCCGTCCCGGACTCCGGGCGGGAGTTGATCGATCCGCCCGTCCTCGGCCCGCAGCGTCGCCTCGCCGCGGATGCTCCGGATGCACTCCGGGTCGGGGAGCGACCGGGGAAGCTGGAGCGTGAAGCCGTCGAGGGTGCCGACGTCGCCGCTGGCGGAAAGACCGACGTAGAGCGTCCAGGTGCCGGCCGAGTCCTCGCCGTTGAGCGTCGTCAGACCGAACTCGTTCATGAATCCCGACGAGTGGAGCCGGAACGAGTCGATCGGATCCTCGCCGCCGCTGCCCATCGTCTCGGAGCTCTCGCAGGCGGAGTCGTCGATCTCGTAGACGTTCCCGAAGACGAGATCGGACGCATCGCCGCCGATCCCGGTGCCGTCATCGGCGGGCTCGTCGTACCCGGGCCGGCTCACGAGGTCGACGACCGTGCCCGCCGGCGACTCGAGCTTCCACACGAGATCGCCCGCCCAGGTGTGCGAGATGTCGACGATGATGTCGACGTCGGTGATCGTGAACGACTCCGTGACGCAGATCGAAAGCGACGCCATCGACTCGAGCGTCCCGTCATACAGGTCGGCGACCAGCGCCAGGTTCAGCTCGTTGCCGTTCGTCGTGTAGTCCACGGCGCCGGCGCTGCCGGCGATCGACAACGCCGCGCCGGCGATGAGCGTGGGGGTCCGCATCGTTCACCTCCCCGGGGCGTGAACCGAGACAGCGCCAGGCGTGGCGCCTCGCGCCCGCCCCGATTCTCCTCGGACTGGGCGCGTGGTCAAGCGAATAGCACGCTCGCGTACAAAGAAAGCGGTGGGGGCGGGATTCGAACCCGCGGTGACCCGAAGGCCACGCCGGTTTTCAAGACCGGTGCATTCAACCGCTCTGCCACCCCACCGGGGGTGCGTTGCATTGTTGCAGATCGGGGCGGAAGGGGCGATTTCCTCAGGTGTGGCAGAGGTTTCCGCGCGGGCCGCGTTGCTCGCATGTCGGTCGCCCGAGTGTCCATCCGCGCCTCCCGAAATCGACTCGCGCCGTCCCGATTGCGCCAAGCAATCCGCCGAGTTCGACGCAGGGGGGCAGGCGTCGTCCGTGCCGGTCGCCCGCATCGAATCCGGGAGCGGGGTCGTTACGTCCGGCAGCGTGGCCAGGGCCGCCGCCTCGTCTCCGCTGAAGCTATGCGTGTATCGGTCCATCGTCAGCGTGATCGTGGAGTGCCGGGCGAGCGACTGGGCCGTCTTCGGATGCACGGTCGGCGACGCCAGGTTGCTGACGAACGTGTGCCGCAGGGCGTGGAAATCGGCGTACCGGCCAGCGGCGTCGCGGTACTCGATCCCTGCGAGTTCCAGGTCGGGGCGGAGCAGGCGGCGAACAACGTCCTCACGCCGGGGCATCCTGAAGAGGTGCGTCGCGGGAGCCATCGTCGCGACGAAGATCCGCAGATCGGCGGCAAGCTCAGGCCGCAGCGGCAGAGTGTCGTCCCGCCTCCGCTTGGAGTACGCGCCCGCGACGAAGTCGCGATCCGGGCGGAGCGACGGGGAGGGGCGTGCGAATCTCCCTGGCCCTCGTCCCCGGCGAGCGGCACGCAGGGCCGCGCTTTTTTTTGGCAGAAGTCCGTTCGGTCCGCATACGAGCCGGGGATAGGGCGCGCACGCTGCCGCTCAGCAACTTCGAGCCGGGGCACGGAAACCGGGATTCCCCGGCGGCGTGGCGGATTCCGAGCCTTCCCCGGTCGGAAACCTCGCCGCATATGCCCGTTCGCTCGCTACCATGTCCCCGACGGGGCGAGCGATGCTATCTCGCGTTTTTGCGCCCTATTCTCTGTTAGGCGACTAAGACCCAACGGTTTCTGCGCGAGCGATGAGGCCACTTGCCATGGCTGATCGGTCCTCAATCAAGGCGTTTCTCGGCGCGCTCCCACCAGATCTCCGGATGCGCGTACGCCTCGCCTACATCGATGGGGTCGCCAACACTGTATGCGCTCTCCTGCCGTGGTTGCTCCCGCCAACGCTTGTTGCGATCATGCTCTTGATTGCCAGGCTCTTCGGCTGGGAGTCCGAGACAGAGATCCTCACGTGCTTCTGCTGTTTCATGCTCGGCATCCCGACCGCGTTCTTCATTGTGCGGGCCGTCGAGGTGTCCGTCCTCTGCTCACGTATGCGGGTCCTTGCGCCCGAGAGGCTCCCAATGTGTCCGCAATGCCTGTACGACCAACAGGGCACAACCACCGATGTTTGTCCAGAGTGCGGGCATACAACTCGGTTCGTGCCTGTGTCCGCTGTCACCGTTGAGCGAGTACCGCAATGAACTCAAGCCATTTCCGAATGCGGGTCTACCTTGTCGTCGCAGTGCTGCTCGGTCTTCTCTATTCGTGGGGTGCAGTGGCACCCCTCCTACCGGCGCCGCGAGGCGTGTCGCAGAGCGCGCTTGTCGCTGGCGATGTTCCCCTCGACGGCCGGCTGGTCATGGGCCGCATGCTGTTCTTCGTCTCGGTCGCCGTCGCCGGAGCGTTTCTCGCTGCGCCGTGGGTCACACGCTGTCATCGGCGGCGCTGCCAGCAGTGCATCGCGTGTGGCTACGTCCTGTCCGCGACTCCGCACGCAACGCGCTGTCCCGAGTGCGGGCACGCAACCGTCGCCTAACCAAAAGCTGCAAGGGGACGGGCCGCCCGCCGCGCGCCCGGACGCCCAACCGCCGGAGGTCCGGCTGGCGCCGGCCCAATCCGGCTACCATTCC
>CAZXBB010000387.1:0-6243 GCA_964638815.1 uncultured Isosphaeraceae bacterium
ATCGAGCGGTCGGACCAGCAGCGCGTCGTCACGGTGACGGCGAACATCGCCGGGCGCGACCTCGGCTCCGTCGCCGCCGACGCGCGGGCGGCGCTCGAGCGCATCCCGCGCCCCGTCGGGTACGAGCTGGCGCTCGCCGGCAACGTCGAGGAGCAGCAGAAGTCGACGCGGGAGCTCATCACGTCGCTCCTGCTCGCGCTCGTGCTCGTCTACATGGTGCTCGCGTGCCAGTACGAGTCGCTGCGCGATCCGCTCATCGTGATGACGTCGGTGCCGCTTGCGGCGATCGGCGTGCTGCTCATGCTCTTTCTCACCGAGACCACGCTCAACGTGCAGAGCTACATCGGCTGCATCATGCTCGGCGGCATCGTCGTGAACAACGCGATCCTGCTCGTGGACCAGGCGGGGCAACTCCGTGCGACGCGGGGGATGCGGACGAACGAGGCGGTGGTGGAAGCGGGTCGGCGGCGACTGCGGCCCATCCTCATGACGTCGCTCACGACGATCCTCGGCCTGATGCCGCTCGCGCTCGGCATCGGCGAGGGGGCCGACGCGCAGGCCCCGCTCGCGCGGGCGGTGATCGGCGGGCTCACGGGCTCGATGCTGATTACGCTGGTGCTCGTGCCCGCCGTCTATTCGCTGATCCACCCAGAGCGTCCGGAGCCCGAGACGACATGATCCCGCCGACGCGTCGCCGCCCGCGTCCGTCGCGGTTTCCTGTCCGATGCCTGCCGGCGACGGTCGTCGCGCTGTCCGCGGGCTGCGCCGACCCGCTGACGTGGAACGAGCCGGACTGGGACGACGTGCTCGCGCGCGAGGCGAAGACCTTCGAGCCGGTGGACGTGCCCGACGCGACCGTCGAGGGGCCGTCCGCGCTCCCGGATCTCGCCGGCGACGGGCCGTTGACGCTCTCCGTCGAGCAGGCGGTGGTCCTCGCGCTGCGCGAGAACCGCAATCTCGCCGTGCAGGAGCTGACGCCGGTGATCGTCGGCGCGTTCGAGGCGGTCGAGCGCGGGGTGTTCGACCCCGAGGTCTTCGCCGGCATCGACTTCGCGCGCGAGGAGAGCGTCGAGACCGCGCGTGCGACCGGCGAGCAGTTCGGCGTGACCGGCGACGACCGCGGGGTGACGGCGGGCGTGCGGCAGACGCTGCCGTCCGGCACGGACGTCGAGTTCGGGCTCGACCAGACCCGCGACGCGTCGAGCCGCACGCCGGTGCAGCAGACGGCCCGCTTCGGGCTGACCGTGACGCAGGCGCTCCTTCGCGGCGCCGATCCCGCGGCGAACCTCGCGCGGGTGCGGCAGGCCGAGCTCGACACGCTCGCGTCGCGCTACGAGCTGCGCGGCTTCACCGAGGCGATCCTCGCCGAGACGGAGATCGCCTACTGGCGCTATGTCCTCGCCGGGCAGGAGATCGCGATCTTCGAGGAGTCGCGCGACCTCGCCCGCGAGCAGCTCGACGATATCAACCAGCGCATCGAGGTCGGCGTCCTCGCTCCTACGCAGGCGGCCGCGGCCCGCACCGAGGTCGCGCTGCGCGAGCAGGCGCTCATCAACGCCCGCAGCGCACTGACCGCGCGGCGAATCGAGCTGCTGCGTCTCGTGAACCCGGGGCCGCGGGACGCACTCACCCGCGCGGTCGTCGCCGTGTCCGAGGCCGTGGTCGGCCCCGCGCCGGAGGACGACGTCGCCGATCGCGTCGCTCTCGCGCAGCAGTCCCGGCCCGACCTCAACGAGGCCCGCCTGCGGCTCGAGCAGAACCGGCTCGAGACGGTCGTCACCCGCAACGGCCTGCTACCGCGGCTCGACTTTTTCGTCGCGCTCGGCAAGACGGGGTTCGACGCGCGGTTCGCCGGCTCGTTCGAGAATCTCGACGGCGAGACGTTCGACTTCGCGGCCGGGCTCGCGTTCTCGCAGTTCCTCGGCACGCAGGTCGCCGAGGGGCGCCACCGGGCGGCGCTCGCCTCGCGGCAGCAGGCGGCGGCTGCCGTCCGCAACCTCGAGCAGCTCGTGGCGTTCGAGGTGCGTCTTGCGCAGAACGACGCGGAGCGTCTGCGCGAGCAGATCGATGCGTCCAAGGTCACGCGCGAGCTCCAGGAGCAGACCGTCGAGGCGGAGCGCGAGCGTTTCGACGTCGGCGCGAGCACGGCCCTCCTCGTCGCCCAGGCCCAGCGCGACCTCCTGGTGGCGCGCATCGCGGAGGTCGAGGCCGTGATCAGCTATCGCATCGCGCTGGTGCGGCTGTATGTCGTCGAGGGGAGCCTGCTCGAGCGGCGCGGGATCCGGGTCGCGGCCGGGTGACGGGCCGGCGCCGCGCCGCGCGTGACGGCCCGGAGCAAAAAAGCAGTCACCGCGAAGGAGAGCCTTCGCGGTGACGCAGCCGTGAGTTGAGGCGAAGCTGGGCAGTCGCCGGGCGGAGGTGGCCCGGCGATCACGGGTCAGCTCCAGTTCGCCAGGATGATGAGAATGTCCTCGAAGTCGATGGCGCCGTCGCCGTTGACGTCCGGGCCGCAGTCGTCCGGCTGCGGCGGGACGACCTGGAGGGTCTTCAGAAACTCGATGATGTCCCCCTGGTAGCCGTGCGAGAGCGCGAAGAACGCGTCACGCGACTCCCGGGCGTCGCCGCCGTGGAAGTGGATGGCCTCCGTCATGATCGTCAGATCGCCACGGTGACCGTAGGGGTCCGAGTTCGCGACGTCCCAGAGCTTGCGCGTCAGGAACTCGCCGGTCGGACGCGGCGGCGCCGGGATCGTGAAGTCGTCCGCCGGGGCGAATCCGTTCAGCTTGCCCTGCGGGAGCAGCTCGTTGTCGAAGTGGTCGTAGTCCTCGTCGTTCAGGTCGTGACGCTTGAGGTCCGTGAACGCCGCGACGAACGCGCCGCCGGTGCGGGTGCGCCGGAGGCGGGGCGCCGGACCTTCCGTGGTCATGTCGAACGAGAAGAGCTCCTCGGTCTCGTCGGGGTGGAGGTTCCCCGGCGGGTTGTACGGGTTCGGCTCGGTGAAGTGCCGGTCGTCGAGCGTCAACAGGGGCACGTGGCACGACGTGCAGCCGACGTGCGCGAACAGACGCCGGCCCCGGGCGGCCGCCTGGCGCCGGGCGGGGTCGTCCGGCTGCACCTCGACCGGCGTTCCGAGCGCGGCCTGGAACACGGTGACGGCGGTGATGTCGCCGACCGTCAGCTCGTTCGTCATGCCGTCGAGATCCGGATCCGCGCCTTCGCCGAATCGCTCGACCGACTGCATGCCGTGGTGATGGTTCATCGCGTTGTTCGAGAACTCGCGGAGGGAGACCACCGCGCCCTTCTGGTGGAAGGGCTTGACGATGAGGTCCCAGTCGACGCCGTCGATCTCGGTCGGGTCGATCTTGCCGTCGGGCAGGCACGTGATCCGTCCGAAGTTCACTCCCTTCGCCACGAGATCGCGCGCGACCGGGTGCCCCTTCGACGCCGCTTCGGCCTTCGCCTCTTCGCGAATGGTGATCAGCTCCGCACTCATCTCCCGCGCCAGCATTTCGATCGGACCCGCCCCGAACATGCCCAGGGTGTTGCGCTCATTGCTGAACTCGGGGCTGACGGACATGACCACCGGATCCATGGCCTGCGCCAGGACGAACACGTTGGCCACGACCTCGCCGGCGCCGCCGGAGAACGGCAGGTTGTGGCAGCCGAAGCAGGAGTTGGCATCCGGCGCCGAGGTCCGGATGAACGCCGGCTCGTCCGGATCGCGGGGGGCGCCGGTGCCGGTCGAGCCCGGGCGACCCTGGCCGTCGAGCTTGTTGAACCGGGCGTCGAAGAGCTTCTGGCCGTGCTCGAACAGCACGCTCAGCTCCTCGGCGAGCCCGGTCCCGTCGAGGTGGTGCTCGATGACGGGACGCTCACCGATCGCACCGCCGGACGCGAAGGCGCCGGCCACCGGGAACACGAGGAACAACCCGAGCGTTGCACGAGTGCGTCTCATCTTTCAGATCTCCTCCAACCCGTCGCCGCGAGCCCGGGGGCTACCGAGGGCCGGTAACGTCAAAAAGGACAAAGCCCCGGCCGCGCGTTTCGCGCGAGCGGGGCTTCATCGCCCTGAACGGGCCCCGGCCGCCATGGCCGGAACTGCACGGATTGTGGGGCGCGAACGCGCGGGCGTCAACGCTTTTTCCAGGTTTTTCACCGGTGAGCCGGCGCGAATCGGCCGATTGTCGATTGACTTCGGAGCCCGCGCGCCGCACAATTCTCACCTGTCCGGCCGATTGGGCCGGACGTTGGCTCGGGCGACGAAGCCCCTCTCCCGCAACCGGAGTGCGCGAGTGGGGCTTGTTTGTTTGTTTGTTTCCTGTTTGCCTGCCTGCCTGCCTGCCTGCCTGCTCACTGGGATCGGACCCGTCTGCCCGCTTTCACGCTCGAATCGAACGGATGATTTCTCATGAAGACTGCAACGAAGCTCTCCATGGCGATGGCGCTGGCCGCCGCTCTCACCGGTCCGCGGATCGCGATCGCCGATGCGCTCGCCGATGCGCTCGCCGATAAGGATCAGGCCCGCCCGATCGATCCGGATCGGGTACACAAGTTCCTCGGCGTCGAGAAGGAGACCACTCAGTCCCTCGCATACCAGTGGCTGGACATCGCCCAGGAGGCCACCGCGCGCGACGTGGAGCTGCACGCCGCGCGACCGACGATCATCGCCCGCACGCTCGAGATCTGGGCGACGGCGATGTACGACGCGTGGGCGGCGTACGACGCGAAGGCCGTCGGATCCCGCTGGGGCGGCAGGCTCCGCCGGCCCGTCCACGAGCACACGCAGGCGAACAAGGAGTGCGCGATCAGCTACGCGTCGTTCCGGTCGCTGGTGTTCGTGTATCCGGAGTCCGAGGCGTATCTGCGCAGCGAGATGAACCGCCTGGGATACGACCCGTACGTCGTCTCCATGGATCCGACCACGCCTGAGGGCGTCGGCAACCTCGCCGCGGGCGCGGTCATCGAGTACCGAAAGAACGACGGCGCCAACCAGTTCGGCAACGAGCTGGGCGGTGACGGGACGCCCTACTCGGACTACACGTACTACCGCCCTGTTAACCCTGCGGACAAGTGCCTGGATCCTGACCGGTGGCAGCCCATCACGTTCACGAATCCGGACGGGACGAAGTTCACGCCGGGGTTCCTCACACCGCACTGGTACCGCGTCAAGCCGTTCGCGCTCAAGGACAGCAGCCAGTTCCGTCCCGGGCCGCCGCCGACCACAGTGGCCGACGACAAGTGGCTCCGCGAGGAGACGGCGCAGTGCCTTCGCTACAACCAGACGCTCACGGACGAGCACAAGGCGATCGTCGAGTTCATGCGCGACGGGCCGCGCTCCACGGGGCAGAGCGGACACTGGCTGCGGTTCGCCGCCGACGTCTCCCGTCGGGACCAGCACGATCTTGATATGGACGTGAAGCTCTACTTCGTCGTCGCCAACGTCGCGCACGATGCGTTCATCTCGTGCTGGGAGACGAAGCGGTACTACGACTCCTCGCGGCCGTGGACGCTCGTGCGTCATTACTACAAGGGCCAGATGATCAAGGGATGGGCGGGCCCCGAAGGCGGGGTCGTTGACATGCCGGCGGAGGAATGGCACCCGTATTCGCCTTACGTCTTCATTACGCCCCCGTTCCCCGGCTACACGAGCGGCCACGCGACGGTCAGCGGCGCGTGCTCGAAGGCGATCGAGCTCTTCACGGGATCGGACGAGTACGGCTTCTTCGAGCAGCGGCGGCACTGCGAGCTGACCGAGGAGGATCCCGGCGACATGATCACGCTCGACCTTCCCACGTGGAGCGCGGTCGCCGAGATGGCGGCCCTCTCCCGCGCGATGGGCGGATATCACATCCCCGTGGACAACCACGTCGGACTCGCCGTCGGCCGCGAGATCGCGCAGTGGAGCTGGCCGAAGTACAAGGCATATTTCGACGGCACGGCGAAGGTCCAACCCTGATACGCCGTTGAGGAAACATGTGTGCCCCGGTCCCTGGCTCGGCAAGGGCCGGGTGGGCAACGAACGTCGGAAGCCGTCGTTCCATGGGTGACCCACCGGGCCCTGTCAGAGCACAGGACGGGGGCACACCGGCAGCGCGATGCCGCATCCGGCCGAACGTTGCAAGGGTCTGTGTGCCCCGGTCCTTGGCTCGGCAAGGGCCGGGTGGGCAACGAACGTCCAGAAGCCGTCGTTCCATCGGTGACCCACCCGGCCCTGTCAGAGCACAGGACCGGGGCACACCGGAA
>CAZXBB010000388.1:0-6288 GCA_964638815.1 uncultured Isosphaeraceae bacterium
CGCCTCCGCCTCGATCGACGCGGGATACGGCGCCTCCTCCGGGTACGTCGCGCACGCGAACATGAAGTCCTGCCACACCATGATGCCGAGCTCGTCGCACGCGTCGTAGAACGCCCGCGACTCGTAGATGCCGCCGCCCCACACGCGCAGCATGTTCATGTTCGCGGCGGCGGCGCGCTCGACGAAGCGACGCGTCGAGGCGGCATCGCGTTCGCCCGGGAAGAGCCCGTCCGGGATCCGGTTCGCTCCCTTCGCGAACACTTCCCGGCCGTTGATCTCGAAGGCGAACCGCGCGCCCCAGGCGTCCGGCGCGGTGTCGAGGCGGACGCGCCGCAGGCCCGTGCGTCCCGTCCAGCAATCGCGGGCCGGGCCGGCGTCGAGCGTGACGGCCACGTCGTACAACGGCTGCGGGCCCATGCCCCGCGGCCACCACAGCGCGGGTGATGCGACCTCGAAGCGCGCTGCGGCGTCGCCCTCCGCGGACACGCTCGTCGCGCCGCACACCGCCTCGCCGTCCGGCCCGCGCAGCTCGACGACCACCGCCGCCGGCGCGGCGCCCGCCGCGCCGGAGCGCACGACCGGCGCGATCACCTCGACGACCGCGCGGCGGGCGTCGGCCTCGCGCACGAGCACGCGCACGTCGCCGAGGCGGGCGCCCGACCATCCGTGGAGCGCGATATCGCGCCAGATGCCGGCGGTCGGGGCCCGCGGGCCCCAGTCCCACCCGAAGTGGCACGCCGCCTTGCGCACGTAGGCGTAGGGCCCCCAGTCGCCGTTGACGGGCCGCGCTCCGTAACGCTTCTCGCAAGCTTCCGCGTACGCGAGCGGACCGCGGAACGTGATCGCGAGCTCGTTCGCGGCCGGTCGCAGCGCAGCGCGGATGTCGAAGCGGTGCGGGTGGTGCATGTTCGACGCCTCGCCGATGAACCGCCCGTTGACCTCGACGACGGCGACCGTGTCGAGCCCGTCGCAGACGAGGTCCGCACGCTCGCAGGCGAGCAGCGCGGCCGGTGCATCGAAGACGCAGCGATAGCGCCAGTCCGCGCGGCCGATCCAGAGCAAGTCGCGCTCGGCAGGACCGCGGTCCGGGTGGGCGATCAGGCCCGCGCGCAGGAGATCGACGTGCACGCAGCCGGGTACGCGGGCGGGAATCGCCGCGGCCGGGATCGGCACCGCCGTGGTCGGCGCGAGGGTCCATGATGCCGACGCGAGCGGAATGCGCATCTCACTCGAAGGTCACGTAGCCCCAGTGACGCGGCAGGTGCATGTTGATCGCATACTGCGGCGTCCAGACCCAGTTGTCCTCCCGCCGCCCCGGGATCCTGCGGTAGCGCCCCCCCACAACCTCGTGACGCCACTGGACGCGCGAGAAGCTGATCCGCCATGTGTCCCCGACGGCGGGCGCCGGGTCGAAGTCCAGGGCTGACCACGGGATGGCCAGCTCCACCGACCAGGAACGGTCGACGTCGGTCGGATCGTTCAGGGTCCCGTCCACGTGCACTGCCCGAAGCAGCCCCTTGCAGTCCCAGTCGTGGTCAGCGGGCCCGCCGTCCACGTAGCGCCGGTGCAGCATGAGGTCGAAGATCGTTCCGAGCGCGTTGATCTCGATCTCGTAGTAGTGACGCGTGTCGCCGTCGGGATCGATGAATACCTCGAAGTCGTTGTCGTGGAAGACGATCTCATCGTGCCGGGTCAGCGTGCCCCAGACGTGCGGCTCCTCCATTCGGGCGGCGACGTAGAGGTGCGTGTCGTCCCAGAGCATGCGCATGCGCGTGTCGAAACGGGGTCGCGGACGCACGTCGCCCTCGATGTCGACGAAGGCGTCCGACCAGGGGGCGGCGCGCCAGGCGATCTCGTCGGTGCGTCCGTCGATCGTGATCGCGCCGGTCGCCCGCGGGCACGCGTACGACTTCGGCGCGGCGCGCGCGGCGGGCGGCCCCGTCGTCCGGCAGCCGGCGAGCGCGGCGGTGGCGAGGAGGACCGGTGCGAGGATGACGCGGAGGCGGAGCACGGCGGGCGCGAGTGTAGTGGCGCGGGGGCGCGCTGTTGGACAATCGTCTCCAGTCCGCTGCGGAGGATTCGCCAGCTCGCGGCGGCTACCCGCACCCTCGCGTGGCGGGCGGCCGCCGGATCGTAACGACATAACCCTCAGCAGGATCCGTACTTGCGTCGCTCGCAGGCCGGAGTTCCCTCCGATCGCCGGCGGATTGGCAAGGCCGTTGCGTCTCCCCGGTGCAGGACCGGCTTCGATGCCGTCCCGACAGGAGGTCCCGATGAGCCAGGGGCAGAGACGTCGAACACTGATGATCACCGCGGTCGCGGTGAGCCTGATGATGCTGTTTCTCGGAGGCCGCGCGTTCGCGCTCCACGCGGGCCCGCCGGACACGCCCGCCGGGAGCAGCCCGCCGCGCTAGCGCGTGGCGAGTCGAGCTTCATCACCGAGCAAGCGGGGTCCGCGCCCGCGATCGCCCACTTGGGCCGGGCCATGCTCGCGATGATCCAGCAGGCACCGTCGAGAGGCGGTGCCTGCGCTTTCATGGGCGTTCATGGGCGGTCCGCACCCTGTCCGCCACGTTGCGATGGTCCTCCACGCGCCCGTCGTCGAGCGGATCGTCGGCGCGTTCGCGCAGACGCCGGAAGAGCGCGCGCATGTCGCGCGCCCCGCCGATCGTGAACCACACGGTCACACCGATCGCGCAGGCGAGGATCGTCCACGTCCAGACGCGCCAGAACGCGAGCCAGCTCGTATCGGGCACGTCAACGAGGAGGTTGTAGATCGTGCCCGCGATGAAGATGACCGTCCACAGGAACGGCCAGCCGAGGGTGATCATCGTCACGACGCGGTCGGCGCCGGTGAAGTCGCGGCTGACGCCGATGCGCTCGAGCCACGTCCTCGCGTCGGCGTACGACGTGGCGGTCTCGCCCTTCACCGCGTACGCGCCGCGGTGGAGCATGCGGTCCATGTCGAACGGGCCGCTCCGTCCGAGCTTCGACACGACGATGTACATGGACACCGACGCGACGATGGCTCCGAACGTCATCTCCTGCCCGGTGAAGCCGTAGAGCCAGGCGGCGGCGTCCCAGAGGGGCGAGCCCGCGTGCGCCGTGAGGAACGCGGGATCGACCTGCTTCACGAGGATGCCGGCCATCGACAGCGTCATGCCCGTGAGCATGGCCGCCCACGCGCCCGCGGTCGTGCCGCGGCTCCAGTAGAGCCCACCGATGATCACCGAGCCGGCCCCGCCCACGTACACCGCCCCGGTGAGCGCGAGGAACATCGCCAGGTACTGCGTGTGCTGGAAGAGCAGGCTGAAGATGAAGATCACGACGGCGACGAGCAGGATCGCGCCGCGCAGGAGCCAGAGGTGCTGGCGCGGCGTGAACGGCCGCTTCCGGAACGGCAGGATCACGTCCTGCACGAGGATCGATCCCCACGAGTGAAGATAGGTGTCGTTGGTGCTGATGAACGCGCCGAGCATCGCCGCGCAGACGAGCCCGAGGAGGCCGGGCGGCAGCATCACCGCGAGGGCGAACGGTGTGCGCATCTGGTTCTGGAGCGTCGCGACCTTCTCCGGCGTCGGGGCCTCGACGGTGTCGAGCGACTGCTGCACCAGCGCGGCCTGCTCGGCGTACGCCGGGTGGTGCATCAGCGTGTAGATGCACACCGGGAGCACGACGACGATCAGCATGAGGACGCGCGGCCGCCAGCCGTTGAGGATCCCCGCCATCTTCGCCTCGTGCGCGTCGACAGCCGCGCAGTTGTAGCCCTGGGTCCCCTGCCAGCCGAGCGCGCCGTAGAAGATGATGACGACGCTGATCACGTAGTAGAAGACGTTGAAGTGGTCCTCGTCCCCGAGCTTGAACGGATGGACCAGCGACTCCTCCTCCGGCGCCGTCAGCAGCGCATCGGCGATCTGCTCCCATCGGAACGTCAGGAGCAGGACGACGATCAGCACCACGAACACGATGTTGCAGAAAATTCCCTGGATGAAGTCCGTCACCATCACCGCGATCAGGCCGCCGACGAAGACGAACAGGAGCGCGATCGAGATGAGCACGAACATCACCGCGGGGTAGGTGCCGATCTCGATCCCGGCCACCGTGAACGCCGGGGGGAAGCCGCACAGCGCGATGAAGAAGCGAGCGCCGACCGAAGGGAAGATCCCGAAGTTGATGATGCCGGAGACGAAGGCCACGAGCCCCGCGAAGACACGGAACCGCCGGCTGTAGCGGATCTCGAAGAACTGCGCGAGCGTCATCGCCCGCGTCTGCCGGTAGCGGTAGATGACCCAGCCCGACAGCGCCATGATGATCATGGCCGGGCCTTCCATCAGCCCCCACCAGTACGGCGTGTAGCCGACCTTGTAGTTCTGCTCGAAGTACCAGACGAGCGTGATGACGCCGACCATCGCGATACCGTTCGCGACCGAAATGAGGTAGCGTCCGCCGCACCGCCCGGCTGCGAGGAACGCCGGCACGCTCCGCGTGTACCGTCGCGTGCGCAGCGCCGCCGCGACGAGGACGGCGAGAAGCCCGAAGACGATGGCCCAGTCGAGAACGTGCACGCGGGGGCAGAGTATAGAGGACGCGCCCGCCCGCACTCTGCATGAACCGGCCGGCATTGCCGGCTCCGGCGCCGCAGCCTGGACAACGCGGTTCGACGACACGCTTCGACGACCCGGTTCGACGACCCGGTTCGATGACCCGGTTCGACGACCCGGTTCGACGACCCGGTTCGATGACCCGGTTCGATCACCCGGTTCGATGACCCGGTTCGATGACACGGTTCGACGACCCGCTTCGACGACCCGGTTCATGCACAATGAGGGCTGGCAACGCCCCGTCCGATCGGATACAAGGGAGGTCCCGCACGAGGAGACTCCCATGACAACCGAAGAGACCCGCCGCGTCACCCGCCGCGACTTCCTCAACACCTCCGCCGTCGCCGCGACGGCGCCGCTCGCGGCCGCGCAGCTCGCCGCCGCGCGCCAGGCGTACGCCACCGGATCCGATCGCGTCCGCGTCGGGCTCGTCGGCTGCGGCGGACGCGACACCGGCGCCGCGCACAACGCGCTGGCCGCCTCCGACCGCGTTGACGTCGTCGCGCTCGCCGACGTCTTCCGCGACCGTCTCGACGATTGCCGGCAGCGGCTCGCCGCCCACGACGGGACGCGGGCGAAGGTCGCGGACGACCGGTGCCACGTCGGCTTCGACGCGTACCGCGAGCTCATCGCGGGCGACGTCGACCTGGTCGTCCTCGCGACGCCGCCGCACTTCCGGCCGATGCATCTCGAGGAGGCGATCCGCAACCGGCGGCACGTCTTCATGGAGAAGCCCGTCGCCGTCGATGCGCCGGGCGTGCGGAAGGTGATCGCCGCCGCCGACGAGGCGGACCGACTCGGCCTGAGCATCGTCGCGGGCACCCAGCGACGTCACGAGCAGAGCTATCTCGCCGCCATGTCCCGGATCCGCAGCGGCGCGATCGGCGACATCGTGTCGGCCCGCTGCTACTGGAACATGGGCGGCCTCTGGATGAACGCGCCGCGGCCCGAGTGGACCGACATGGAGTGGCAGCTCCGCAACTGGCTCTACTTCACGTGGCTCTCGGGCGACCACATCTGCGAGCAGCACATCCACAACCTCGACGTGGTCAACTGGGCGATCGGCACGCACCCGATCAGGGCCGCGGGCATGGGCGGCCGGCAGGTGCGCACCGACCCCGACTACGGCCACATCTTCGACCACTTCGCCGTCGAGTACGAGTATCCGGAGCACGTCTTCGTGACGAGCATGTGCCGCCAGACGGACGGCTGCTGGAACCGCGTCTCGGAATCCGTGCGCGGCACGGAGGGCTGGTGCGACACGAGCCCCGGCCAGGCGGTCATCGGTGGCTCGTCGCCGTGGCGATTCGCCGAAGACAATCCGAACCCGTACGTCGAGGAGCAGCGGAACCTCCTCGCGAGCATCGGCGGCGGCTCGACGCGGCTCAACGAAGGCCGGCGTGTCGCGGAGTCGACGCTGACCGCCATCATGGGGCGCATGTCGGCATACACCGGCAAGGAGGTCACCTGGGAGCAGGCGATGAGTTCGCAGCTCGACCTCACCCCCGCGAGCGGGTACGTGTTCGGATCGATGCCGGTGCCGCCGGTGGCGACGCCCGGCGAGACGAAGCTCGTGTAGACGAGGGACCGGAGCCCGTTGAGCCGGCCCGACACCGTTCGGCCGACCCGTTCCGCGCCATCCGCCAGCTCGAACCCCCCCGGCCCCCCCGGCCCCCCCCGGCCCCAC
>CAZXBB010000389.1:0-24933 GCA_964638815.1 uncultured Isosphaeraceae bacterium
AACGACCCGACGGGCGTGCATCCGCTGGCGTACGTGCGGGTTGCGAAACTCGCTGCCGCATTCGAGCCGAAGAACGCAGCCACGTTCTGCGAGACCGTCGTCGCGGCGTCACCGGATCTGATCGAGAGCGCCGAACCGAACAGTCGCGTCGAGCTCCTCGGAGTCGAACCCAATGACCCACTCTACCCGAAGCAGTGGGGCCCGCGGGCGATCGACGCGCCGGGCGCGTGGGCAATCACGATGGGGGATTCCTCGGTCGTGGTCGCAATGATCGATACCGGCCTCCAGTTCGACCACGAGGAGTTTCCGCCCGAGACGCTCTGGACGAATCCCGGCGAGATTCCCGACAACGGCATCGACGATGACGCGAACGGATTCGTCGATGATGTGGTCGGCTGGAATTTTCTCAAGGACGACAACGCGCCGGATGACGAGCTCTTCGGCCATGGGACACCGGTCAGCGGCATCTTCGGCGCCCGGACGAATAACTCCGTTGGAATCGCCGGAATCGCACAGTCACGAATGATGATCGTCAAGGCTCTTCCCGGAGGGGTGGTCGCGCCAATCGCAGCCTTGTACTACGCCGCTGACATGGGAGCACAGGTCGCCAATTGCAGTTGGATAACTCCCGATTCTCCCGAGCTCGCCATGGCGATCGACTATGCGAGCGAGAATCAAATGACGGTGGTCGCGGGGGTGGGCAATGACGGAATCCAAACCCCGAATTATCCGGCCGCATATCCGTCGGTGATCTGCGTCTCGGGCACGACCATCGACGATCTGTTCTGGGAGGGTTCGACGTACGGTCCATGGGTGGACGTGGCGGCGCCCGCGGACGCGATTATGTCGACAGCAACTCCTGCTCGCGGCTGGTATCGATCCGTCCGAGGTACATCGCTTGCGGCGCCGCACGTCACCGGCCTGGCGGCATTGCTGTACTCGGTGGACCCGACGCTGCGTCCCGTAGACATTCGGGGCTTCATCCGTGCGTACGCCGACGATCTCGGCACGCCCGGATTCGACGACTTCTTCGGCTACGGAAGGGTGAACGCAGCGCGAACGGTCTCGGCCGTGGTCGCCGCCGTCGCCTGCCCCGCTGACGCGAATCGCGATGGCCTCGTCGGCATGGCCGACGTGCTGGCCATCCTCGCGAACTGGCAGACGGACGATTGGGAAGCCGACATCGACAATAGCGGCGTCGTTGACTTTGCTGACTTGCTGGCGGTCCTCGCGTCATGGGGACCGTGTGGTCCATAAGCCGGGCTCACGCTGAGCCTCGCGATCCTGACGTGATGCCCCGGACGAGATGGGGCACCCGGCACGTTCGGCTCTGCTGACCGCTCCCCCTCACATGGGCTTCTCGCCCACCGTCTGGTCGTAGACCTCGAGGAGCTTCGTCTTGTCGAAGATCATCTCGTTCCGCGACATGCCGACCACCTCGTAGTGCGGGGTCAGCTCGATCGCGTCAACGGGGCAGGCCTCTTCGCACATGCCGCAGTAGATGCACCGCAGTTCGTCGATGTCGAACATCTTCGGGTACTTCTCGCGGTCCTCCCAGGGCGACTCCTCGGCGACGATGTGGATGCAGTTCGCGGGGCACGCGGTCGCGCACATGAAGCACGCGACGCAGCGGACCCGGCCGTCCTCGTCCTTGTTGAGCCGGTGCACGCCCCGGAAGTTCGACCGCTCCTGGCCTCCCTCGATGACGGGCCGGTCGTCACGCTTCTCCTCGGGGTACTGCAACACCCAGATGTTCTTCTTCTGCTTCCCGTCGCGGCCGACGTTCTGGAGCATGTGCCGCATGGTCGTCCCGAGCCCCTTGAAGATCGCCGGAAGGAACAGGGCGTCGGCCCGGCCGAGCTTCGCGGGCGTGACGTCGACGATTTCGGAGTCTGGGATGGCCATGAGGCTGATCGTACCCTCAATTGGTAAGCTGCCGAAATGCCCGAGTCGATCGCCGAGCTGGAGCGTCGCAGACTCTGGCGTCTCGCCGGGATGGGCGCGACGCTGGCGTCGGAGATCCTCGCCGGCACCCTGATCGGCTGGGGGCTCGACGCCCTCTTCGGCACGAAGCCGACGCTCCTGATCATCTGCACGATCCTCGGCGTCGTCATCGGCATGGGCACGTTCCTGCGGACCGCGCTCCGGGAGAACCGAAAGTCCACGGGCGATGCCGCCGGGATCGCGGCGCATCTCCGCGAGCAGGCGGCGGACGGAAAGCAGGGCGGGGAGGACCCGTGACCGGCGATCCGCGGGGCGCCGCGGAGCGCGAGGTCACCCTGCCGACCGGACGCTTCCTCGCCGTCATCTGGATCGCGGCCCTCGGGGCGGGCGCAGCCTTCGCGGCCGGGGCGGTGCTCCTCGGACTCGGGGACGCCGCGGCGTGGAACGGACCGATCGGGGCGGGTGTCGTGGCCGTCGCCGCCTCACTCGTCGTCCTCGGACTGCGGCCGTGGCGACCGCGGGCGATGCTCAACTGGCCCGTGCTCTGGGTGGCATCTTCTTTTGTGCGGCTGCTCGCCACACTCGCCGGAACCTACCTGCTATACTCCGCGACCCAATCGGGCGGGAGGAGCCTCTGGATGGCAGTGGCGCTCGCCTATCTTGCCGTGATGGTCGGCGAGACCCGCGTGTACGCGATGTCGATGAGACGAGTCGCTCCCGTCGCTCCCGCCGCTCCCGGAGCAGCCGAGCAATCGACTCCGGAATAGTGTCCATGCTTCTGCTGGCGGCCGGTTCAAAAGATCCAGATCCGTTCGGGCACGTGCTCGACCGGGCGATCATTGGTGGTCAACACCCGGTCATCCCGGGCACCGAGGACCTCATGCTCTTCGGCGACCCGATCCTCACGATGCACATGGTGATGCTCGTGCTGGCGACCCTGCTGCTCCTGTGGGTGATGGGCATCGCCGCGAAAGCGATCGGCACGGGCCCCGAGTCCGAGGGCAACGACCGCTATCTCACCCGCGGCCACTTCGGGCAACTCATCGAAGTGATCATCGTCTATCTTCGCGACCACATCGTGAAGCCGGTCCTGGGCGACGACACCAGACGCTATCTCCCCTTCCTGCTGACGCTCTTCTTCTTCGTGCTGATGAACAACGTGCTGGGGCTCATCCCCCTGCTCGACCTCCAGCACATCGCGGGCCTCCTGCTGTTCGACGACAGCCACTTCGCGGTGATCGGGGGCACGGCCACGGCCAACCTGGCGGTCACGGCCGGGCTCGCCCTGGTCTCGTTCATCGTCATCCAGGTGCATGGCATGCGCGACCTCGGCTTCGCCGGCTGGGCGCATCACCTGCTCGGCGGCGCGCCGGCGTACCTCGCGATCATCATGATCCCGGTGGAGCTCGCCGGGATGTTCATCAAGCCCGCGGCGCTGGCCATCCGCCTCTTCGCCAACATGATGGCCGGTCACATGCTGATGGCCACGCTCGCGCTGTTCGGCCTCATGGCCCTCCGGGGCCTCGACAGCTGGATCGCCGCGCTCGGCGTGTCGGTGGTTTCCGGGGCGTTCTCGATCGCGATCACCTTCCTCGAGGTGTTCGTCGCGTTCCTCCAGGCATTCATCTTTATGTTCCTCACGGCGGTCTTCATCGGCCAGCTTTCGCATCACGACGACCACGGCCACGCCGAGGCCGTTCACGCATAGGGCGTCGTCGGTCGGACGGGGCCCGCTTCAATCACGATCAGCGCATCACGGAGAATGCATCGAAAATGAAACGAATCTTCCCCCTCATCTGCGTCGCGTTCGTCGGTATGGCCATCGCGGGGGCGACGAACGCCTGGGCGCAGGAAGATGCCGCGAAGGAGCACGCCATCGCGCTCGTGAAGGGCGAGGGCGCCGGCCTGAGCAAGGGGATCGGCGGCGGTCTCGCGGCCGGGCTCGCGGTCATCGGCGCCGGCATCGGGATCGGCCGGATCGGCGGCTCCGCGTGCGAGGCGATCGCGCGTCAGCCGGAGATGGCCGGCCCGATCGGGACCAACATGATCATCACCGCCGCGCTCGTCGAGGGGGCCGCGCTCTTCGCGGTCGTCATCGGCCTGCTCGGCATTACAGGCGCCTGATCAATGATCGTTCTCGCTGCAGGTGAGGCCAACCCGGTCGCGGTCCAGCTCCTTCCCCTGCTCACGACGCTCGTCGTGTTCGGGATCGCGTTCTTCATCCTCAAGTCGAAGGTGTGGCCGCGCATCGAGGCGGGGCTCGACGAGCGGGATCGGAAGATCCGCGCCGAGATCCAGGCTGCCGAGGAAGCCCGCGAGAAGGCGGCGAAGGCGCTGACCGAGTACGAGGAGTCTCTGGCCGCGGCGCGCCACGAGGCCGCGGACATGATCGCCAGGGCGAAGGCCACGGCGAAGCAGGCCGGCGACGACCTGCGCAAGCGCAACGAGGAGGACCTCGCCGACATGAAGCAGCGGGCGACGCGCGAGATCCTCGCTGCCAAGCAGACGGCGATCGCCGAGATCCACAACGAGGCGTCGTCGCTCGCGGCGACCATCGCGTCGAAGATCCTCCAGCGAGAGATCTCCGTCGATGACCAGGACCGGCTGGTCGAGGAATCTTTGAAGGAGCTGAGTTCCGTGAACTAAGAGGAGAGGCACAAGGGCCCGCTGGCACGAACACGACGCCTCCGCCTCCGCTTGAGCCAGGCTCGTTTGACCCAGGCCCGTTGACCCATGTTCGCTGACCCATGTTCGCTGACCCATGTCCGACGCCCTCGCCCAAATCTACGCCCGCAGCCTGTACGAGCTTGCCGACGAGGCCGGCGGCCGCGACAAGATCTTCGAGATCGCCGGGGAGCTCGAGGAGGTCTGCGAGCTCGGACGTGGCAACAGGCAGTTCGCCGAGTTCCTCGCCTCGCCCGTGATCGACCGGCACAAGCGGGGCGATGCGCTGGGGCGGGTGTTCCGCGACCGCGTCACTGATCTCACGCTCCGGTTCCTGCTCGTCGTCAACGACAAGGGGCGGCTCGGCCATCTCGAGCACATCAATACGGCGTTCGATCGCCTCGTGCAGGCCGCCCACGACCGGATCGAGGTGGACGTGTTCACCGCCGCCCCCCTGGGCGACGAGCAGGTGCGCGCGATCGCCGGCAAGATCCGGGCCGCCCTCGGCAAGGAAGCCGTCCTGCATCCGTACACCGACCGCGCCATGCTCGGCGGCCTCAAGCTGCGCATCGGCGACCAGCTCATCGACGGTTCCGTGTCGACGAGGCTGCGCCGCATCAGGCAGCGTCTGGCGACGTCCGGCAATGCGAAGATTCGCGAGCGGTTCGACCGCATCATCGAGGACGAGGAGACGTCATGAGCACACTGCCGATTACCGTGGTCATCGTTCTTTTCCTCGCCATGGCGGGCGTGACCGGACGGCTCTCGCTGGCCGACGACACGGGCGCGCGCAAGCTCGAGGACACACCCAAGCTGACGGTCCGGGGCGAGGCGGAGCTGGACAAGCCGGCGGACGAGCTCCAGATCCGCATCGGGGTGGTGACGGAGAACCGCGAGGCCGCCGAGGCTCTCGACGAGAACAGCTCCCGCATGCTCGATGTGGTGGAGGCGCTCAAGCACGCCGGCCTCGAGAAGAACGAGTACGAGACCGGCCGCTTCCAGGTGCGTCCCAACTATTCGCGGCGCCCCCGCCAGGCCGGCCCCGACTGGAAGCCGCAGATCATCGGTTACGAGGTCGTCAACGACATCCTCGTCAAGACCGGCAAGCTCGACATGGCCGGCGAGCTGATCGAGCAGGCGAACAAGGCGGGCGCGAACACCATCGACGTGCTCGGCTTCACGCTCTCCGATCCGCGGAAGCACCGGGCGGAGGCGATCGCCACCGCGACGCGGAACGCGCGGGCCGACGCCGAGGCGCTCGCCGAGGCCGCCGGCCTCCGGCTGGTGCGCGTCCTCGCGATCAATCTCGACAGCACCCCGACGCCGGTCCGCGAGATGGCCTCGCAGCGCATGATGGCGATGGCGGCGGACGGCAGCGGCGCCACGCCACCCATCACGCCCGGCGACGTGACCGTGCGGGCGGGCGTCACGATGATCTACGAGATCGCGCCGGCCGACTGAGCCGACGCCACGAGCCAGGAACAGCACAGTGAAGATCAAGACCGACGAAATCACTTCCGTCATCAAGCAGGAGATCGAGCAGTTCTCGAACGAGCTCGAGATCTCCGAGGTCGGCCGCGTGGTCGAGGTTGGTGACGGCATCGCCCGCATCTACGGCCTGAGCAAGGCCATGGCGGGCGAGCTCGTGGAGTTCGAGACGAAGGACGGCCCGATCATGGGCCAGGTCATGAATCTCGAGCTCGACACCGTCGGCACGGTGATCTACGGCAACTACCTCGCGGTCAAGGAGGGCGACACCGTCAAGTCGACCAACCGCCTGCTCGAGGTGCCCGTCGGCGAGGCGCTGCTCGGACGCGTCGTCAACCCGCTCGGCGAGCCGATCGACGGCGGGCCGGCCATCGACACGAACATGACGATGAAGCTCGACATCGTCGCCCCGGGCATCGCGCACCGGCAGCCGGTGAAGGAGCCGCTCCAGACCGGAATCAAGGCGATCGACTCCATGATTCCCATCGGCCGCGGCCAGCGCGAGCTGATCATCGGCGACCGCAAGACGGGCAAGACCGCGGTGGCGGTGGACACGATCATCAACCAGAAGCAGTACTGGGGCACCGACGACGCGATCGTGTGCATCTACGTCGCGATCGGCCAGAAGGAGTCCACGGTCGCGGGCGTCGTCGAGACGTTGAAGCGCGAAGGCGCGATGGACTACACCATCGTCGTCAACGCCGGCTCGTCGGACCCCGCTCCGCTCCAGTACATCGCGCCCTATGCCGGCTGCGCGATGGGCGAGTACTTCATGTGGCAGGGCAAGGAAGGCAAGACGCCGAAGCACGCGCTGTGCATCTACGACGACCTCTCCAAGCAGGCCACCGCGTACCGGCAGCTCTCGCTGCTGCTCCGCCGCCCGCCCGGCCGCGAGGCGTACCCCGGCGACGTCTTCTACCTGCACAGCCGCCTGCTCGAGCGCGCGACCAAGCTCTCCGACGAGAACGGCGGCGGCTCGCTCACGGCGCTGCCCGTCATCGAGACGCAGGAAGGCGACGTGTCGGCGTACATCCCGACGAACGTGATTTCGATCACCGACGGGCAGATCTATCTCCAGCCCGAACTCTTCGCGGCCGGCGTGCGCCCCGCGATCAACGTCGGCATCTCGGTGTCGCGCGTGGGCGGCAACGCCCAGATCAAGGCCATGAAGGAGGTCGCCGGCTCGCTGCGGCTCGACCTCGCCGCGTACCGCGAGCTCGAGGCCTTCGCACAGCTCGGTACGGAGCTCGACGCGACCAGCCAGAAGCAGCTCGACCGCGGGGCGTCCATGGTCCAGCTCCTGAAGCAGGACCAGTACGTGCCCTATGACGCGATCGACCAGTGCCTCTCGATCTTCGCCGCGTCCAGGGGCTTCCTGGACGACGTCAAGCTCCAGAACGTCCATCGGTTCGAGCGCGACCTGCTCGACCACTTCAACGGTCCCGCGAAGGGCGTTCGCCATCAGCTCGCCGAAGCCCGCACCTTCAAGAACGGGATTGACGAGGCCTGCATCAAGGCGATCCGGGAGTTCAAGTCGAGCTGGACGGCGCCGACCGTCGCCTCGGCGTAGGCCGGCAGCCCGATGAACGATCCCCACCTCGATCGTGCGCTGCGGACCGTGGCCGCGTGCTGCCGGGTCGCGCGGCGCGTGCAGCAGCGACTCGACGAGGTGAGACGCATCACCAAGGACGACCGGAGCCCGGTCACCGTGGCCGACTTCGCCGTGCAGGCGATCGCCGCCATGGCGCTGCTGGAAGCCGACGCCGGAGCGCTGATCGTGGGCGAGGAGCGCGCGGACGTGCTGCGCAGCGACGACCAGAAGGAAGTGCGCGGCGCGGTCGTCGACGCCGTTCGGTCCATCCGCCCGGAGGCGACGGAAGACGATGTGCTGGACGCGATCGACCGGTGCAATCACGACGCGACCGGTGCGGCGTACTGGGCCCTCGACCCGATCGACGGCACGAAGGGATTCCTGCGTGGACAGCAGTACGCGATCGCCCTCGGCCGGATCGAAGGCGGCCGCGTGATGCTCGGCATCATGGGCTGCCCGAATCTGCCGGGCGCGTTCGACCGCCCGCTCGACGCGGCGGACGACGCGGGGACGATGTACGCCGCGGCCCGCGGACGGGGCGCGCACGCCTATCGCGGCTGTTCCGCGGAAGCGGCGCCGGAGCCGGTCGCGGCCGCGGCCTACGACGGGACGGCCGCGGTCCGCATCTGCGAGTCGGTCGAGTCGGCCCACTCGAAGCAGTCGGACACCGCCCGGATCATCGAGGCCATCGGCAGCCCGTCCGCCCCGGTTCGTCTCGACAGCCAGTGCAAGTACGCCGTGGTTGCCCGCGGCCAGGCTGACGCGTACCTTCGCCTTCCGACCCGCAGGGACTACGTCGAGATGATCTGGGACCACGCGGCGGGCAGCCTCATCGCCGAGGAGGCGGGCGCGGTGGTGACGGACGTGAGCGGGCGCCCGCTCGATTTTGCACGGGGACGTCAGCTCGAGACGAACAAGGGGATCGTGTGCGCGGCGTCCGGCCTGCACGCGTCCCTGATCGACGTGATCGCGCGGCTCGGCATCGCCGACCCTGCGGCCGACCCTGCGGGCTGATTCGCCCGGGAGGGTCCGCCGCAGGGCGCCGAAGGCGACCGCGGGACGCGGAAGGGCCACAGGGGAGAATCGTGCCATGCGCCACACGACCGAGTCGATTACGCGGACGATCGACGACAAGACGCGGATGCTCTACAAGACGGCGCGGCGCGGCTCGCCCCGCGGCGCGGCGGAGCGGCTCGAACCCGAGTCTGACGTGGTCATCGCCGACGTGCTGGAGCACATGCACCCCAGGCAGGCGCTCGGCATCCTGCGCGAGCTGCCGGCGGCGCGGCGGGACCGGATCCGCCGGGAGATCGCGCCGGAGGAGCTCGCGCAGTGGGAGATCAACGAGAGGTTCGAGCCGGATACGGTCGGGCACGTCATGCAGCTTCCCGAGGGCGTGATGTCGCCGGATACGACGGTGCGGGAGGCGGTGGAGCGGCTGCGCGAGAAGAGCAAGCGGGCCTTCATCACCTACGTCTACGTCACCGACGAGAGCGATCGCCTCGTCGGGCTGGTCGTGATGCGCGAGATGCTGCTCGCGGAGCCCGACACGAAACTGCGCGACATCATGCTGTCGGATCCCTTCTCGCTCTCTCCCGAGACGACGATCGAGGAGGCGATGCGCAGCACGGTCGAGCGTCACTTCCCGGTGTACCCCGTCTGCGACGCCGGCGGAAAGCTCGTCGGGCTCCTGCGCGGCGACGATCTCTTCGAGCAGAGCATGTTCCAGCTCGTCGTCCAGGCGGGCAGCATGGTCGGCGTCGAGCGCGAGGAGCGCATCACGACCGGCTTTCCGCGCGCGCTGTTCCTCCGTCATCCGTGGCTGCTGGTCAACCTCGTCACTGCGTTCGTCGCGGGCGCCGTCGTCTCGCTGTTCTCCGAGACGATCGACCGGATCGTGGTCCTCGCGGCGTTCCTCCCCGTGCTCGCGGGCCAGTCGGGAAACACCGGTTGCCAGGCGCTCGCCGTCACGCTCCGCGGCCTGACGCTGGGAGACTTCGCCGAGCGACGGCTCGTCACGGTCATCACCAAGGAGGCGATGCTCGGCTTCGCCAACGGCTGCATCATCGGCTTCATCGCGGGCGTCGTGATGGTGCTCTACGCGCGGAAGGGCGGGGCGGACGAGCCGTTCACGCTCGGCGCGGTCGTCTGGATGGCGATGACGGGGGCGTGCACGGCGAGCGGAGTGACCGGAGCCCTCGTTCCGGTGATCCTGAAGAAGCTCGGTGCGGATCCCGCGACGGCCTCGAGTATCTTTCTCACGACGGCGACCGACGTGGTGAGCATGGGGCTGATGCTCGGGCTCGCGAGCATCTTCATCTGAGACGCATGAAGCGACGAACCGGCCAAGCCGCGAAGCGACGAACCGACCAAGCCGCGAAGCGACGAAGCAATGCGACCCGGCGTCGTCGTCCGGCGGCCCGGCCCGACGCTCAGGACTCGAAGCCCCGGACTCTCCCATGACCCTCGAAGCCTGGTACACCGTCGGCGTCATCCTGCTGGTCGTCGTCGCGGCGGCGAGCAACCGGGTGGGTCTCGACACGGCGATGCTCGGCGGCCTCACGCTGCTCCTCGTCGGCGACGCGCTGCCGGACGCGGTCATCGGTGACGTCCTTCCGGTCGCGACGGGCATCGCCGGATTCGCCCATCCGGCCATCGTCATGATCGGCGCGCTCTTCGTCGTCGCGGCAGGGCTCCAGGAGACGGGCGGCATGGAGGTCGTCGCCCAGAAGCTGCTCGGGCGTCCGAGGACGGTCGCCGGCGCGCAACTGCGCATGATGGCGCCGGTCGCGGTGATGAGCGCGTTCATGAACAACACGCCGATCGTCGCGATGTACCTGCCGATCATCGGGGACTGGGCGCGGAAGCTCCGGATCAGCCCGTCCAAGCTCTTCATGCCGCTGAGCTTCGCGGCGATCCTCGGCGGCAAGATGTCGCTGATCGGAACGGCCTCGAACATCGTCGTCCTCGGCATGTATCTCGAATACCTGCGGGACGGGCACCTCGCGGGCTGGCTGGCGGGCATCGTCGGGGAGCCTTCCGCGCAGAAGCAGTTCTGGGGCGTCGCGATCCTCGGCATCCCGACGACGATCGTCGGCACGGCGGTGATCATCGGGCTCTCGCGCTGGCTGCTGCCGGAGCGCCGCCCGGCGGCGCTCGCCGTTGAGGACGCGCGCACGTACCAGGTCGAGATGGTCGTCGAGCCCGGCGCGGCGATCATCGGAAAGAGCATCGAGGAGGCCGGGCTCCGCAACCTCCCCGGCCTGTACCTCGCGCACCTCGAGCGGGCGGGGCGGCCCCTTCCGGCCGTGTCGCCCGAGGAGCGGCTCCAGGCCGGCGATCTTCTCTCTTTCGCGGGCATCCTCGAATCCGTCGTCGACCTGCGCCGGATCCGCGGCCTCGTCCCCGCGACGGACCAGGTCCGGAAGGTCGCCGGTGACCGGCGCATGCGCACGCTCGTCGAGGCCGCCGTCTCCCACAACTCCCCGCTCGTCGGGCGCACCGTGCGTGCCTCGCGGTTCCGCACGAAGTACAACGCGGCCATCATCGCCGTGCACCGCAACGGCGAGCTGATCCACGCGAAGGTCGGCGACATCTCGCTCCAGGCCGGCGACACGCTCCTCCTGGACACCCACGCCGGCTTCATCAGCGCGCATCGCAACAGCACCGACTTCTACCTCGTGTCGCGGGTCGAAGGCTCGCGCCCGATTCGCCACGAGCGGGCGTGGCTCGCGCTCGCCATCCTCGGCCTGCTCGTCGTCCTCCTGACGCTGACACCCGTGCCGCCGGTCGTCGCGGCGCTCACCTGTGCCGGGCTCATGGTCGGCACGCGGTGCGTCATCGGCTCGGTCGCGCGGAGCAGCGTGAACTGGCAGGTGCTGATCGTCATCGGTTCCGCGCTCGGCATGGGCGAGGCGCTCCGCGCGACCGGCGCCGCCGAGGTGATCGCACACGGCATTCTCGGGGTCTGGCAGGGCGTCGGCCCGCGCGGGATGCTGCTCACCGCGTTCATCGCGACGACGCTCTTCGCGCAGTTCATCACGAACAACGGCGCGGCCGTGCTCATGTTCCCGATCGTCATTGCCACGGCGCGCGATCTCGGCGTGAGCCCCGAGCCGTTCGTCTTCACGCTCATGGTGGCCGCGGGCAGCACGTTCCTTTCGCCCGTGGCGTACCAGACGAACCTCATGGTCTACGGCGCGGGCGGCTACCGGTTTTTCGACTACGCCCGGCTGGGGATACCGCTGACGATCGCCATCGCGGCAACATGCGTCGTCGTCGCGCCGCTGGCGTTCCCGTTCTCTCCCTGACCGGTGCCGATGAAGCGCTCGATCGACATCATCGTCCGGATCCTGGCGGGCGCCGGCACGCTGCTCGCGGTCATCCACGTCCTCGCGTGGCTGGCCGGACGGGTGTGGAGCGACCTGTACCCGCTCTCGCAATGGCTCGCGTGGATCCCCACGCCGTCGCTCGCGATCGCCATCGCCGTGGGGCTGCTGTGCGCGAGCCGGCCGGGGGAGAGGCCGTGGCGGCGTCGGCGCGCGGTGCGGCTCTGGCTCGCGACCGCGGTGGTGCTGCTCGCCTGGTTCGCGTTCTTCGAGCACCACCTGCTGCGGCGCCCTGCCGATCCAGGTATGGCGATCTCCATCGTCCACTGGAACATGACCTACGACGCCGCGGACGACGACGCGCCGAAGTACTTCGCGCAGCTCCTCCGGCTCCTGGGCGATGTCACGATGCTCGTCAACGCCGGCGGGGTGACGGCCGACGCGGATCTTGCCGCCCGTCTCCCGGATGGCATCGACGTGGTGAGCGTCGGTCGCGTGACCGTCCTCGCGCGCCGGCGGATCATCGAGGCCCGCCCGCTCGTGATCAGCGACGTCGGCCTCATCGTGATGTTCCGCATCGACGGCGGACCGGAGTTCGACCGGCCGCTCACGATCTACGTCGTGGACCTCCCGTCGGACCCGCGGCGGAGCCGGGCGCTCATCACGAGCCGGCTCCGCCATCACCTCGATAAGAGCCGGCTCCGCCATCACCTCGATGCGGCCGCCCCCCCGCCGCCGGACATCGTCGTCGGCGACTTCAACATCCCCCGCGGGAGCGCTTCGATCGCCGGGCTCTTCCCGTCGTTGCGGGACGCCTACGAGGAGGCGGGCCACGGCTACGGCGCGACCTTCCATCGCGCGTTCCCGCTCCACCACATCGATCACACCCTGCTCGGCGAGCGGATCCGCTGCGTGCGATACGACCTGGTCGACCCGGGGGTCGGTCGCCATCGGGTGCAGCGGGCGTACGTGCAGTGAACCCGGACACTCACGTGCCGTCGCGGGCCCATGCCCACTGCCGCGCGAGACCCTCTTCGAAATCCACCGCCGGCGCGAACCCCAGCTCCTCCCGGCTCCGCGTCGTGTCGGCGCACGTGCGATCGACGTCCCCCGGCTGAACGGGCAACGTGCGGATCCGCGGCTCGACGCCCGTGACCCGGCCGACCGCCGCGATCATGTCCGCGAGGGTCACGGGCCGCGAGCCGCCGAGATTGAAGATGCGGTGGAAGCCCGGCCCCTGCGACTCGGCCCGCGCGTCCGCGGCGAGGATGCCCCGGACGATGTCGTCGACGTACGTGTAGTCCCGGCTCGTCGAACCGTCGCCGAACATCGGAATCTCGGCGTCCTGCGACATCAGCCGCATGAACTTCGCGATCGCCAGGTCGGGACGCTGCGCGGGGCCGTACACGGTGAAGAGCCGCAGGCACGGGATCGCCAGCCCGTGCAGGTGGCAGTACGTGCGGCAGAGCAGCTCGCCGGCGCGCTTCGTCGCCGCGTACGGGCTGATGGGATCGTCCACGGGATCGGTCTCGCGGAACGGCACGCGGGCGGCGTTGCCGTACACGCTCGAGCTCGAGGCGAAGATGACCCGCGAGCAACCGGAGCGTCGCGCCGCCTCGAGCACGCTGACGAGACCATCGACGTTGACCGCGGCGTAGCGCCCCGGGTCGAGGATGCTCGGTCGGACGCCGGCGAGCGCCGCGACATGGAAGACGCCGGCCGGCCGCGCGGCGGCGAGGACATCGGCCATCGCCTGCGGGTTCCGGATGTCATCCTCCACGAGGTCGAAGCGGTCACCGGCGATCGTCGCGAGGTTGCGCTCCTTCGTCGCCCGATCGTAGAAAGGGTCGAAGCTGTCGATGCCGACGACCCGGTCTCCGCGCGCGACGAGCGCCCGGCTGAGGTGGGAGCCGATGAAGCCGGCGGCGCCGGTGACGACATAAGTGCGCGGCATGCGGCGCGCAGTATACGGCTCTGTGCGCGGCGGCCGGGGGTCGGGCCGGGGCCGGGTCCGGGGTCGGGGTCGTGGTCGTGGTCGTGGTCGGGGTCGGGGTCGGGTTTGCTACTTCAGCAGACGCTCGAGCTCGCCCCACACGCCCCGCTGGTCCATCTGCGAGGTGGCGGCCAGCCGCTCGACCTCGTCCGCGCTCTGCTCGTGCCACCGCACGGAACCGTCGCCTCGCAGCGAGTTCATCCCCGCGCCTTCGTGATTCACGTCACCTTCCGTGGCGAGCGCGTCGATCACGAGCACGAGGGAGTGACCTTCCTCGAGCCGCCGCCGACGGGTGAGCTCCGTCCAGTGCACGTGACCCGAGTAGTGGTAGTTCGTGAAGATGTTGCAGTTCTCCCGGCTCGTCCACTGCTCGCGCTGGAGGACGGTGGTGCCATGGTGGCTCGGGCAGAAGTAGGACTCGGGCGCGTCACAGTAACCGAGCCAATAGAGCTGGCCCAGGCCGTCCCAGTTCTCGAGCTCCCGACGGGCCGTGCGCAACTGCTTGAGACGGATGACGCGTTCGGGTGACCCCAGCGCATAGCTCTCCGGGAGCTTGTTGCTGTTGTCCTTGGCGAACATCATCGTGCCGAGCCCGAACTGCCGGGCGTTCGACGCGCACAGCACGCGATCGAGATTCTCGCGAACATTCGAGAGTGCCGGGAACAGAAGGCTCGTGAGCAGGATGGTCACGGCCAGCACGACGACCAGCTCCATCATGCTGAAGGCGTCGCGCGAACCGCGTACGAAATCACGGCGGCCGGGGCGGCCGGGGCCGCGGCCTGGGCAGAGGTCCTTATCGGACCCGTTCGCTCTTCCTCGAGCCCGGTCCCGCATACCGGTTCACCCTGTCCTGGTCTGCCGAGGAGTCGGCGGTCGGTCAGACATCGGGACTTATACCTAGTTGTCGCCAGCTTCCCAATGAGGCAAGCCGTCCAACTCCACCATCAGTCTAACCGGGGTTGCTGTGATAATGTGAGGGAAATGTGGCGGTTTCGCAGGTCGATCGGGTATTCTGCCCTGTCCGGCGGCCTCCACGGGAGGGTCATTCCCGCTGCCGGGCGGGGGGTTCGGGGGATTTTGGGGGGTCAGGCGGGGGGTCAGGCGGGGGATCGGGCAAGTTCACCGTCAGCGCGCGCATTCTTCGCCGGCCACCCTGATCCGGGTCCCGGTAACGCGTGGGAGCACCCTGAACATGAGCCAGCAGGACTGGATGCTGATGCATCGCGTGGCCGCTGGCGACGAGGAGGCCCTCGCGGAGCTCTACGACCGTTTCGGCAGCCTCGTCTACAAGGTCGCATGGCAGTTCCATCCCTCCCATGCGGAGGCTGAAGACGCCGTGCAGGAGATCTTCATCCGGCTCTGGCGGACGGCGGACCGATTCGATCCCCGCCGGGCGAAGCTCGTTACGTGGGTGATGCTCATCGCCCGGCGGCATCTGATCGATCGACTCCGGCGGAGCTCGGTCCGGCCCCTGGTGACGCCGCTGGAGGGCGACGTGGCGGCCTCCGCGGGCGACCCCCGGCCACCCGCCGGCGAGGAGATCAGTCTGGCTCTCCTCCAGCGACTCGAGGAGCTTCCCGAGTTGCAGCGGACCGTCATCGAGCGCGCCTATCTCCAGGGATTTACGCTGCGGGAAATCAGTGAACAGCTTGGATCACCGTTGGGCACGATAAAATCGGCCCTCAGCCGCGGCCTCGCCCGACTGAGGGAAAGGGCAGGATCCGAACAGGCCATGTAGCATCCTCGCCGCCGGATCTTCCGAGGATTGAGGGAACCAGGGGCCCGGGGTCCCGAATGGATTGACGAGATGACCGCTCCAAGCCCCATGTCCCGCGAAGAACTCCTCGAGCTGGCCGCGCTCGATGCCCTCAGCCTTCTCGACGAGTACGAGGCTGCGTTGTTCACGCGCTCCTTCCATCACGCGCCGACCGCGGTGCAGGAGGAGATCAAGGCGCTCCAGGCGGCATTTGCGACGGACGACACCCTCCTCCCCGATGTCCAGCCCTCCCAAGCCCTGCGCGAGCGGGTCCTGAACGCCATGGCGCGGGCCATCGAGAGCGAGTCGGTGAAGCTGGCTCCCCTCGCCACGATCGGTCGGCCCCCGAGCGAGCGCCGGGCCGCGACCGTCGCGCGGATCGGCCTCGGCGGCTCCGGACAGTTCTGGCGCGCGGCCACGTTCGTGCTCGTCGGTGTGCTGGTCGCTCTCGTGGTGATCGGCTCGCAGCGCGTGCAGCCCAACGACAAATTCCAGGCCTTTGTCGTGGATCTGTTCGCCCAGGAGCAGGTGAAGGCGATCCTCGAAGAGGAGGCGCGGGAGGACATCATCGGCCGCGACTTCATGGAGTTCATCCAGGCTCCGAATCCGCGTGTCGTCACCCTCGGCTCGAAGGACCATTCCGCCGCGGCGCTGCTCCTCTTCGACCCGACGCACGAGGACGCGCTCCTCCTGAGCGTCGGGCTCGCTGCGCACACCGAATACACGCTCACCGCGACCGACGGCACGACAACGATCACACGCACGTTCCAGCCGCTCGCCGCGATGCACGCACTGACCATCGACCACGTCTCCCCCTCGCTGTTCGCCGGCCTGACGTGGACGGTCACCGAAGTGGCGACGGGAGCGGTCGTGCTCGAGCGCACTGCGTAAGCGGGCGCCGACCTCGTGTAAGCGGGCACCGACCTCGCATAAGCGGGCGCCGACCTCGCGTAAACGGGCACCGACCTCGCGTAAGCGGGCGCCAACCTCGCGTAAGCGGGCGCCGGCGTTAGCCGCGCCGACCTCGCGTCGCGGGCGCCCGTGCCTCATTCCCGCCGGGACCACTCCGCCTCGAGCGGTGCGAGCTCGCCGCTCAGGGACTCCCGCTCGTTCGAGAGCCGGCGGCATTCGGCCGCGCTCTCGTAGACGGCCGGGTCGAGCATCGCGGCGTCGATCGCGTGGATGCGACCCTCGATCCGCTCGATGCGTGACTCGATATCGGCGGTGCGCAGGTCGGCGAAGGGGCGCCGTTCCGGCTTCGAAACGGTTTGGGCGGGGATCGACTTCGTGCGCTTCGGCTTGCGGGCCGGGACGGGCGACTCGTCGGACCGCGTGTCCTTCACCGGCTCGAGCCGCTTCGCCCAGTCCGAGTACTTCCCCTGGAAGAGACGCACGCCGCCTTCGCCGTCGAAGATGATCAGCTTGTCGCAGGTGGCCTCGAGGAGCGCGCGGTCGTGGCTGATGAGCAGGAGCGTCCCGGAGTAGCCGCCGTTCGACGACAGTGCCTGCTCGAGGCGCTCGGACGAGGGGATGTCGAGGTGGTTCGTGGGCTCGTCGAGCACGAGGAGGTTGTGCGCTCCGGCGACGAGCCCCGCCAGGACCGCCCGGCTGCGCTCCCCGCCGGAGACGTCGGCGAGCGTCTTGTCCTGCTCGCCGCCCGAGAAGAGGAACGCGCCCGCGAGATCGCGGGCCTGCTGCTCGGAGGCTCTCGCCTGCCCGTCGAGCGAGACGATCACTGACTGGAGGTACTGCCAGATCGTGAGCGACTGGTCGAGATGGTCGTGGAGCTGCCGGTAGTAGCCGCAGCTCACCCGGGAGCCGCGCCGCGCCGAGCCCGCATCGGGCTCCAGCTCGCCGAGCAGGGCGCGAACGAGCGTCGTCTTGCCGACCCCGTTCGGCCCGATGACGCCGATGCGGTCGCCGCGGTAGACCGTGAGGTCGAAGCTCTCGAAGAGCGTCAGGTCGCCGTAGCGCTTCGTGATCCCCTCGGCGACGACGACCTGCTCGCCGCTGCCGGGCGCGCGCGGGAGCTGGAGACGCATCACGCTCATCTCGATCGGCCGCTCGACGAGCTCGTCGCGCTTGAAGCGATCGAGCCGCGACTGCCGGCCCCGCGCCTGCTTCGCGCGCTGACCGGTCTTGTAGCGCGCAATGAACTGCTGCTCCTGGCGGATCTTGTCGAGCTGCTTTTCGTGCACGCGGGCCCGGGTGAGCTGCCGTTCCTGTCGCAGCTCGAGGTACTTGTGATAGTTGCCGGGATACTCGCGCACCACGCCGGCCTCCACCTCGACGATGCGCTCGACCACGCGGTCGAGCAGCCACCGGTCGTGGCTCACGACGATGACCGCGCCGGCGTACTCCTCGGCGAGAAACGTCTCGAGCCAGCGGCGGCCGTCGATGTCGAGGTGGTTCGTCGGCTCGTCGAGGAGGAGCAGATCGGGGGCCTCGAGCAGCAGCCGGGCGAGACCCAGCCGACCCTTCTGGCCGCCCGAGAGGTCGCGCACGCGGAGCCGGAACTGGTCGTTCGTGAAGCCGAGGCCGTGGAGCATCGCGTCGATCCGGTGGTCGACGGCGTACCCGCCGGCGGTCTCGACATCGGCCTCCAGCCGCGCCTGCCGCTTGAGGATCCGCTCGAGCGCGTCGCCTTCGACTGTGGCCATCGCCTCGTAGAGCGCGTGCATCTCGACGTGGAGGCGGTGCAGCTCGGCGAACGCGCCCTCGGCGGCGTCGCGCACGGTGTCGTCGGGATCGAGATCGGGGTCCTGGCTGAGGTAGCCCACCCGCGCCCCGCGCTGGACCTGCACCGACCCCGCGTCAGGCGCCAGCCGCCCGAGCAGGACGCTCATCAGCGTCGTCTTGCCCGAGCCGTTCCGGCCGACCAGGCCGATCTTCTCCCCGGGCTCGACCGACATCGTCGCCCCGTCGAGCACGATCTGCGTACCGAAGCTGTGATGGATGTTGGCGGCGGTCAGGAGCGACATGGAAGGGTGGAGTGTAGCCCGCATTATGCATGAAGCGGGTCGGTGGGTGGTCGAAACGACGACCCGTGCGGGACGCGAGGCCGACATCCGGGTCAAGAAGGCGTGCGCCGCGTAACCAGCGCGGCAAGCCGATCGCGTGAGCGTTCGGGCCCGGCCGATGGCATATCCTCTCGATACGTCGAGGCTCGAACGAGCGCTCACGCGATTGGATCGCCCGCTGGACGACCCGCTTCATGCATAATGCGGGCTAGCCAAGGCTCCACCCCGCGTCGCGTCACCCCCCCGCGGGATCCGCCATCGTCGGCACTGGCGCGTCCACGTCTGTCGGCAGCCCGCGGCGTTGCGGCGGCGGCCGCTTCACCCGATCGGGGGGCGTGAGCGGACGCCGGTGCGACGACGTCGCCCCCGGCGCGAGCACGTCGCGGCCCTCGGCGCCGTCGGTCGTGAGGATGTGGAAGCTCGTCTGGGCCTGGTCGTAGGCGTAGTCGCTGAAATACCCGTCCTCACCCCACGGCGTGTCCTTGCTCCAGAGACCCCAGTTGTCGTTGCCCGTCATCGCGCGCACTGTCTCATCGTCGTCCATCGCGCGCTCGACGCTCACGCCCTCCACGTGCCCGTCGTAGAAGAGCGTCATCGGCACGGACGCGAGGCCGTGGTTGAAGTAGTACGGCTCGCAGGTGCCCTGCCCGTTTTCGTAGGTACCGGGGTCCCAGCCGGGATTGCAGTTGTCGAACGGCGCGTTCTGGAGCCAGTGGTGCTCGAGCATGTGCGTCTTGAGCGCCGGGTAGGTGAACTGCGCGAACGACGGCGACGTGAAGCCGTCGAGAAGCTCGAACGGCTCCACCCAGCCGTTGGCGTTCGCGTTCTTCGGGTCGTCGTGCCGCATCACCTCGGGGTTGAACATCGCCGCCGGGCTCAGGCAGTAGCTGGCCCAGGCGGGAATCGAGCCGGGCGCAGACACCTCCACGGACGGCCAGTACTCGTCCGGCCGCTCGAACCCGACCCCGATCGCGTCGATGACCACCTCGTCGGCCGGCGCGTAGAACACGTCGTCGTAGAAGCGCCCATCGAGATACTGATGGAACTGCTGTGCGTTCGGGAAGCGGAAGGAACCGAAGTACTCGACGCCGACAGTACCCGGGGCACTCCAGTTGATCGGGATGACGAGGCCGGCGTTTGCCGCCTGGACGCACGCGTACTGGAAGTTCGCCGGGTTGCCGTCGCCGCCGACGCGCCCCCAGCCCAGCATCACGCCCGGGTGGTTCCCGGGATGCCCCCAGCTTCCGTCGCTGCCATGCTGAAAGTTGTAGTTGCTCCACCAGTTCCGGTAGTCGCCGTACGTCGCGGCGTCGTCGACGATGTACGTGAGTTGCCGATCGTTCCAGTCGATCGAGTAGACGAAATGCGCCGTACCGAGCGTGCGCAGGTTGTTCATCGACGTCGCCGCTCCCCCGCCGCCGCGGGCGTGCGAGACCGACGGCACGACGATCGCGACGAGCATCGTGACGATCGCGATGGTGATGAGGATTTCGATGACGGTGAAGGCCTTGCGTTGCATCTCGGTCACTCTCCTTGAAGCGCTGGCGGAACCCGGAGATTGCCCGGGGCGGCGTCGTCTCAACGTTCCCTGGCCGCCGGGCGGGCGATCCCGCCGGGGCGTCAGGTCCGGGCCAGCCCCCTGCAGCAGGATACGCCTGAAACGCGGCCATCCTGCGTCAGTACAATCGGGATCTCGTGAAGGAAGGACCGATGGCCACGATCGCGATCACCGACTGGTACGCATGGGCCGCCGGCGTCAGCCTCCTCGTGGCCCTGGCGGTGCTGGTCTTCCTCGCCTGGTGGGCGCTCTTCAGCGACCGGCCGGGCGACCGGCGCCGCTGCCCGCACTGCTGGTACGACCTCAGCTACTCCCCGGGCATGACCTGCACCGAGTGCGGCTTCGAGGCACGGACCGAGAGGGACCTGCGCCGGATCCGGCGTCGCACCGGGCTTGCGACACTGTCGATCCTCGGGTGCGTGACGATCGGGCTCTTCATTCTCGACCGGGCCAACACGCGCGGCTGGATGACGTACCTTCCCACCGGCCTGGTTCTTGCCGCGGCCCCCTACGCGGACGATCCGAACGGCCCCGTGCTGTCGGACCTCGTACGCCGCATCCGCGGCGGCGAGCTGGTGCGAGAAGACTGGATGACACTGCTCGAGCAGTGCCTCGCCGGCGACGCCGGTGCGCCGCTGACGAGCGACGCATGGATCGACAAGTACGCGCGCCATCTCGTCACGGCGGAGTCGATGGCGGCGAAGACCGACGACCAGGAATGGGCCGCGACGATCGAACGGCTCCTGCTCGACGTCCCGCCCCGGATCAGGCTCGACACCCGCAAGGTGTGGCCGGCGGGTCACGCCCCGACGGTTGACGTGTTCGCGCGGTCGTGGTGGCCGCGCGGCACGCAGTGGCGCATCCGGGCGGCGCCGCTTCTCCCCGGCGCGAAGATCGACGAGCACGTGCTGCTCGACGCGGCGATCCAGCGCCGCAGCTACTCGCTGAGTCTCCCGCGACTCGGGCCGGGTGTGCACAAGGTGGACGTGGAGCTGACCGTGTCGCGACGACGCGACGCCGGGTCGGACTGGGAGACGCTCGCGCCGATCGTGGTCCCGGTGGACTGCATCGTCATGGACGCGCCGCAGGCGAAGCTCGAGCCCGTAACCGGCGCGGACGTGGACGAGGTGATGCGCAACGTCTTCGGGCGCGGTCTCGCAAAGTTCGGACGGGGCAGTCTGCCGGTGCGGGTGAACGTGGACATCCGCCAGTCCCAGACGGCGATCCTCGAGGACACGGCGATCGGGGCGCGAATCGAGGTGCGCCGGAACGGGAAGCTCGGCCGGCGTCTCGACATGTGGTGGCTCGCCGGCGGCGCCCCGGACGGGACGAGCGCGTGGGAGGTGCCCTGGCACGACGACGAGGTGCTGGGCGCGCCGCTCCGCGACGATGAGGTCTGGACGATCCGCGCCCGCGGCGACCTCGAGCTCGCGCTGCGGGTGCAGGGGGCGACGAAGTACTGGGCAGGGGAAGTGGACGTGGAGGTCCCGGCCCGGTTCCAGGGCGCGCACGCGCCGTACCGCGGATGGGTCGTGTGGGAGGGCGACGACGCGGAGTCCGGGCCGAAGCAGTGAGGGCGAGTCTTGCGTGCTGCGTTCGCCCAATCGGCGGCGGGCGCGGTGCCGGCGCTCGGGACTTACCGCTCGAGACTTCCCTACACTGGCCGCATGAACAACGAGAACCTCTGGGCCCCCTGGCGCCTCGCGTACATCCGCGAGCTCAAGCGCCGGCTCCACGCGGCCGGTCCCGGAGACGAGGAGCCGGGCGACTTCCTGGCCCGCTACTGGAACGAACCCGAGCGTGACGAGGCCAATCACGTCGTTCACCGGGGCGAGCACGGCATGGTGCTCCTCAACCGATACCCGTATTCGAACGGCCACCTGCTCGTCGCCCTCGGCGACCCCCGCCCGACGCTGCTCGACTACGAGCCGCCCGCGCGAGCGGCGTTCTGGTCGCTCATCGAGTCGGCGATGGCGCTCATGCAGCGCGCGCTCGCGCCGCAGGGCGTGAACCTCGGCATCAACCAGGGGCGCGCCAGCGGCGCCGGCGTGCCCGAGCATCTCCACGCGCACCTCGTGCCGCGGTGGAGCGGCGACACGAACTTCATCACGGTAACGGGCGGCGTCCGCGTCATCCCCGACGCGCTCGACGCCGTGATGGGCGAGTACGTCCGCGCACGCGAGGAGCTCGGCCTGTGACTGGAGTAAGAAAGGACGGCCCCGAGTCCCACCGGGATGCTCGCGGCAGACGTCACCGCCTCGCCGCGCGGGTCTTGCCCGAACCCCTGCTACGAAGGGGGCTCGCCTTCCGTCGATCCCGGTCTTCCACTCAATGGAGGCTTGACCATCGTCGCAGATCGGCGATCCCAGAGGGTTCACTAAAGGAACGGGCAAGTGTTCCCGCTACATCAGAGCGATCCCGAGGGGACTCGAGGCCGTCGCCATGAGCGTACCCGCCCGCGGGGTCCGGGTCGATCCAATTCGGGAAGTTCGATCGGTCGCAATCGCGGGTTGGCACGCCGGAAATATTTGTCGAAAATTGACACTTCGCCCACCGCTTGGTACATCCCTAGTTCCTGAGAGTCGCGTATCGACAGCTCTCAGGAACGTTTGTGCACGACCCGTCCCCGATCCGCAAGACCCGATCTGAGGCCGACATGAACCCGACGCTGCGCACCTCGATGCTTTCCGCCTTCGCCCTGACCGGCATCTCGCTCCTCGCGGGCTGCCAGACCGGCTCCGATACGGACTTCCGCGTCGTGGCCGCGAACCCGACACCGGAGCTGCAGGGAACGGTCGAACGCCGGATCGATGTTGACCGCCACATGGCGGTCACGAAGGACTTCAACAAGCGGATGTTTTCGGACGACCTCGGCCGCGTGTTCTACACCGATCACCCGAGCCGCCTGAGCCCCCTGCCGGTGCTCTACACGAGCGGCATGCCGAGATAGCTCCCGGCGGCGCCGGCCGGCCCGGCAGCGCGGACTCCGAAACCCGCTGAACCGCCTGCCCTTTTTCGCATCACTCCCGGTCCGGAGCTTGTCCGGAGCGCGCAGCGCGCCAAAGCTCTGCGGTGCCCCCGGTCGAAGCGGCGATCAATACCGTTGGCCGCGCCTTCGGCTCGATGCCTGCCGCCTCGATGCCGCCGCTCTCACGTGGACTCTACCGGCGCGAGCTGACGGCCTGGCTCTTCCTCCCGATCATGATGGGAGCCGTCGAGGGCGGTGTGACCGGCGTCATCGCGAAGAACGCCTTCAGCGGGCACGTCCCCGAGACGTGGCTCAACGTCGCCGTCGCCATCCTCACCGGGGCCGGCGCCATCGCCAGCGTGACGAGCTTTCTCTGGGCGGCCCTCGCCCACGGGCAGCCCAAGATCCGCTTCCTCGTCCGGTTGCAGCTCGTCACAGTGGTCCTCGTGGGGCAGTTCGCGATCGCCCCGCGGAACACGGTCGGGCTGCTCATGCTCGTCGCCGCCGGCCTGGGGGCGCGGATCTGCTGGGCGGGAGTCGTGACGATCCGATCGACTGTGTGGCGCGCCAACTACCCGCAGCACGCGCGGGCGACTCTCGCCGGGCGGCTCGTCGCCGTGCAGTCGATCATGCTTGCGGGCGTCGGCCTGGCGATCGCCTGGACGATGGAGCGCAACGCCGCGTCGCTGCCGTGGCTCTACGCCGGCGCGGCGGCGTGCGGCCTCGTCGGCGCGGTCCTGTACGGCCGCGTCCGCATGCGCGGTCATGCCGCCCTGCTCCGGGACGAGCGACGCGGCGGCATGCGGGCGGCCGCGTCGAACCCGATGCAGATGGTGCGCGTGCTGCGGGAGGACCCGGCGTACCGCTGGTACATGGTCTGGATGTTCGTGTTCGGGATCGGCAACATCGCCGTGACCGCGCCCGTCGTGCTCATGCTCAAGGACCTCTTCGGCTACGGCTACCTCGCGGGCATCGTGATCACCACCTGCATTCCGATCGGCGTCATGCGGCTCGCGATTCCCCTGTGGGCGCGGCTCTTCGACGGGATCCACGTCCTCCAGTACCGGGTCTGGCACGCGTGGAGCTTCGTGGTCGGCAACGTCGCCTACGTCCTCGCCGCGATCACCGAGGAACCCGCACTGATGTGGATCGGCGCCGTATTCCAGGGCATCGCCTTCGGCGGCGGCGTGCTCGCGTGGAACCTCGGCCACCACGACTACGCCCCGCTCGAACGGGCGAGCCAGTACATGGGCGTGCACGTGACGCTGACCGGCGTGCGGGGGCTCATCGCGCCGCTCGCCGCGGTCGCGCTGTACAACGTCTCCGGCGGAGCCCCGGTCCTCGCGCTCTGCGTGGTGCTGAATCTGGCGGGGGCGGCTGGGTTCTATTTCCTCAATCGGCGGCGGCTGCGGGGCCTCGAGTCCTGAGGGCCCGGGCGGGGCCGCCGCCGGGGGGGCGCGCGCGGGCGACGCCGGGCGGCCCGGGGGGCGACGCCGGCAACGCCGGGCCGCCGGAACCACCGGGCCGAAAGGCGGCCCCGTCTCCGGCTCACCGCTCGACCGCTTTCCGCTATAGTCCCCGATTCGCCGGATTCCGGCTCCTGGCCGACGCGCGTCGGCTCCG
>CAZXBB010000390.1:0-3244 GCA_964638815.1 uncultured Isosphaeraceae bacterium
GCGCGACGCACGATGCGTCGCTCGAGGTCGCCGCCGGCGGCGCGCCCGGCGGCGTCGGCCGCGGGCTCGTCGCGCAGCGCCGCGCCGTCGCGCTCGCTCGCGCGCACGGCCTCCGCAAGCAGGCGGTCCGCCAGACGCGGCCGCGCGGCCGGGGGGGCCGAGGCGCCCGGGGGGGCCGGGGGGGCTCCATCGTCATCTGGATGGGAACGACTCATCATGCGAGTTGTGGTGCAGGCGAGGGCGCCGGCACCGGAACGGGCGGGGACGCCCGATGGAGGCGCGGACGCCGGCACCACGAGCAGGGCTCGCGCCACGACAGGGGCTTGTAAGGAATCGGCTTGAGCGGCTTGCCGCGCGCAGCGGAATTCGCGCAGGGGCGGGCGAGGCCCACCGCTACTGGTCGGTCGCCTTCTTTGCGGGCGCGTACGGGTTCGGGCTCTCGCGCCCGACCGTCGCCTCCGGAACGCCCGCGGATCGGGCTTCCTCGGCGATGTCCTGCCTGGCCGCCCCGTCGATCCGCGGCTGCGACGACGGCTTCGAGCTCTCGTCCTCGATCTCGTCGTCGATGCCCTTGATGCCGCGCTTGAACTCGACGATGCCCCTGCCCAGACTGCGCCCGACCTCGGGGAGCCGGCGCCCGAAGATCAGGAGCCCGAGGATGAGGAGGATGATCCACTCCGAGCCGCCGGGCATCCCGAACGCGAGCATGTCGCATGAGCTGTGCGCCGTCATCATCGTTGAGATTCTAGCAGGCCCGGGCGAACCATGGTCCCGCCCCTGCCGACCACGGTGGATATCGGACGATGACGCCGGTTCTTGATAGCTTGTGCCGCATGATCCGCATGATCCGCATGATCCGTCGCCCGCCGATCGTTCTCCTCCTCCTGCTCTCGACGTCGTTCGCCATCTCACCGCTCGCCGGCTGCTCCCAGCCCCGGACCGACCAGGGACGCGCATCCGGGCCGGCCGGTCCCGAGTACGCGCGTCCGCTGCCGCCGGGCCGATCGGCGCTGCGGCGCGTAACCGATCCGGCGCGTCTGCCGGACCTCGCCGCGGCCTACGCCGCGCACGACGCGCTGCTGCTGGAGGCGATCGGGCACAGCATCGGCTGGTTCGGCAAGCCCTCGTCGCACCAGTTCTTCCCGATGGAGGGCGTCACGCACGAGCAGGCCCGGGCAAGCGTCGTCGCTGCGCTCGCGATGCTGGAGCGGGCGCCGGACACCGCGACCTTCATCGCCGACTTCACGCGGATGTTCGACGTCTACGAGTCCGTCGGCTACGACGGGCAGGGCACGGTGCTCTACACGGGCTACTACGCGCCGATCCTCCGCGCGAGCCGCGCACCGTCGTCGCGATACGCGTTTCCGCTGTACCGCCGCCCGGCGGACCTCGTCACCGACCCCGTCACCGGCGCGCCGAAGGGGCAGCGACGCGGCGCGGGCACGGCGCCCTACCCGACGCGGCGGGAGATCGAGACGAAGGGTCTGCTGCGCGGCCAGGAGCTCGTGTGGCTCGAGGACGCGCTCAGCGCCTATCTCGTCCACGTGAACGGCTCGGCGAAGCTGCGGATGACCGAAGGCGACATCATGTACGTCGGCTACGCGGGCAAGACCGACCGTCCCTACGGCAGCCTCGGCAAGGCGATGATCGCGGCGGGGCTGGTTGACGCGGACTCGGTGAGCCTGTCCGCGATCCAGCGTGTCTTCCGCCGCCAGCCCGAGCGCGTGCGCGAGCTGATGTACGAGAACGAGAACTACGTCTTTTTCACAGAGTACGCCCCCGACGCGTGGCCGGCGGGCTCGCTCGGCGTGCGGGTCACCGCGGAGTCGTCGCTCGCGACAGACAAGTCGATCTACCCGCGCGGCGGTCTCGTGCTGGTCGATACCGACGCCGTGTCGCCGAGCCAGGGGCGCCAGCCGTTCCTGCGGTTCATGCTCGACCAGGACACCGGCGGCGCGATCCGCGCGCCCGGCCGCGCCGACCTCTTCATGGGGGTCGGCCCCGGGGCGGAGGTGGTCGCGGGCGGGCAGCACGCCGAGGGGCGGCTGTACTACTTCTTTCTGAAGCCGCGGTACGTGGGCATGTTCTAGCGGTCGCGCGGCGCGAGCGAAAGACGGCTCAGCCGGGCCGGCTCCTTCGACCGCGCTGCCAGACGGCGTCGTCGACTTCGATCCCCGTCGCTCACGCACCGTCTCCATGACGGAAGAGGCGACCCGCCCGCGTTCACGCGAGCCCGAACGCTCCGGCCCGGGCGTCCACCAGCTCGCGCATCGCGGCGGTCATCTCGAGGATCGGCGGATAGTCGCGCACCGGCTGGCCGTTGCGCTCGTCGCCCGGCTGCTTCGCCGTGGCGTCGATTCCGACGCGGTCGCCGTCGCGCAGCAGATCGCGGCCCGGGTCGGCGTTGGCGCACACATGGAACATCGTCGACTCGAGATTGGTGATGTCCACCGACGCGTCCACCGCGGCCACGAGGTCAGCCCCCGCGGACACCGCCGCCCAAAGACGCCCGATCGCGCGGGCGCCGTCGCCGGCGGCGGCCTTGCGCACGCCGAGCACGACGCACCGTCCGCCTCCCGCCTCCGGCACGTGGACGCGCACGTCGTCGGTCGCGGCGAACGCTGCGCGCACCGAGGCTGCCCCCGGGCTTGCCGGCACCGCGTCGGCCGCGACGCCGCCGACCTCCTCGCCCGGCCACTTGCGCGTCGCGTCGATGCCGATCTTGTGACCCGCTCCGAGCCTGGGCGCCGCGTGGTCGAGGATGTCGAGCGGTCCGTTGACGATCTCGAGGTCGCGGGCGAAGTGGCAGTTCCGCAGGACGGCGTCAGCCACGGCCCGGTCGGAGTGGACGTCCACATCCCCGTCCACGACGACGATGAGCTTCGTCCACGCCATCTGGCCGGCGCCCCACACGGCGTGCATCACGCGTCGCGCCTGGAGCGGATACGACTTGTCGATGGCGACGAACGCGCAGTTGTGAAAGCAACCGAAGCGCGGCAGGTGGTAGTCCTCGATGTCGTGGATGAGTGTCTTCAGCAGCGGCAGGAAGATGCGCTCGGTGGCCTTGCCGAGGTAGTAGTCCTCCTGCGGGGGCGGGCCCACGATCGTCGCGGGGTACACCGCGTCACGGGCGTGCGTGATCGCCGTGACCTCGACGATGGGGTAGCGGTCCGGGAGCGAGTAGTACCCCGTGTGGTCGCCGAACGGGCCCTCGAACGCGGCGCCGGGCCCGAGCGGCTCCGGT
>CAZXBB010000391.1:0-1901 GCA_964638815.1 uncultured Isosphaeraceae bacterium
CCGGCGCGCACGCCCCTCCCCCCCGGCCCCGACCCCCGACCCCCGGCCCCCCGACCCCCGACCCCCGGCCCCGGCGCCGATCACCCCGCCCCGAGCACGCCGGCCAGCTCCGCGACGCTCACCTCGCGCTGCTCCCCCCCGTCGAGGTCCTTCACGACGACGTTGCCGTCGGCGAGCTCGCGGCCGAGGATCACCGCGTAACGGGCGCGGCTCTTCGCCGCATCGCCGAGGAGCTTGCCGATGTTGCGCGTCGCGCGGTAGCTGTGCCGCACGTGCAGACCCGCCCGGCGCAGGTCGGCGACGAGGCGGTGCATCGCGCGGGCGCCGTCGTCGAGACCGTTGATGACGAAGGCGTGCGGCCTCGGCAGGTAGGCCTCCGGCCTCTCCAGCAGGCCGTGGTCCTCGAGGACCAGGCGGATGACGACGTCCCCCATCGCCAGACCCACCGCCGGCGTGGAGGGACCGCCGAAGAGCCCGATGAGCTCGTCGTAGCGCCCGCCGCCGGCGATCGCGCGTTCGCGACCCGTGGTCTCGTGGACCTCGAAGACGCTCCCCGTGTAGTACGCGAGGCCGCGCACGATCGAGAGATCGACGTGGCACCAGTCGGCGATGCCGACGTCGTCGAGGGCGGCCAGCAGCGCGGCGAGCTCCTCGCCGGCGCCCCGCTCGGCTGCCCCGCGCTCGCCACCGCCGCGCTCGCCCGCGCCCAGGGCGCCCCCCCGGCGCGCGGCACCGGCGAGGGCCTCGAACCGCCGGCGCGCGGCATCGTCGAATCCGAGCGCCGCGCCCGCTCTCGCGAACTCCTCGGCCGGAAGCCGATCGCGCCGGTCGAGCAGATCAAGTACGGCCGGCACCTGCTCGGGGGCGACGCCGCATTCCCCCGTCAGGTGCGACGTGACGACGCGGCGATCGCTGATCTTCACCTGGACCTGGTCGGGGCCGAGACCGAGCTTCGCGAGGACGCCGACGGTGACGGCCACGACCTCGGCATCCGCGCCCGGCGTCTCGTCGCCGATGACGTCCGCGTTCCACTGGAAGAACTCGCGGAGCCGGCCCCGCTGCGGCCGCTCCGCGCGGAAGTGGGCCGGGATGCAGAACCACTTCGTCGGCCGGGGCAGCGTGTGGGCGATGCGCGCGACCATGCGGGCCAGCGTCGGGGTGAACTCGGGCCGGAGCGCGTAGTCGGTGTCGCCCCCGGCCCGGCGGAAGCTGAAGAGCTCGCTGACGATTCCCGGCCCGCTCTTGACGGTGTAGAGATCGAGGTGCTCGAACGTCGGTCCGTCGATCTCGTCGAATCCGTGGTTGATCGAGACCCCGCGCCACGCCGCCTCGATGTGACGGCGCACCGCCAGATCGTCGGGAAGGAAGTCACGCGTACCCTTCGGGGCCTGGAAGAGGTGGGTCCGGGTGGTCACGCGGGCATGATACGGCAGGGTTCAGGCGAGCACCTCCGCTCCCGCCAGCCGCGCCCGCAGGCACGCGAGGATCGACTCGAGCCGCTGCGACACGCGTGACTCGGAGATCCCGATCGCGCGGCCGATTTCGAGCATCGTCATGTGCTCGTAGTAGTACAGGACGATGATGAGGCGGTCGCGTCGCTCGAAGCCGCTCGTGATCCACCGCTGGAGGTCGAGCCGCGCGGCCGGAAGGTGCGGGTCGGTCTGGCCGCGGTCCTCGAAGGCGTGCATCGCGTCGGCCTCGCCATGGCCGTCTTCGCCATCGGGCGCGACTCCGGAGAACGGCACGATCACGGCCGGACGACCGTCGCCGACGACGCGCCGGAAGATCGGCTCGGGAAGCCCGAGCAGCGGGCGGAGCTCGTCCTCGGTGGGCGGCCGACCGTGCGTCTTCCGGAAGCTCTCGTCCACGGTCTCCATGTGCTTCGACCGCATCCGCGCGAG
>CAZXBB010000392.1:0-3709 GCA_964638815.1 uncultured Isosphaeraceae bacterium
TGCGAGACGCGGCTCGCCCGCCTGTGTGACCCTCAGATCCACTCGCGTGATCATGGTGCCCGCCGGTCGGTGCAGGCGCAGGCGCGTCGATCCAAGCTCGCTTCGAAGCGGGACAGGATCGGTGGATTCCGCGGTGAAGCCAAGCGCCGCGATGGCGTCGATACTTCCGCGCCCGAGACACAGCGGAAGGTCCGCGGCAGGACGGTTGTCGTCAGGCCAGTTGAATTGAACTTGCATCACGAGATCTCGAAGCTCTGTACGCGGAGATAGGCCAGCATCTCGATGTCTGGTGCCATCGGTGTGGTGGATGGCACCGAGATCGCCCAGGGGACCGCGTACGCGCTGTCGGTCGTGAGCGGTTGCGAGTTCTCGTGCAAACCACCCGGGCCGTAGTTCCAGGTCGTGGGGGGCGGCGTGTACAGATCCCCTTGTCCACGACAGTCGACGAGCTCCTTCAGTACCTTGGCGAACGTGTCCTCCGCGCTGGCGGCGGCGAACGTCAGATCGGCGATGTGGTCGGCGGCCGCCTGGGTGACCGCATAGGTCGCAAGCGTGTAGGCCTGCGCCTTGTTGTAGTCGGCCCCTTGGGGCATGAAGACGACGATTGACTTGCACTTGAACAGAGGCATGGCTGTCCTTTCGGATCGAGAATCACCGCGGCGTCACGGTGCGCACGCACCGGAAGCCGAGACGCAATGACGATGTATTCCAGAGTTGGTCCCCGCGATAGGCGAGGTCCGGTCGAGCGATGCCGTGGGACCAGTTGGCACCGCAACTGACGGTGACGCTTCGCGCAAAGTCGAACGATGCAGTGATCTCGCTCACGTTCGTGTTGCCGTGCCGTATGCCGGCGGCCGTATCGAACTGCGGGTCGCTGTCGGCGGGCCGAACGTACTTCAGGTACATCGCCAGACCGTCGGACCAGTTCCCCGAACCGCCCCGGTCGGTGTCTGCCTTGCCCGGCTCCGGCAGCCCCTTCGGCGTCGCCGACCCCCACGGATACCGCCGTCCGTCCGGCCAGCGCATCGCGTACTCCCATTCGTCGGCGGTCGGAAGCCTCTTCCCTCTCCAGTGCGCGTACGCGGCGGCGTCGGCGCGCGTGATCCCGACCACGGGGCGATCCCCGAGGGCCGGGTCGTAGATGAGCCCGGGCAGACTGCCGCTCCAGCCGAACGGAAGAGCATGGCCGGTAGCCTTCACGAACTCCATGTACTCGCCGTTCGTGACCTCACACCGGTCTATCCAGAGATCGCGGATGCGGACGACGCGCGTCTCTTCGTCGGAGCCGACCCCGGGCGTCACCGGCACCGTCAGGTCGCCTCCGGGGATGCGCACCATGTCGTCGTCGGCGTCGCTCCGGGGCGCCCGGACGCGCACCGCGATCGGCTCGGCCGACGCGTCGTGCCCCGTGCGCAGGTCGATGCGCTCGTCCGGACGCGGAAGGTACGCGATGGCCTCGGCCAGGTCGCCCGCGTCATCGGCGAACGTGAACAGATACAGCCCCGGGTCGAGACGGTGGCCGGTCACCGGGGCCGTTCCCAGATCGACGGCGGCGTGAAGATCGCCGGTCACGCGGTCGAACTGCTGAGAGCGCACCCGCGCGCCCGTCCGGTCGATCGTCAGCGTCACCGGCGTCATCGTCGCCCGCCGGATCGCCCCGTTCGCCACGACCAGCAGCGCCACCGCGAGCACGAGCACCGCGATCATCGCCGCCATCGACCCGAGCTTGTGATCCCGGCCCCACGTCCGCAATCGGCGTACGAGCCCCGGCCGCCGGGCGAGAATCGGACGCCCGTCGAGACAGCATCGCAGGTCGGCCGCCATGTGGGCCGCCGTCTGGTAGCGATGCGTCGGATCCTTCTCGAGCGCCTTGTGGGTGATCGTCTCCAGGTCGCGCGCGATGGCCGGGTTGAGCGTGCCGACCTTCGGCGGCATCTTCCAGATGACCTTTTGCCGCACCTCCTCCATCGTGTCGCCCGTGAACGGGCGGCGGAGCGAGATCGCCTCGTACAGCGTGATGCCGAGGGAGAAGATGTCGGTGCGGTGGTCGACACGGCTCCCGGAGGCGCGGGCCTGCTCCGGGCTCATGTAGGGGATCGTCCCCGCGAGCTGGCCGGTGACGGTCATGCTCTCGAGGCGGAGATTGCGGGCGATGCCGAAATCGGTGAGACGCGGCTCGCCGTCCGTGTCGATCATGATGTTCGACGGCTTGACGTCGCGGTGGATCACCTCGTGCTGGTGGGCGCACTCGAGGGCGTCGGCAACCTTCGCGATCAGGAGCGCCTGCTCGCGCACCCAGCCGCCGGACCGCGTGAGAGCCGTTCCGGCGGCTTGGGCGTCCTCCCGCGCGTCCTTGATCCGCGCCGCCAGCGTCGGTCCGTCCACGAACTCGATCGCCAGGTAATGGACGCCGCGGGCGAAGCCGACGCGGTGAATCGGTACGATTCCCGGATGATGGAGCTGCGCGACGGTGACGGCTTCCTGCCGGAACCGCGCGACCTTGACCTCGGACAAGGCCGCGTGCGCGGGCAGAACCTTGAGCGCGACGCGCCGCTGGAGGCTCGTGTCCTCGGCGAGATAGACGGTCGCCATTCCGCCTGATTCGATCTTTCGGAGGATGCGAAACTCGTCGAGCATGTCGAAAGCGTCGAACGCGGTTTCCTCCGGAGCCGCGCCCTCCACGTCGCGCTCGACGATGCCCCACGCCAGCGTCTCCACGGACCCCGTCGCCTCGTCGTGACGGGCGAGCAGGGCCTCGACCGCCGCGCGATTCTCGGGAGGGCAGTTGGCGTCGAGCCACGACTTCCGATCGGCGGGCGGGAGATCTACGACGGCGAGAAACATCTCCTTTGCCGGGTTGTCAGCGGGCTCGTCGGTCAAGGTATCCTCGTCAGTCGAACGGCAATGCTCCCCTGAACCAGCCGCAGACGGCCGCGCCGGCTGCGCAGGAATCCCCGGAATCCCCGGAATCCCCGAAAATCACTCCTCGAGCCTCTCCCGCAGCCAGGCTCGCGCATAGTCCCACTCGCGTCGCGCTCGGGCCGTCGAGATGCCGAGCACCGCCGCCACCTGCTCGTGCGTCAGGCCGCCGAAGAAACGCAGGAGGACTGCATCACCGCACCGGGCGTCGTGGGCGCGGAGATCCTCGAGCGCCGCGTCGATCCCGAGGATCGTGTCGAACGACGACGTGGCGTCCGGGGGACGGTCGTCGTCGAGATCGACGCGGCGCCGATCCCCGCCCCGCTTGAGCGCCGCCCGCCGGCGGGCGTAGTCGACGGTCACGTCCCGCATCGCCCGGGCGGCGGCAAAGAAGAAGTGACGCCGATTCTCCCAGACCGGCTTCTCACCCGCGAACAGGCGCACGTAGGCCTCGTTGACGAGGGCCGTCGCCTGGAGCGTCTCGCCGGCGCGTCGACCGGAGAGCTGCCGCGCCGCTTGCGCACGCAGATCGGCGTACACGACGGAGAAGAGATCATCTTCCGCGCCGGGGTCGCCACGGGCGGCGGCGTCGAGGAGCCGGGTAATGTCCGGGCCGTCCGTCATCCCGAGTGCGCCTCCGTCCCGACCCCGCGGGGCCGGCACTCGCAACGCATGATCTTCCGCCGGATCGGGGTCGCGGGCAAGCGCGCCGACCGGAAGGCAGACGTTGGCGCGGAAGGGGCCCCGCGCGCGTCCCGCCGCTCATTCGATCGCCGGCCACCGGCGACCC
>CAZXBB010000393.1:0-11433 GCA_964638815.1 uncultured Isosphaeraceae bacterium
GGCCTGGCTTCCTGCTTCCCGATGATGAGGAACCGCGTGATGTTGTTCGGCTTGTCGGCGATCTGCTCGAAGAGCGGGTTGACGCCGTAGATCTCGCCGGCAAGCGTCGAGCCGATGGCCGCCGCGTGCGGCTCCCCCGCCGCCGTCTCGACCGCGCGGGACGTACTGGCCGTCGGTACGAGCGCCGCGTCGGGATAGTGGTTCGTCAGCCAGCGCCGGCACTGCGAGAACACCTGCGGCTTCGAGTAGATCCGTTCGATCTCGTTCGGCGGGCAGTTGGCGAGCAGCGTCTGGCGTATCTCGACCAGCGCCTCCGCGCAGATCGTGACGTCGTGCTCGGGGAACGCGTCGAGCGTGTCCGTGATGCCGCCGCCGATCGAGTTCTCGTAGGGGACGAGCCCGTACTGGCACCGGCCCGCGGCGACCTCCTCGAAGACGTGGTCGATCTCGTGGAGATCGTCGAACTCGACCGACGACCCGAAGTGCCGTGTCGCCGCGACGTGGCTGAACGAGCCCCGCGGGCCGAGGTAGCCGACGCGGAGAGGCATCTCGAGCATGAAGCTGCCCGACATCAGTTCGCGGTAGATCGCCTCGAGCGTGCGACCGGGCAGCGGCCCCGGGTTCTGTGCGAGCACACGGTCGAGCACCTCGCGCTCGCGGTGCGGGGCGTAGATCGGGTAGCCCGACGAGCGCTTCGACTTGCCGACCTCGCGGACGATGGTGGCCCGCTCGCTCAGGGCCTCGACGAGCCGCCGGTCGATCTCGTCGATCCGCCGCCGGAGCGTCTCGAGGTCAAGCGGCTCGCCGGCGTCGGGCGCCGGATCCGCACGCGGCTCCGGCCCCGGACCGGAACGACCGTCGCCCGCGGAGCTTTCGGCGGCATCCGACGACGCGGACGGCTTGGACGGGTCGGGAGTCGGCATGTGTCTTCCGGATCGGCACGGGTCGGCGGAGCGGGGTCGGCGGAGCTGGGTCGGCGGAGCGGGGTCGGCGGAGCGGGGAGCGGGACGGCGGGACTGGGACGGGCGGGCCGCGGGACGCGGGGCGCGGGCCGGCGGACACGCGGCGCGCCGTATTCCGAATAGAGTGGGACGCTCACTCCGCGCGGCGGGCCGTGGGCCAAATCTTACGCAAAGTCGCCACGCACGCCGAAACGGTGATGGCCGGATCGCAGCCGGGACCGCCCGCGAACATGAGCCCGCTCAACGAGACCATCCAGGACCTCCCGCTCGCCGGGCTCATCCCGGTGCTGCTGCTCGTCGTCGCCGGGCTCGTGCTGTGGGCGGCGGGGCGACGCGTGCTGCGGGTCGTGTTCGCGACGGCCGGGCTCATCATCGGCTTCGGACTCGGCTGGATGTTCGCGTCGAACTGGGACCTCGGGCTCGAGCCGTGGATCCCCGCGGCGATTCTCGGGCTGGCGCTCGCCTGTATCGGCGCGCTCCTCTACCGGGTGGCCGTCGCGGTGGCCCTCGCCGCGGTGTGCGCGATCGCCGGCCCCGCCGCCGTGGTCGCCCTCGGCGAGATGCAGGGGCTCGAGGCGACGGCGCCCGACGCCGACGCCGCCGCGGACCGGGAGGACGACGCGTTCGCGGACGATGGCACGGCCGGCCCGCTTCTCGGCGACCGCGATCCCGACGCCCCGCCGCTGCCGTTCGGCACCCGGGAGATCGTGGACGAGGCGAACGACTGGCTGCTGCCGCGGGAGGACGACGTCCGGGACGAGGTGCTCGACCGCGCCGCGGACGCCGGGATCGCGAAGCTCGGCCTGGACGACCAGGCTGCGCAGAAGCTGCACGACGCGAAGGGCTACGCTCAGAGTCTGATCGACGCCGTGCGTGAATGGTGGGCGTCCACGCCGGTGCGGCTGCGTCCGGCGATCATCGGCGCCGCCATCACCGGCGGGCTCGTCGGGCTGCTCTTCGGCACGCTGGCGCCGTCGCTCACAGCGTCGGTGGTGTCGGCCTTCGGCGGCGCGATGCTCTGGCTCGGCGCGGGCCGCGTGCTTCTTGCGCGGCTCGGCGAGCCGGTCGAGCAGATCCTGCCCGACCACGCGACGTGGTTCGTGTTCCTGTGGCTGATAACGTCGCTCATCGGCGTCGCGATTCAGTGGACGTTTCGTCCGAAGCCGGCCGATAACGCGGACGGATGAGTCGGCACCGCGCGCGCGGCGCGGTCCGACGCGACGACCACACGTTCACTGCGAGTATCCGCCATGCTGACCCCGACGCCCTCCGGCGGCGAGTACAACGATCTCGGCGATCGCACCGACGCCTTCTTCGGCGGCATCTTCGATCGCCTGGACATCCTGTTCCATCCCAGCGAGCTGCTCGAGATGCTCTCCGGCCTGCCGCTGCTCGGCGCGTCCGTGATTCTCACCGTGGGCGTGCTGTGCGTGCTGAACGGCTACCGCTGGCACAAGTGGGTGGTCGCGGCGCTCGCGTTCATCTGCGGTCTCGGGATCGGCTTCCGCCTCAGCCAGGAGCTCGGCAAGTCGACGATCGTCGCGGCATCGATCGGCTGCCTGTGCGCGATCATCGCGACGCCGCTGCTGCGCATCACGGTCGCGATCTTCGGCGGCATCACCGGCGCGTTCATCGGCGCCCACGCGTGGACGGCGCTCGAGGCGAACCCTGCGGACGCGAACTGGGCCGGCGCCGCGATCGGTTTCGTCGTCGTCGCCATGGCTTCGATCATGCTCTTCCGCCTGGTCGTGGTGCTCTTCACCAGCGTGGGCGGCGCGGCCATGATCGTCTTCGGCGGCATCTGCCTGATGATGCACGTGCCCGAGTGGCAGGACGCGGTGCGCGCGAACCTCGAAGGCAATCAGCACCTCATCCCGCTTCTGCTCACGCTCGCCGCCGTGAGCGGGTTCGTGCTCCAGGAGAGCCGCCTGCGCGCGAGCGGCGTGTCGATCCTCGGGAGCGAGTCCGGCGGGGGCGGCGGCGGCGGGCACGACGAATGAGCGGAGCTGACCGCCCGGCCCCCCTGCGCAGGCCCGGGCCCGACGGCGCGGTCACCCGGCGCGGGACGATGGACGACCTCGCTCACTACACCTGCCCTTCGTGCGGCGAGACGATCGACGTGCGCGTCGATCCGAGCGCCGGAACCGCGCAGGAATACGTCGAGGACTGCCCGGTGTGCTGCCGGCCGAACGTGCTGCGGGTCTCGTTCGACGACGACGGCGCCGCACGAATCGACGCGGTCGCGGAGTAGCCCGGAGCCGATCGGTGAAGTGAACTGCTGCGGGCGCACCGCGGCGGGCGAACCGCGGAAGACGCACCGCGGAAGACGAACCGCGGAAGACGAACCGCGGACCTCGCCTACTCGTCGCGGCTCGCCACGGCCGCAGGCGCCTCCGCCGTCACCTTCTTCGTCGCCTCGAGCAATCGCTGGCTGAAGAACGGCAGCACGACGATCGCGATCGCGCTCACCAGCGCCGCGATGCGGGGCCACGCCTTCGGGCCGGCGACGATCGTCTCGCTGCCGGCGCTTGGGGCCTTCAGAATCGGGAAGCCGACGATCTGGAGGTAGTACCACGCGCTGATCGCGCTGTTCACGCCGGCGATGACGACGAGCGGGACCTGGCCCGCCTGCACGCCGGCGAGGAAGAGGTACAGCTTGCCGATGAAGCCGAGGAGCGGCGGAAAGCCGAGGAGCGAGCCGGCGCAGAGGGCGATCGCCCAGGCCATCGCCGGGTGCTTGTGCCGCAGGCCCGCGAGGTCGTCGATGGATTCGATCTCCTGCCCCTGGCGCTCGAGCCCGGCGAGCACCGCGAAGGCGCCGGTGTTCATCAGCCCGTAGACGAGCAGGTAGAAGAGCACCGCGTTCACGCCCAGGCCCGGCCCGGCGATGATGCCGATCAGCATGTAGCCGCTGTGCGCGATCGAGCTGTAGGCGAGCATGCGCTTCACGGACTTCTGGAGCAGCGCGCCGATGTTGCCCAGCGTCATCGTGAGCACCGAAACCATCCAGAGCGTCGTGAGGATCGGCTGTGGCAGGAGTGAGTTCGCATCGAACTGTCCCTGCCCGCCCCAGCCGCCCCAACCCAGGGTGCCGAGCAGGAGCATGAGCGCGATCATGCCGGCGGTCTTCGGCACGAACCCGAGGAACGCCGTGACCGGCGCCGCGGCCCCCTCGTAGACGTCCGCCGCGTAGAAGTGCATCGGCGCCGCGGCGATCTTGTAGGCGATCCCGAGGATCGTCAGGATCATGCCGATGATGCCGAAGAGGTTCACGGTGCCCGTCTCGACCCGCTGCTGCGCGAACACGTCTCGCATCTCGGTGAGGACGATCGTGCCCGTCGCGCCGTAGAGCAGCGCGAAGCCGTAGAGGAACATCCCCGCCGCCATCGCCCCGAGGAAGAAGTACTTGACCGCCGCCTCCTGCGCCTGCTTCGAGCCGCGGCTCATGGCGATCATGATGTACGTCGGCAGGCTCGTCAGCTCGAGCGCGAGGAAGAGCCAGATCAGGTCGTTCGCGTTGCAGCAGAGCATGACGCCGATCAGGCTCAGCAGGAGGAACGCGTAGAACTCGCCGCGGCTCGCGCGGATGGGGTCGAACGACATGCGGCTCGCCTCGACGTCGGCCTCGAGGCGCCGGTCGATGAGCCCGACCGTCACCATCGTGAGCACGATGCCGACCACGCACACCACGACCTTGACGTACCGGCCGATCAGCGGCATGAGCAGCGCCGCGCCGGCCACGCGATCGGGGGCGTAGAGGAACGGCGTGACGAACATCGCGACGGCGAGCGCTCCGCACGTGACGACCGGAAGCAGGTCGCGGACCGCGCGGCGCGGGGAGAGCCCCATCACCGACACGATGACCGCGCCGGCGAAGAGGATCAGCTCGGGAATGATGAACCAGAGCTTCTCAGCCACCGTCCGCCTCCTGCGCCGCGGCGGCGCCGGGCGCCGCGTCCGTTCCGTCCTGTCTTGCCTCCGTGCCTCCGTGCCCCGGCGTCTCGCCGAACGGTTCCCGCCCACGCGGCGACGAACCGAGCCGTGCGAGCGCCGGCGTATCGTCCTCGCGCGCCGCCAGCGCCGCCCGCACCTTCTCCGGATACGGCGCGAGCACGTCGGCGATCGGCTGCTGTATCGCGTCGGTCAGCGCCACCGGGCGCACGCCGATGTAGACGCAGAGCACCGCGAGCGGCACGAGCACGCCGATCTCCCGCCACGTCAGGTCCGCGGGCAGCGCGCGCGCCGCACCGTGGTCCCCGTGCTCGCCGTGCCCCGCCGGCTCGTTCAGCGGTCCGAACACCACCTTGCCGACCATGATCAGCAGGTACATCGCCGCGAAGACCATGCCGAGGCCCGCGAACGCCGCGTACCACGGCCCGAGGACGCCCGGGTACGCGACCACGCCGCCGTCGGCGCGGACCAGGTCGCCGCTCGCCGTGAACGCGCCGATGAGGCAGAGGAATTCGCTGACGAACCCGTTCAGTCCCGGCAGCCCGACTGACGAGAGCACGAAGAAGACCATGAAGAACGCCCACACCGGCATGCGCTTCGCCAGGCCGCCGACGCTGTTCATGTCCCTCGTGTGGTACCGCTCGTAGATCATGCCGACCAGGAAGAAGAGCGCCCCGGTGCTCAGCCCGTGGTTGAGCATGTACAGGACGCTTCCCTGGAGCCCCATCGGGTTGAGCGCGACCAGGCCCAGCACGCAGAACCCGAGGTGGCTCACCGACGAGTACGCGACGAGCTTCTTGATGTCGTTCTGCACCCAGCAGATGAGCGCCGCGTAGAGGATGCCGATGATCGAGAGCACCGCGATGAAGGGCGCGTACGCGACGACGGCCTCGGGCACCATCGGCAGCACGAACCGGTAGAGACCGTACGTGCCGAGCTTGAGCAGCACCGCGGCGAGGATGACCGAGCCGGCCGTCGGCGCCTCGGTATGGGCGAGCGGCAGCCAGGTGTGCACCGGGAACAGCGGCACCTTCACCGCGAACCCCGCCATGAGCGCGAGCAGGACCCCTGCCTGCTGCGACGCGGTCATGCTCGTCGCCGTGAAGGCGGTGAGCGCCGGGATATCGAACGACCACTCCCCCGCCGCGTCCGCGTAGCTCCAGGCCACGTAGACGAGACCGGCGAGCGTGATCATCGAACCGGTGAACGTGAAGATGAAGAACTTCGTGGCGGCCCGCATGCGGTTCTCACCGCCGTAGATCGCGATGAGGAAGAACATCGGCACGAGCGTGAACTCGAAGCAGATGTAGAAGAACACGAGGTCGCGGGCGAGGAACACGCCGACCATCGCGGCCTGGAGCACCATCAGCCAGGCGTAGTACTCGCGGATGCGCGACGTGATCGCGGTGAACGAGCCCATCACGCAGAGCGGCATGAGCATCGTCGTGAGCAGCACGAGCAGCATCGCCACCGAGTCGGCGTGCATGTTCAGCGTGATCCCGAACGTCGAGAGCCAGCCGATCTGCGTCTCGAGCCCGAAGCCGCCGTCCCAGCCGCCGAAACCCAGGGCGAGGATGACGCTGACCACGAACACCGCCGACGACGCGGCGAGCGCGATCCACCGGGCCCGCGGCGCCGGCGCGATCGCGATGCCGGCGGCGCCGAGCAGCGGCAGGATGAGCAGCAGCGTGACCATCACGATCCGCCTCCCCCGCCGAGCCAGCCGGTGATGAGCTCGAGCAGGTCGGGCATGTACACCACGAGGAGGGCCACGAGACCGACGCCGCCGGCCATCGAGACCGCGTACGACTGGAGGATGCCGTTCTGGAGAGGCTGGAACGATTTCGCGAGCCAGCGCGGGAGCTTCGCGATGCCGTCGATCACGAAGAGATCCACGATGTAGCGATCGATCAGGGCGAGCGTGTGGCCGCCCACCCACCACAGCGGGCGGACGATGATCCAGTCGTAGATCTCGTCGACGTACCACTTGTTCTCCATCGCGACCGGCAGCCAGCGCGTCGCGACGTTCGCGGTCAGGGCCTGCTTGAGGCTGTCCGCCGCCTTGCGATTCGCCAGGTGGAACCACCAGGCGATCGCGATGCCGGCGAGGGTCGTGACGCTCGCGACGAGCATCATCCAGCGGTGCGGGTCGGAGAAGAAGCCGCCGCCCGCTTCGTGCGGCTCCGCGGCGACCATCGCGCTCGAGCCCGCGACCGCATCGCCGACCCAGCCCTTCAGGAAGATGGCGGCGGCCGCGCCGGCGGTGATCACGACCAGCACGAAGTTGATCGCCAGTCGCGGGGCGTGCGGCTCGGCGTGGCCGTGGTCGTCGTGGTCGTCGTCGCCGTGGCGGTCGTCGCCCATCTCGAAGCTCACGGGGCCCGCGCACACGCGGAACCACACGCGGAAGGTGTAGTAGGCGGTCAGCAGCGCCGTGAAGACCGCGATACCGCCGAGGACCGCGTAGCCCGGGCCGTGCGTCACGAACGCCTCGGCCATGATCATGTCTTTCGAGTAGAAGCCGCTCGTGATGAACGGGAAGCCCACGAGGCAGAGGCACGCGTACAGCATCGTGTAGCTGACGATGCGCCAGCCGGGCATGTGGCGGAGGCCGGAGATCCTGCGAAGGTCGAGCTGCCCGGCGAAGCCGTGCATGATCGCGCCGCACGTGAGGAACAGCACCGCCTTGAAGAACGCGTGCGTAAACACGTGGTACGCGCCGCCGAACGTCGTGAGCACGCCGATGCCCATGAACATGTAGCCGAGCTGGCTCACGGTGGAGTAGGCCATGATGCGCTTGATGTCGAACTGCGCCATGCCGATCGTGGCGGCGAGGAGCGCGGTCAGGCCGCCGACCCACGCGACGGTTGGCAGCGCCGCTGGGTGCAGCGCCTCCAGGACCGGGAACATGCGGGCCAGGAGGTAGACGCCCGCCGTCACCATCGTGGCCGCGTGGATGAGCGCCGACACCGGCGTCGGGCCCTCCATCGCGTCCGGCAGCCAGACGTAGAGCGGAAGCTGCGCGCTCTTGCCGAAGGCCCCGATCATGAGCAGGAACGGAACGACCTTCAGCATCCACCCGCCGGCGGCGGCCGTCTCCGGATCGACGGCGCCGAGCTTCCCGAAGATCCCCGCGTACTCGATGGTGCCGAAGTAGTGGTAGAGCAGGTACAGGCCGAGCGCGAGGCCGAGGTCGCCGATGCGGTTGACGATGAACGCCTTCTTCGCCGCGGCGACCGCCGAGGGCCTCTGGTAGTAGTAGCCGATGAGCCAGTACGACGCGAAGCCGACGCCCTCCCAGCCGAGGTACAGCATCAGCAGGTTGTTGCTCATCACGAGCGCGCTCATCGCGACGAGGAACACGCTCACGCCCGCGAAGAAGCGCGCGTACCCGCGGCCGAGATCGGCCTCCATGTACTCGCTCGCGTAGAGTGCGATGAGCGTGCCGAGCCCCGTGACGAAGACCATCCAGAGCAGCGTGAGGCGATCGACGTACAGCGCGAACGGCGCAGTGAACGTCGCCGCGGACGAGCCCTCGCCCCACGACAGTCGGAACCACTCGAAGAGCCTGATCGTCACCGGCTCCTCGTACCCGGCGAGCAGCGCGATGGTGACCGCGAACGCGCCGCCGAGGAGCGCGACGGTGAGCCACGCCGGCGCCTTGCTCTTCACGTCGAGCGCCCAGCAGACGCCGTTGCCGACGAGCGCGATGAGCGGCAGCCACAGGATCCAGCCCGCCCAGCCGAGACCCTCGACGACCTCGCGGGCGATCGGGAACGTCGTCGGATCGGCGGCCGCGAGCGTGAGCGTGTCGAGGAAACCCGTCATTCCGCGAGCTCCGACCACGCATCGGCGCTCAGCGTCTCGCGACGCCGGAAGAGCAGCACGACGAGCGCGAGCGCGAGCGCGGCCTCGGCCGCGGCGACGGTGAGGAGGAAGATCACGAACACCTGCCCGGAGACGTCGAAGTGGAAGCGGCCGAACGCGATCATCGCGATGGCCGCGGCCTGGAAGATGAGCTCCGTGCAGAGGAACATCACGATCATGTTGCGGCGGGTGAGGAACCCGACGAAGCCGATGACGAAGAGCGCCGCGCTCGTGAGGAGATAGTGCGCGAGCGACAGGCTCGAGAACGGCTCGCCCGCGGCGAAGAGGAGCAGGTCAGGCATCGGCCACCTCCTCCGGCCCCCGGCCCCCGGCCGCGGGGTCGTCGTGGTGACCCACGCGTCGCATCCCGGCGGCCTCGCGCTTCTCGTCCTCGGTCAGCTCGATCTGGCGGCGGGCGAGGATGACGGCACCGAACATCGCCATGAGGAGGATCACGCCGGCCAGCTCGAGGGAGACGGGGAAGTCGCCGACGAGCGAGAGCCCGACGCGCTGGACGTTCTCCGGACGCAGCCCGGCCGGCAGCTCGACCTTCCCGAGCGTCCCGTCGGCCCGCGAGTACTCGACGCGGGCCCCGAGGCCGTCGCCATCGATCTCGAGCCGGGGCACGCCGTTCTCGAACGACATCGCGAACGGTTCTTCGACCTGGCGATCGATCTCGTCCTCCAGCCGCCCCGGCATCCGCTCCAGCTCGGCCCACGACTCCCGCAGAACCTCGGCGGTCGAAGGCGGCGTCGGCAGCGCCGGCGTGCCGTCGAGGACCATGCGGGTCAGCAGCGCGAGGAGGATGAAGCCGACGATCGCGCCGGCGGCCGGCTCCCGCGGATTCAGGTCGTACTCGGGCTGGACCTCCGGCTCGTCGGAGCTCGGGGCCTGCTGCGCGAGCATGAGGACGAACATGTAGGTGATGAGGATCGCCCCGGCGTAGACGATGATGAGCGCGAACGCCATGAACTCCGCCTCGAGGAGGAGGAAGAGGCCGGCGGACGAGAGCACGACGAGCACGAAGTACAGCGCCGAGTACACCGGCCGGCTGGTCGTGATCATCTGCACGGCGCACGCGACGGCGATCAGGCTGAAGATCGCGTAGAAGACCTCGGGCCGATCGGCCCCGGCCGGGGCGCCGACGGCCTCACCCGCCTTGACCACGAGGTAGCCGAACGCCCCCAGCCCGACGATCGCGCCCGCCGCCCGCATCCGTCGGCCGCGAGCCCCGCCGAGCCCGCCGGGACGGACCACGAGATAGAGGCCGAGGGCGCCCAGGACGCAGACTGTGTAAAGGATTGCGGGAGCCATCCACGCGCTTCTTGAAGACCGATTGGGAGACCGCTTCGGCGGCATGACCCCGGCGGGCCAAGATATGCCTGTCCGGGCGAGCCCGCAAGCCGGGCGAGGCGAGCCCGCAAGCCGGGCGAGGTACCATCCCCCGCATGCCCCGCATGCCCCTCCTCGACCGGCGCCACCTCCCCAACACGCTGACGGTGCTGCGACTCTTCATCGCCGGCGGATTCTTCGCCGCGCTGAACGCGTACCGGTATCCGGACACGAACACGGCGTGGGCGAACGTCGCCATCGTCCTCTTCGTGCTGGCGGCGATCACCGACGCCTTCGACGGGTATCTCGCCCGCCGATGGGACGCCCAGTCCACGTTCGGCCGCATCATGGACCCCTTCTGCGACAAGGTGCTCGTGCTCGGGGCTTTCATCTATCTCGCCGGCCCGCGTTTCGTCTACCAGCCGTGGGTCGAGGACGACTCCTTCTTCACGATGGCGACCGCCGTGTACCCGTGGATGGTGGTCCTGATCGTCGCACGCGAGCTGCTCGTCACGGCGGTGCGCGGCGTGATCGAGTCGAAGGGCGTCGCGCTCGGATCGCTGCGGTCGGGCAAGGCGAAGATGATCCTCCAGTCGATCACGATCCCCTGCATCCTCACGCTCACGGTGAACTTCCACCCGGCGGATGCCGTGTGGGCCCGTGTGCTCTGCCACGGCCTCGCCTACCTGACGCTCATCGTCACCGTCTGGTCGGGGCTCCCGTACATATTCGGGCTCCGGCGCATGCTGAGCCCGTCGGAGACGCCGTCGTGAAGGCCGGCAGGCCCGCACTCCTGCTGCTGACCGCGGGGGGCCTCGGGTTCATGAAGCCGGCGTCCGGCACCTGGGGGTCGACGCCGCCGCCCGCGCTCGCGCTGGTGCTCGTCGGCGTGCTCGGACGCGACGGCATCACGCGGGGCGACCTCCTGATCGTCGATGTGACGCTCGTGGCCGTGGCCCTCGTGTTCTCGTGGGCGTGCGTGAAGTACGGCGGCGTCGCGGAGACGCTGTTCGGGAGGAAGGACCCCGGCCAGGTCGTCGCCGACGAGGTCGCGGGCCAGGCGATCGTGCTGCTCGCGCTGCCGTGGCGCGCGTTCGCGGATGCGCCCTCGGCCGCCTGGAACCTCGCGCTCGCCGCGACGGCGTTCCTCGCGTTTCGCCTCTGCGACATCGTCAAGCCGCCGCCGGCGAACGGACTGCAACGACTGCGCGGCGGATGGGGGATTCTCGTCGACGATCTCGTGGCGGGCGTCTACGCGATCGTGGTGACGCAGTTGATCGTCCGTTTGGCGCTTCCGCTTGCGCTCTGACGCGCCGGCCGG
>CAZXBB010000394.1:0-41990 GCA_964638815.1 uncultured Isosphaeraceae bacterium
TCATGGGGTTCCCCGCCGCGACAGCGCCTGCGCCGCCTCCTCGAGCAGCGTCAGGCGGCCGCCGTACGTCTTGCGGAGGTTCTCCGGCGTGAACACCTCCTCCGTCGGCCCGACGGCGACGATGCGCATGTTCAGGAGCAGGACGTGGTCGAAGTATCGCCGGGCGGTCTGGAGATCGTGGTGCACCACGAGCACGGTCTTGCCCGACGTGCGCAGGTCGCGCAGCAGCGCCACGATCGCCTGCTCCGTGGCGGCGTCCACGCCGGCGAACGGCTCGTCCATGAAGTAGATCCGGGCGTCCTGGGCGAGGGCGCGCGCGAGGAACACGCGCTGCTGCTGGCCGCCGGAGAGCATGCTGATCTGGCGTCGCGCGTAGTCCGCCATGCCGACGCGGTCGAGCGCTTCGAGCGCGGCGCTTCGGTGGGCGCGCGTGACCGGCCGGAGCCAGCCGAGCTTGCCGTAGCGGCCCATCGTCACGACGTCGAGCGCGTTGACGGGGAACTGCCAGTCCACGCTCTCCCGCTGGGGCACGTATCCCACGAGGTGACGTTGCTTCGCGTACGGCTTGCCGTAGAAGAGGACGCGGCCCGACGCTTTCGGCACCAGGTCGAGGGCGGCCTTGAGGAGCGTGCTCTTGCCGGCGCCGTTCGGGCCGATGATGCCGGTCAGCTTGCCCTCCGGGGCGTCGAAGTCGACGTCCCAGAGGACGGGCTTCCGGTGGTACGCGACGGTCATGTCGTGGATCGACAGCGGCGCGTCGGGCGGATGCTCCGCCCCGGTCGCGATCGGATGCGGCATCGCTTCGGCCGCGGTCGTCGCGGGGGCCGGGTCGGTCTGGTCGGCGCGCAACGGCATCAGTGATCCCTGCCTTTCGCGAGCCTGCCCTGCATCCCGCGCTCCGGGGCCGTCCCACCGAGGGCGCGCGTGATGAGCGTCGCGTTGTGATCCAGCATGCCGACGTAAGTGCCTTCGTAGGTGCCGGGTGCGCCCATCGCGTCAGAGAACAGCGTGCCGCCGATGACGAGATCGGCGCCGCGCGAAGCGGCTCCCTCGATGAGCGCCCGCACGTTCCGGTCCGCGACGCTCGTCTCCACGAAGACGGCCCTGATGCCGCGATCGACGATCATGTCCACGAGGCGGTTGATGTCGTCGAGGCCGGCTTCCGATTCGGTCGAGACGCCCTGGATCCCGAGCACCTCGATGTCGTACGCGCGGCCGAAGTAGTTGAATGCGTCGTGCGCCGTGATGAGCACGCGGCTCGCTTCCGGGATCGACGTGATGCCCCTTCGGATGTACGCGTCGAGCCGCTCCAGCTCCTCGAGGTACCTCGACGCATTCTCGCGGTAGGACGAGGCGTGGTCGGGGTCTACCTCGCTGAGCGACCGGGCGACGGCCTCGACGGCCTTCATCCACCCGGCGACGTCCATCCACACGTGCGGATCGTGATGACCGGCGAACCCCTCGGGCTCGAGGAGGTACTGCTCGTCGATGAGCTCCGTTACCGCGTACACGGACTTGCCGCCACGGGCGACCCTGACGAGCGCGTCGGCCATCTTCCCCTCGAGCATGAGGCCCGAGTAGAAGATGATGTCGGCGGCGTTCAGCTTCGCCACGTCGTTGCGCGTCGTCTTGTAGAGGTGGGGGTCCACGCCCTCGCCGATGATGTTGGTGACGACGCCGCGCTCGCCGGCGACGTGGCTCACGATGTCGGCGACCATGCCCACCGTGCAGACGATCGTGAAGCGGTCGGGGGTGTCCGTCGCCGGCTCGGCCTGCTGCGCGCAAGACGCGAGCAGCAGCCCCGCGCAGGCGGCCAGCATCGGCAGGGCGGGAAACCCACGGGGGGACGGCGTGATCATGAGCGGGACCCTCGGGCCGGGCGGCCGGTCTTTTTGACGAAGCGGCGCATGCACACCAGCGTGCGCTCGCCGACGTGGTGCTCGATTCCCTCCGCGTCGCGCCGCGCGTCGTCCTCGGGCACGCCGAGCGCCCGCAGGAAGGCGAGCACGGTCTCGTGGCGCCGGCGGCACCGCGCGGCGAGACGCTCGCCCCTGGCGGTGAGCTCGATCGGGCGGTACGGCTCGGTCCGGACAAGATCCTCGTCCTGGAGGCGGGCGATGATCCGGGTGACGGTCACGTGTGAGACGCCCATGTGCCGGGCGAGGTGCTTGACCCGGCACACGCCGTCGCGGCGCACGATGTCCGACACGGCCTCGACGTAGTCTTCCGCAGTCTCGGTCGCATGGTCCCGGCGGACCTTGGCGAACGGGATGCTCGCGTTCACGGAGGGCATCGAAGAAATGTAGCATGTGCTACAAATAAGTCAAGAGGGAAACGGCGAAGACGACGCGGGCCCCGCGGTCCCTGCCCCGGCGCTGGGTCGCGGCGCTGGGTCGCGGTGATGGGTCGCGGTGCTGGGTCGCGGTGATGGGTCGGCGGTGATGGGTCGGCGGTGATGGGTCGGCGCTGCGTCGCCGGTGATGGATCGGCAGCCCGCCGTCGCGTCGCGTCGTCGCTCCCCTCCCGCTACCATTCACCTATGACCACCGCCGCTCAGAGAGACACCCGGGGGCTCGCCGGCCAGACCATCGGCGACACGGAAATCTGCTCGGTCAACCAGACGTCCCTGATCTATCGCGGCTACGAGATCGCCGACCTCGCGGAGCATGCGACCTTCGAGGAGGTGGCCCACGTCCTCCTCGTGGGTCACAAGCCCGACGCCGCGGAGCTGGACGCGTTCAGACGCGAGCTGGTCGGGATGCGGCCGATTCCCGACGGGCTCAAGACGCTCCTGCGCGACATCGCCCGCGCGGAGCTGGACTCGCACCCGATGTCGGTCCTGCGCACCGGCGTGAGCTACCTCTCTCACTTCGATCCCGAAGTGGAGGACAACAGCCCCGCGGCCGAGCTCCGGAAGGCGAAGCGGCTGCTCGCACGGATCCCGTCGATCATCGGGTACGGCCAGATGGTGCGCGACGGCAGGACGCCGGTCGAACCCGACCCGTCCCTCGACCACGCCGCGAATCTCCTGTGGTGCATGACGGGTGACAGGCCAAGCGACATCGTGGCCCGCGTCATGGACGTGTCGCTCGTCCTCTACGCCGAGCACGACTTCAACGCATCGACGTTCGCAGCCCGCGTCATCGCCTCCACCGAAACCGACATGCACTCGGCGGTGTGCGGCGCGATCGGCGCGCTGAAGGGCCCGTTGCACGGCGGCGCGAACGAGATGGCGATGGAGATGCTGAAGGAGATCGACACGCACGTTTCGAGCGGCGGCACGGTCCGGGACTTCATGGACCGGGCGTTCGCCGAGAAGCGCAAGCTGATGGGCTTCGGGCACCGCGTGTACAAGAACGGCGACCACCGGGCCGGTATCCTGCGGGGGTGGGGGCTCAAGGTGGCGGCCGAACGCGGCGCCGACGCGAAGAAGTGGTTCGACATCGGCGACGAGGTCCAGCGGATCATGCTGGAGCAGAAGAGCATCCACCCGAACGTCGACTTCCCGTGCGGCATGACGTACTTCGTGATGGGGATCCCGGTTCCGCAGTACACGCCGATCTTCGTCGCAAGCCGCGTCTCCGGCTGGTGCGCGCACATCATCGAGCAGCACCGGAACAACCGGATCATCCGGCCTTTGGCGAACTACACGGGCCCGGCCCTGAAGAGCTGGACTGACTGAGACGCCGGCGGCGGAGGGCGCGTCGCCTCCTCCACAGGGAGCACCCTCCATGCGCATCGCCCTCGCCGCCCTCGTCCTCCTCGCCGGATGCGCCACCGCCAACCCCCCGGCCCCCGGCTTCGACGACGCCGGGAGTGATCCCGCCGCCGTCGCGCTCGCCGACGACGTGATGGAGCGCATGGGCGGACGCGAAGCGTGGGACGCGACGCGACACATCGAGTTCGACTTCTTCGGCAGCCGCCGGTACACGTGGGATCGTTACACGGGAGACGTGCGGATCGCGGGCGAGGGCCGCGAGTCCGGCACGCCGTACGTGATCCTCATGAACGTGAACACGGGGGAAGGCCGCGCGACGGAGAGCGGGCGCGAGGTAACGGATCCCGCCCGGCTCGCCGAGATGCTCGAGGGCGGCCGGCGTGTCTGGATCAACGACACGTACTGGCTCCTCATGCCGTACAAGCTCAAGGACACGGGCGTGACGCTCCGCCATCTCGGGTCGCGCGACATGGAGGACGGTCGCGCCGCCGACGTGCTCGAGCTCACGTTTCGCGACGTCGGCGTGACGCCGCAGAACAAGTACCACGTCTACGTCGCGCACGACTCGGGCCTGGTCGAGCAGTGGGACTACTACGCGAATGCCGACGATGCCGAGCCGCGGTTCAGCTCGCCCTGGCACAACTGGCGAAAGTACGGCCGGATCCTCCTGTCGGCCGATCGCGGCGAGCGATCGCTGAGCGGGATCGCGGTGCGCGAGCGCGTGCCGCCGGAGACATACGACGCTTTCTGACGGGCGGCGTCCGCCTGACCGCCCACGCGTGCGGGCCACGCCGTGACGCGCGGCCCTGCGGGCCGAGTGACGCCCCGCACCCGCGGGCGCCGTGCCCGCTTCGAAGATCGCGGCCTGCTCCGGCCGTGCGACTGACGCCGTTGCCGGATTGGCATTACGCTACGCGAATGAGCGAAGTCAACAGCATCGCCGTCATCGGCGCCGGAACGATGGGCTGCGGGATCGCGCTGACCGCGGCCATGAGCGGGATCCGCGCGTACCAGGTCGACGTGGCCCCGGATCAGCTCGATCGCGCGAAGAAGTACCACGCGAAGACGCTCGCGCGGAACGTCGAGAAGGGGCGCATGACGCAGGCCGACGCCGACGCCGCGGCGGCCCGCATGAGCTACCACGCCGACATCGACGAGACGCGTGAAGCCGCGTGGGCCGTCGAGGCCGCGACCGAGAACGCCGACCTGAAGAAGAAGATCTTCCGGCAGATGCGGGATGTCTTCGGCGACGACATCGTGCTCGCGACGAACACGTCCTCGATCTCGATCACCGATCTCGCGTCCGGCCTCGGCGACGACGCGTCGCGCGTGATCGGCATGCACTTCTTCAACCCGGTGCCGGTGATGAGTCTCGTCGAGGTCATCAACGGTCTCGCCACCAGCGCCGAGACCACCGAGCGAACGATCGCGCTGGCGAAGCAAATGGGCAAGACGCCGGTGCCGGCGAACGACCGCGCGGGGTTCGTCTCCAATCGCGTGCTGATGCCGATGATCAACGAGGCGTTCCACGCCTGGAACGACGGCGTCGCGGAGCCCGAGCACATCGACGAGATCATGAAGCTCGGCTGCAATTTCCCGATGGGGCCGCTGCGCCTCGCCGATTTCATCGGGCTCGACGTCTGCCACGACATCATGATGGTGCTCTACAACGAGCTGGGACAGGACAAGTACTTCCCGTCGCCCCGGCTGCGTCAGCTCGTCGTCGCGGGGCGGCTCGGGAACAAGACGGGGCGGGGCGTCTATGCTTACTAGCCCGGGCACTCCGTCGTGCCTCCGCGCACGCTCGCACCGGCCCGTTCGAATCAGGCCGGCCGGGGGCGGACGACGCCCCGCGCTGGAGGCCGGTTCCAGGCAGGAAGGTCCAGGCAAGCACGGTTCAGACAGGAAGGTTCAGACAGGAAGGTCCAGACACGAAGATCCAGGCAGGAAGATCCCATGAACGCACGATCCCGGCTCGCTCTCGTCATGCTCGCGGCGGCCGTCGCCACGGCGGGCGCCGCGGCGAACGACAGCTACCAGGGCAAGCGATTTCCCCCGTTCCAGGCGAAGGACGCCCTGACCGGCCGACCGCTCGACCTCGCGGCGCTGCGCGGCAGGGTCGTGCTGATCGACTTCTGGGCGACGTGGTGCGGCCCGTGCGTGGGCGAGCTGCCGAACGTGCGGGAGACGTATGCGAAGTACAGGGAGCAGGGCTTCGAGATCGTCAGCGTCTCGCTCGATTCGGACCGGGAGAAGTTCGAGCGTTTCGCCCGCGCCCAGAAGATGAGCTGGCACCACGTCATGGAGGGCGGCGGCTGGAAGACGCGGCTCGCGAAGAAGTACAACATCAACTCGATCCCCGCGATGTACCTGCTCGATCACGAGGGCGTGTGCATCAGCGACCGGGCGCGGGGGCCCGCACTCGAGCGCGCCGTCCGGGACGCGGTGGCGAGGATACCGGAGCGGGCCGGCGCCGCGACTGATCCCGGCCCCGAACGCGACGTCGAGGACGAGCCGAACCCGGAAGTGGAGACGCCCGCAGGCGTCGACGTGAGCGACAGCCGTCGCGTGCTCGTCGAGATCGCCGGCTCGCGGGAGACGCTCGAGGAGGCCGCCGCGCCGGTGAAGGCGCTCGGACGGCGTCTCGCCAGCGTCGAGGACTCGATCGACTCGATCGATCGCCAGATGCCCTCGCCGAAGTCCCAATCGTCGCTGCGGCGCCGTTACATCGCGATGTGCGACGAGCTGGCCGCGATCCGCAGCGAGATGTACGTCTGCGGCCTGCTCAACGACCAGGTTCCGGCGCTGCCGGCGAATCCGTTCGCCGACTACGACGTTGACGAGGATCGCGGCCTCGCCCTGGCGTGGGGCGAGCTCCCGAACGCGAGGAAGTCCGTGAAAGAGATGGGCCTCTCCGTCAACGTCGTGAGCCGCCAGGTGAAGTCCGCCATATCCGGGCTCGAACGGCTCGAGCGCCGCCTCGCACGCGACGCCGCCGGCGTGACCCAGGCCGAGCGCGCGGAGGCGCTCGTCGCCGCGAAGCGTCTCGCGGACCGCTGCCGGGACGCGTGGGAGACGCAGATGGCGGTCGTTGACGGCAGGCTCGCGGACGACGCGACGCCGGAGGGCAGGAAGCTGCGGTCGGACTTCGCGGCGCTCAAGGCGACCCTGGCGGACGAGGATGCCGACGTGGAGGCGGCGCGCAAGCGGTTCGCGGTGATCTGCGGGAAGCTGCTTGCCCTGGAAGGGTGATGGCGGGCCGTTCCTGCTCTCCGCTGGCGCCGGCCGTCGGCCAGGCCCCGCGTTCGATCTCCAGGAGCCGCTGCTTCCGCCACACCCCGCCCGCGTACCCGCACAGTGAACCGTCCGTCCGGATCACGCGGTGACACGGCACGACGATCGCAATGCGGTTGCGGCCGTTCGCGTGCCCGATCGCGCGGTGCGCCCCGGGACGACCGAGGTTCGTCGCCATCTCAGCGTACGACCGCGTCGCACCGAACGGGATCCGTCGCAGTTCGCGCCAGACCGCCCGCTGGAAGTCGGTCCCCGGCTGCACGAGCGGTACGGTAAACCTCTTCAGCTCGCCCGCGAAGTACCGGCCCATCTCGTCTGCGATCGTCGCCAGGTGCGCGTCGTCGCCCGGCACGATCACCGCGTCGAGCCGCCTGCGCAGATCCGCGATCTGGGTGTCGAGCCCGCGGCGATCGACGAACTCGAGCAGGCACAGACCATCGTCCGCGCTGACGGCGAGCATCGCGCCGAGCGGCGTCTCGATCCGCCGTGCGCGCAGGCACGTGCAGCGGTCACCGCGTCCCGGGGGCGCGCCGAAGTGACGCGAGAACGCGTCGCGGAAGCCGCTCGCGGACCCGTAGCCGTGGTCGAGGCCGATGGTGTCGATCGTGCGTTGGACACCGTCGCGGCTCCGCTCGGGGCTCCCGTTCGTCGCCGGACGTACGGCGGCGAGCGCGAGCCCCATGCGTCGCGCCCGATGGTACGCGTGGAAGGTCATCCCGTAGCGCTGCCTGAAGTAGCGGCGCACCCGGGCGGGATCGATGCCCATCGCGCGAAGGTCGATGTCCGTCAGCCGCCGCGTCGGCGACCGGTCGACCGCGTCCTCGAGCTGCTTGACCCACTCCGGCGGGGCGCATGCGTCGTCCAGGGGCCGGCACCGGCGGCACGGCCGGTATCCGGCGTGCACCGCGTCGTCCGCCGCGGTGAAATACTCGACGGTCTCCGGCTTCGGCTTTCGCGCCGGGCACGTCGGCCGGCAGAAGATCCCGGTGGTCTTCACGCCGACGACGAAGACCCCCTCGTAGCTCGAGTCGCGTTCGACGAGGGCCCGGTACATCCGCCCGGGCGACGGCATGGCGGCGGTGGTCATGGTGGTCATGGAGCGCACGATATCCCGGGTCCGGCGGGCTTCCACCGATTTCCGGACGCGGAATCCGGATTGCGTCGTCCCCGCACATCCCGGCGGCGTCCGGACGACGTGGTCGACCTCACGTTCGACCGTGGCCGAGCTGGGGCAGCTTCTCGAGCCGCTCGGCGCGGGCGAGGTGGTGACTGATCGGCGTGCTCCGCGTCGAAGTGCGGCGGCGGCGGAAGGTGCAGCACGACGGGCCGATCCGGGTAAGGTAGCTCGAAGTGCTCCCCGCGGCCCTCGGCGCCGGCGCGCTCCGCGGCGGGATTCGACCCGCAGCTGCGACCGGAGTTTCCTGACGTCCGTTGCCGATCTGCCCTCCGCGTTGGATCCGTCCTGGGCAAGACGCACACGCACCTCTCTATAATCGACGGCCCGCATGACCATGCAGCACACGGACTACGCTCGAACGCCGGCACGAGGCCCCGTATCCCGGCTCCTCCGCCTCTTCAGCAGCATCTGGCTCGGCGTCTGCCTGCTGCTGCTCCTCTTCGTGTACTCGTCGATCGGCTCGGCCGGCCTGCCGATCGGGCCGGGCGCGACGGAGTGGCCCTTCATCCTCCGCCCGGACGCGTGGGTGTCGGTCCGCGAGCTGCCCGGCATCGAGCTGAGCGAGTTCGACTGGTTCCACTGGTGGCCGTTCGACGTGCTCATCGCGCTGATCTGTCTCAACCTCACGGTCGCGACGATCCGGCGCATTCCGTTCAACGTCGTCAACCTCGGCGTATGGATGATCCACACCGGCATCATCGTGCTCGCGCTCGGCAGCGTCTGGTACTTCGGGACGAAGGTGGAGGGCGACACGCCCGTCGCGCGGCGGCAGGTCGTGGCGCGGGTTGCGGGGCACCCGGAGGTGCGCTTCGTCGCGACGCCGGGCAACCGCGTGCGGGTGGGGGCCGGCGAGGACGCGTACGTGCTCCAGGTCTCGGGCATCACGCCGGAGTGGGAGCTGCTCTCCGGCGACGACGAGGGAAAGAAGGCGTACAAGGTCTCGGTGATGGTGCAAAGCCCCACGCGGTTGTTCGTGCGCGAGCTGCTCGCCGGCTACCCGCAGTACACCGAGGACCTCGTCCGTTCCGACGATCCGCAGCAGCCCTTCGCCCGCGCGAAGAAGACGCTGGGCACGGCGCTCGTGGACGAGACGCTTGCGCTCGAGCTCGCGTACGACCCGCAGGAGCATTTCTACCTGATGGGCAGCGCCGCGATCTATCTCCGCGAGGCGGGGGCCACGGAGTGGATCGAGCGCCCCGTGCGCGACATGCCGCGCTTCAACGACCACGTCGCGTCCTACGAGGAGGTGTGGACCGCCCCGGGCGACCCACTGCCGCCGCTGCGGCCGCTCGACGTGCGGGTGCCGGCCGTTGATCCCGACGATCCGCTCCCCGGCGTCGAGTTCCGCGTCAGCGCCTACCTGCGGTACGCGGCGATGCAGACCCGGCGCGTGCCAGGAGGCGATCGTCTCGATCCCACGGCGACGCTCGTTCTGCGCGACGATCGCGGGCGAGGGCAGGAGTTCGAGGTGCGGGCGTTCGACCCCGAGGCGAGCGTCCTCGGCGGCGGCGTGATCGAGTTCCGCTGGCTCGACGACGAGGCGGAGATGGAGTCGCTGCGCGCGACGCGGCCTTCGCTGCTCCGGGTCGCGCTCGCCGACGGGTCGGTGGTGGAGGAGAAACCGATCACCGCGGTCGCCGGCACCGACGAGTCGTATCCCTTCACGCCGCTCGGTGAATCGGCGTACGCGTACCGCGTCAAGTCCGTGCAGGACGATCTCGCGATCGAGGGCCGCACCTTTTCCGTGGCCATCCTCGACATCCGCAAGGGCGACGAGACTTTCACGCGCTGGGTGTTCGACGACCCGAAGCTCCAGCGCGACCTGCCGTCGGCGACCGACCCCGGCGCCCACGCCGGCGGTCGCGCCCTCGACGACAACCTGGTCACCACGTACACGCCGGGACGCCGTACCGGTCTTCGGCTCGTGGCCGGGCCCGACGAGCGCCGACTGCGGCTGCTCGTGCCCGACGACTCCGGGACGATGTCGGAACGGGCGGTGACGCTCAACGAGCCGATGAGCGTGCGCAACGGCATCTCGCTCACGGTCACGAGCTACGCGGCCCGCAGCCGCTCGGAGACGCGCCCGCTCGTCGTTCCGAAGCATCAGCGCGATCGGGACGTGGGCGTCCAGGCGTCGATGGTTCGCCTGCACGTCCCGACCGGCGGCAATGTCGCGTCGCGCTGGCTGGGCTATCACGTGTATCCCTTCCGGCGGGTCGAGGAGGTGCTCCGGCGCTTTCCGTACGCGCCGACCGTCGTGCACCTCGCTGACGGCCGTCACGTCGAGGTCATGTTCTCGCGCGAGCGCATGCTGCTGCCCGACCCCGTGGTGCTCGAGGACTTCGAGCTGGCCGCCCACATCGGCGGCTTCAGCGGGTCCAGCGCCAGCGTGCGCAACTGGACGAGCCGCGTGCGCTTCGGCGAGCCCGACGGAACCTGGTCGCAGGACGTCGCCGTCAGCGTCAACGATCCGCAGGAGCGCGACGGCTTCTGGTTCTTCCAGAGCCAGTGGGACCCGCCGACGGCGCCGACGGGTCCGGGCGATCCGGGCTCGCAGGGGCTCAACTACACCGTGCTGGGCGTCGGCAACCGCGAGGGCGTGCACGTGCAGCTCGTCGGGTGCTGCCTCTCGGTCGTGGGGATGATCTACGCCTTCTACGTCAAACCGACGATCAGGCGGCGGCGACAGAATCGGGTCTACGCGGAAGCGGCGGCGCGGAGGGCGGAGGACGTCATCGACGTCAACGAGGCGCCGGCCATGGTCGGTGCTGCGGAGGAATCCCGATGAGAGCACGAAGACTCGAAGACGCGACGGCACGCACGACGCGGGCGGGCGTCCGCGCACACTCGCCCGGGGCTTCGCGCCGCCGGGTCTTCGTCCCTTCGTGCCTTCTCCTGCTGTCGCTGGTCACCGCAGCGGTCGCGCAGACCACCCGACCGGTCGCGCCGACTCCCGAAGCGTTCTACTCGCGGCTCGACCTCGAGCCCATCGGCCGCATCGCCGTCCACCGCGAAGGGCGCGTCAAGGCGCTCGAGTCCTTTGCGCGCGAGATGATGGCGTACGTCACGGGCCGGCATGCGTACGAGGACCGTCCCGCGCTGGTGACCTATCTCGACCTCATGCTGCGTCCGGAGGCGTACGAGGACGCCGAGATCATCTCCGTCAAGAGCAAGCTCATGCGTGCGCAGATCGCCGCCGCCCTGCGGGCTTCGGTCGGCGCGGAGCTGGAGAGCATCGACAAGGCGTCGAACGCCGCGGGGGCGCAGGATCGCGTGCCCGAGATGCGGCGGCGGCTCGAGGAGCGTCTCGCGCGATTCACGGACACGGGGATGATCTCCGAGCCGATGCTGTTCGACCCGCGTGTGCGCGCCCTGCTCGCGCGGCTCGAGACCGACCTGCTGCGCACCGCGCGTCTCGTGCGCGCGCTCGACACGGCCGTGACCGTGAAGGATCCGGACCTGCTCGCCGACCTGCTCCGCGTCGTGCCGCCGCCGGGCGGCGACTTCGACGAGCCGTGGAGCACGATCGACGAGGCGGCGGCGGCCGGGGGGGAGGCGGCGACGCGGCTCGAGGCCCGCTGGGACGACTTCCAGGACGCATGGCGACGCGGCGACGCGGCCGGCGTCAACGAGGCCGGCGCCGACCTCGCCGGGATGCTCGCGGGCGTGAACCCGGAGCTCTACCCGTCAACCGGACGGCTCGCCTGGGAGAGCCGCTATTTCCGGATGAAGCACATGGTATGGGTGTGGATCGTCTACGCCCTCGCGCTCATCCCGCTCGTGCTGCACCTCGTCTTCCGCTGGCGTGGCGCGCGGTGGCTCGGCATGACGCTCTTCGTCGCGGCCTTCGGGCTGCACACGTTCGCCGTCCTGCTCCGCTGGTACGTCGCGGACCGCTGGCCGAACACGAACATGTTCGAGGCCGTGACGACGGCGGCGTGGTTCGGCGGGTGCTTCGCGGTCGTCCTGGAAGTGCTCTTCCGGCGCTCGCCGGTGCGCGGCATGTTCGCGATCGGAAGCAGCGCGGCGTCGATGGTCGCCCTCATGGCCGCCCACTTCATGCCGATTCAGCTCAACCCGACGATCTCCAACCGCATGCCGGTGCTGCACGACGTGTGGCTCTATATCCACACGAACGTGATCATCTTCAGCTACTGCCTGATCTTCATGGCATCCGTGTCGGCCCTCCTCTACCTGGCGTACCGCGGCATCCGGTGGCTGCGCGACGGCGGCGCCGGCGGCGCCGGCGGCGCCGATGAATACGCCCGGGTGGGCGGGGCCGGCTCGCTCATCATGACGACGCCGCAGGGCGGAGCGTATCTCTCGCGCGCCCGCACGACCCTCGGCCAGGTGCTCGACGGCACGACGATGATCGTGCTCGAGCTGTCGTTCATCCTGCTCTGGGCCGGGCTCGTCATGGGCGCGATCTGGGCGGATCACTCGTGGGGCCGGCCGTGGGGCTGGGACCCGAAGGAGGTCTTCGCGCTCAACACGTTCATCATCTTCGCGCTGCTGATCCACACGCGAATGAAGGTGCGGGACAAGGGCCTGTGGACCGCGGTGCTCGCCCTCATCGGCTGCGCCGTGATGCTCTTCAACTGGATCGTCATCAACTTCACGATCTCGGGGTTGCACAGCTACGCCTGATCGCCGCGATGCAGTCCGGTTGTTCGTCGCGATCTACCCGCCCGCGGAGATCGCCGCGGTGCTGTGCGAAGCGATCGGCGCGCTCGAGCTGCCGCCGCACCGGGTGACGCCGGGGGCGCAAGTGCACATGACGTTGCAGTTCGTTGGGGACACGCGGGTGCGCGACGTGGGCTCGATCGTCGAGTCGGTCGGCTGCGCCGCCGCGGGCCTCACCGCGACGACGCTGACGCCGCAGCGGCTCATCGCGCTGCCGGCGCGCGGTCCCGCGCGGCTCGTCGCCGCGGAGACGGACGCGCCGCCGACGGTGCTCGAGCTCAAGCGGCGGCTCGCCCTCCGGCTGGCGCAGGGGGCGCAGGGTGCGCGGCGGGCGCCGGCCGACCGGTTCCTGCCGCACCTCACGCTGTGCCGGTTCCTCGCGCCGACGAGGCTCTCGCCCCGCCCCGACGTCCCGTTGTCGATCGCGCCCTTCGGGGTCTCGGAGGTCAGGGTGATGCGCAGCGTGCTGCGGCCGGATGGCGCCCGGCACGACGAGGTGGCGTCAATCCCGCTGGGGTGAGGCGCGCGACGCCGGGGCGACACTGCGTCAACAAAAGTCTTCCGGCCGCCTTCGCCGCGTCGTACACTTGGGGGAATGCTCCACGGCGACGAACAATGGCGCGACCTGTTCCGGTGCGACGGCCTGCCGCAGGCCCGCGCGGTCGCGACGTCGATCGAGGCGATGGAGTACGACGTGCGCGTCATCGACGTCGCCACGGGACGGCCGGTCACGGACGCCGCGGGCGCCGATCCCGGCGGCGGCTTCGTCGTCCAGACGCGTCCCGAGGAAGCCGTCGAGCTTCACGAGGTGCTCGACCAGATCATCGCCGAGCAGGTGGATTTCGACGATTACCTCGACCGCCGCGACGAGGTCCGGCTGAGCCGCCAACGCGTCTTTCTCGGCGTGCTCATCACGATCGTCTCGGTGCTGGCGATGCTGCGGATGATCGACGTCTGACGCGGGCTCGGGCACCGATGCGCGGGCCGGCCGCCGGTCGATCCCCGATCCGTCAGACAGAACCTAGACTTTCGCCATGACCGACTGGAACGCGCTCACCCCCGAGCCGACGTCACTCATCGCGCTCTGGCCGCACGACGCGGCGCCGGCGCTCGACGACGTCGTGGCGGCGCTCGCGCGGCACCTGGGCGAAGCGGCGGTGCGCGAAGCGCTCCCGGCGGACGATCCCGCGGTGGCGTGGAGCGCCGCCGTCGATCTGCCGTGCGCGTCGGCGCCCGTCCTCCTCTGGGCCGAGCCCGCGCAGCCGCTCGACGATCACGAGCGTGACGCGCTCGGTGTCGCGGACTGCCGCTGGGCGCTCGGCGTCCAGACGCTCCTCGACCGCGCGGACCCGCTCACGGCGTTTCGCGAGATCGTCCATGCGATCGCCGGCGCATACCCCCGGATCCCGGCGATCCTCGACCTCGACACCACGCGCTGGTATCCGCGGGCGGAGCTCGAGAACGTGTTCGCTCCCGGCGGCATCGAACCGGCCGCCGAGGTCCTCTGGACGATCCAGCTCGTCGAGGGGCGCGCCGGCGTCACGTGGCTGCACACGCACGGGCTGCGGCGCTGCGGCCGGCCGGAGCTGGAGATGCTCGAGGTGCCGGTCGCCCGGGCGGCGCAGGCGGCGGACCTGCTCCAGGACGTCGCCGGTCTCCTGCTCGAACGCGACGTCCCGGCACCCGGCACGGCCTTCGAGATCGGGCCGGACCTGCTCGTCTCGCTGCGGCGGTGGGAGGACGTCGCGCCGCACGTGAGCGAGGACGCCCCCGGCGGCATGTCCGACCGCGCCGGGGTCCGCGCGGAAGCGCATGCGGGCCCGAGCGCGGTCGTGTGCGCGTTCGGCGCAGACCCCGACGACCGGACGTGGCCGCGCGACGCCGTCGCGCGGCGGGCGCGCGGCGAGGCGACGGTGTTCGTGACGACGCGCGCGACGGATCGACAGGCGGCGCTCGCCCGTGCGGCGTGGGCGCACTTCGTGGATGCGTTCGCCGCCGCGACCGACACCGCGCGGTTCGGCGTCAAGGCCGGCTTTCCCGACGACCAGGCCCGCGGGCGCGAGCACCTCTGGTTCGAGGTGTGCCGCGCGGAGCGCGACCGCGTGGAGGGCCGCCTCATGCACGAGCCCCTCGCGGTCGCCCGCCTTCACGAGGGCGACCGGACGTGGATCGACATCGAGCAGGTCTCCGATTGGCGCATCCTGACCGCCGGCGCCGCGTTCGGCCCGGACGACGCCGATCGGCTCGCGGCGGCGCTCGGCGGCAGTGGGGAGCGGGCATGAGCGACGATCTTGTCATTCTGACGACGGCGGGCGCGCCGTTCGAGGCCCACAGCATCGCCGCCGTCCTGGCCGAACGCGAGATCGACGCGACGGTCCTCGACACCGCCGACGCCGACGTGCCGCTCGAGCACGCGTACCGGGGCGTTCCCGTCATGGTGCGACGCGCCGATCTCGACCGCGCCCGGGCCGCGCTCGCCGAAGACGCCGTCGACTGGGACGCGGTGGACGTCGGCGAACGCGAGGACGACCTGCCGCTCAGGCCGCCCGGACGCACGCTCTTCCTCGCGCGCATGGCACTCCTGGCCGCGGCCGCGGTCTTCGGCCTCGTGCTCCTGTGGGGCGTCGCACGATTCGCGTGGCGGGAATGATCCGGGCCAGGTCGTGCGAGTCGGAAGTCCGGTGACGGCGCCCGACGATTCGACGGTCGTGGAGACTCTCGACGCCACCCGGCCCTTGCCGAGCCAGGGACCGGGGCACACAGCTACCCGACGGTGGTGGAGACTCTTTTTCGACTCACACTGCTAGCGCCGAATGAGCTCCGCGTAGCGCTCCGCGAGCCGCTGGTGCATGTCGCGGATCTCCGGCGAGAGCGCCGGATCGCTCGCGAGACGCTTGAACACCTCGAGCTGACGCATACGCTCCGCGCGACGCTCGGGGGTCAGCAAGAGCGAGCCGTCGCGAATCATCGCCTGCTCGCGGATCACGGCCTGGACATGCGAGTTGCTCTCGATCTCAAAGTCGAACTCGCCCCGGACGACGACGTCCGGCGTGCCGTCGAGCCTGACTGTGACGGCGCGCGGCGAATAGCGACGGGTCGCCTCGTTCGCCGCCGATTGACGCTGGCGATCAAGGTCGGTGTTGCGCTGCGGCAGCCCGGTCTCGGTGTCGACGAGATGCTCCGCCGAGCCGAGCGTGATCTCGAACGCCATCGTCTCGTAGTTCCCGTCGTCCTCGCGCCCGGGAGCGGGCGGCACCGCGCCGTTCTCCGGACGCTCCACGGTCATGGAGATGCGATCACCCGGCTTCCGCGACTGGACGGCGCGGCGGAAGTCGTCCCACGAGCGCAGCGGCTTGCCCTGAAGGTGCGTGATGCGATCACCGATCTTCAGCACGCCGGCCGCGGGAAGCCCTTCGATGAGCTCCTCGACGATGATGACGCTGGGCCACCAGCGTTGATCCACCTTGATGCCGACCGCGCCGCGCGGCGCGGTCAGGAGCTCCTGCCGCACGATCGTGAGGAGCCGGTACTCCTGCTCCGGCGACAGCCCCGGCTCCTCGAGCGCTGCGCAGAGCTGCTCGATGGACGCGTCGGCGTCCAGGAGACGATCCATCGCCGCCTCGCGCCGCTCGTAGGAAGGGTCGGCGAGCGCGCGGACGCACGCGAGGATCTCGGGATCGAGGCGAACGGCCTGGAGCTCGTTGATCGCCGGCAAACCGAACAGGCGATCGTCGTCGGCGCGCGGGTCGAGCGTCAACTGCGGCCCGGCCGCGGCGGGTCCGGCGTTCGGCCACGCGATCACGGCGGCCAGGATGACCGCCCCGCGCGACGAGAAGGACCATGATGAAACCAATGACGGCTCCTGCTGGGTCAGGCGACTGCTGGGTCAGGCGACTGCCGGGTCAGGCGACTGCTGGGTCAGGCGACTCCTGGGTCAGGCGACTGCTGGGTCAGGCAACACATGGGTCAGGCCACACATGGGTCAGGCAACGTAGGTCGCCAGCTTCGACGCACGCGGTCGCAGCCACCGGACCTTGCGCATCACCATGCGCACGAAGGCAGCGCCGCTGAGCTGCGCGAACCGGCCCGTGGCGGCGATCGGGAGGATGCTCTCGAGGATCAGCGCCTCGAGGATGAGCCACGGCAGGGCCTCCCGCTCCGCCGGCGAGACCGGATCGTCCGCCGCCTCATCATACCCCTGGAGCAGGGCCCGGATCCGCTTGACCTCGAGGTGCTCCGGCCAGGCGTCGGGATCGGCGGGATCGGTGATCGTCATCGAGAACTGGAGGGCCGCGTTGGCGATGTCCACGACGCGGGGCTCCATGCGGGCGGAGTCGAAGTCCAGCACCGCGACCACGACCCCGTCGCGGAAGAGGAGGTTCCCGGGGTGCCAGTCGCCGTGCACGACGCGGGGGGGCCAGGTTTCCAGCCCAGCGGCCGCGGCCCGCGCGGCGGCGTCGTGGTAGACCTTCCGCAGGAAGAGGCAGCGCTCCTCCAACCGCTCCAGCGACTCCGAGGGCTCGGCGGCGAAGATCATCTGCGGCACCTTGTCCACCGCGCCGTCGAAATTGCCGGACGCGTGGTACGAGCCCGCGTCGAGCGGCTGGTCGGGGCGGTGATCGCGAAGCAGGCGGTGCATTTCGCCCAGCGTGCGCCCGGCCTGCTGCGCGGCGTCCACGGAGCGGTCATCCCGCTCACCTTGGACGAACTCGAACACCTCGTAGATCCGGTGGTCGAGCCTGACCATCGGTTGGGGCTGCGAGCGCGTCAGCGCGATCCGCGGCACGGGATAGCCGAGCTCGGCCAGCCGGAGCTGAAGGTCCTGCGCAAAGCTGACGCGCTTCGGGTCCGCCCGTCCGGGAGCGCGTCGCTTCAGGAGGAACTCGCCGCGCTCCGACGTGATGCGCACCTTGGGCGCCCGCCGCGAGCCGCGGAGATACTCGCGGATGCGCGTGACGACGCCGAGGTCGTAGTGGCTGAGCACGATGGCGAGCTCCGCCGGGTCGAAGTGATCGCGATCGTCGACGCGATCGTCGGCGCGATCGTCGTCGGTGACGGGGCCGAAGTGGGGGATGTGTGTCGAGTTCGGCGGCGGGGGTTGCATCAGGAGGAAGGGCCTTCGTGCCTCATGCCTCTACTCGACATTCTGCACCTGCTCCTTGATCCGATCGATCGCCCCCTTGATCTCGACGATCCGGCGCGACACGTCCACGTCGAGGCACTTGCTGCCGATCGTATTCGCCTCGCGCAGCAGCTCCTGGGCGATGAAATCGAGCGTGCGGCCGCTCGGCTCGTCGCGGTCGGAGTCGATGATCTCCGTGATCTGGGACAGGTGGCCCTGGAGACGGGCGACCTCCTCCGCGATGTCGGACCGCTCGGCGAAGATCGCCACCTCGCGCAGGAGATCCTCCTCGCGCACCTCCGCCTTCGACTTCTCGAGCAGGCTCTGCATGCGCAACTTGAGCTTCTCCTGGTAGAGCTCGAGGATGCGGGGAACCCGCTCCGCGATCACCTTGACGTGCTCGTTGATCGCGCTGCAGTGCTTGTGCAGGTCGGCGTGGATCTCCCGGCCCTCGCGGTCGCGCATGGTGATGAGCTTGCCGACCGCTTCGTCGAGCAGTCCGAGCAGGACGGACCGCACGCGCTCGAGCCGCGCCTCGCCGGTGTCCGTGATGAGCACGCCCGGCAACGCCAGCAGCGCACCGAGATCGAAACGGGCGGAATTGTGGTCGAGCCCTTCGACCGCGAGCACCTGGTCGAGGTAACGCTGGACGGCCTTGACGTTGATCTGCGCCGCGGCCTCGGCGCTGTTGTCGGCGAAACGCACGGCGATGACGACCGTACCGCGATTGATGCGTCGGGCGAGCGCGGCCTCGAGCTCGGCCTCGAGCCCCTGGAGCTCTTCGGGCAGGCGGACCTGCGCCTTGAAGTAGCGGTTGTTGAGCGAACGCACCTCGAGGACGTAGTGCGCCCCGTCCCGCTGCGTCGAGGCGCCGCCGAAGCCGGTCATGGATCGAATCATCGCGACCCTCTGCGGTGCGCACGTCCCGATCGACGGTTCGGCCGGTGATCGGGGGTCCCGAGCGCACGGCGAGGTCCGCCGGCACGATGCGGCGCCCGCCCTGTCTTCTGTGCCTCTGCGCCTCTGTGGTTCGGGGCCAAACCGCGTTCTCGCTTGGGTTGCCGGTCCTGCTCCGGACGCCGGCGCCCTGGGTTACGGGGAGTCCGAACCGGTCGGCGGCGGCAGGACGGGGGCGTTCGTGCCCGTGCCCGGCGCGGGCGCGTCGAGATCGGCCGGAAGCTCCGACGAAGGCTCGGTCGCTTCGAGCGGCGCCTCGAGAGCCGGGGGCGGGGGCGGGGCGATTGTCCCGCTGATGTCCACCCGGTTGAGCAGCACCGCGATACCGAGATACAGGACGAACGCCACGACGGTCGCCCAGGTGAGCGCGTCCCCCACACGGCCGCCGAACACGGTGTCGGTGCCGCCGCCGCCGGCGCCGCCGAACGCGCCGGCCAGGCCGCCGCCCTGGGCGCGCTGGACGAGGATGATCAGGATCATCGCCACTGAGACGATGATGAAGAGCACGGTCAGGATGAAGAAGGTCGTCATGCGTTCGCCTCGCGCTGAAGCTGGACAGCCGCGTCGGCGACCGACCGCAGTATCGAGAGAAAATCGTCCGCGTGGAGCGACGCGCCTCCCACCAGGAAGCCGTCGACATCCGGGCACGCGATCAGCTCGGCGGCGTTGGCCGGCTTGACCGATCCGCCGTACTGGATGCGGGTCGCGTGGGCGACCTGCGTATCGAAGAGATCGGCGAGCGCGTCGCGGAGCACGGCGTGCACCTGCTGCGCGTCCTCCGGGGTCGCGGTGCGGCCGGTGCCGATCGCCCACACCGGCTCGTAGGCGAGCACGACGTCGCGCATCTGCATTGCCTCGACGTCCAGCAGCCCGCAGGAGAGCTGCTCGAGACATACCGCCCGGGTGCGCCCCGCCTCCCGCTGCTCCATGGTCTCCCCGAGACAGAGCGTCACGCTCAGCCCGGCGGCGAGCGCGGCGCGAACCTTCGCATTCACCAGCACGTCGTCCTCGCCGATGACGTGGCGACGCTCGGAGTGGCCGGCGAGCACCATCATCGCGTTCAGGTCGAGCAGCATCCCGGTCGAGACTTCCCCCGTGAACGCTCCGTTCGGCTCCGGGCAGACGTCCTGCGCGCCGAGCGTCATGCCGTGGTGTCCGAGGGCCTTGCCGACAGCCTGGAGATACGGGAACGGCGGGTACACGACGACGTCGCACCGCGCCATGACGTCGGGCGTGCAGCCGGCCGCCACGTCCTCGGCCAGTTCGACGGCCGAGGCGAGGTCGGTGTTCATCTTCCAGTTCCCACCCACGATCGGCATGCGGGCGGGCGCGGACTGACTCATGCGGACGGTCTCCGAAAGACCCCCGGGCTGGGGCGAACCGCAGAGGATAGCCGCGGGGCCCTCTCCAGGCCACCGAGCCACATTGGTTACACTAGCCGCAGTGACGACCCAATCGCCCATCCGCACCGCTACGCGGGTCCGGCAGGAGTTCCTCGACTTCTTCCGGGCGAGGCACGCCCACGTGGTCGTCCCGTCGAGCCCGGTCATTCCGCACGACGACCCGACGCTTCTCTTCACCAACGCCGGGATGAACCAGTTCAAGGACGTGTTCCTCGGCCGCGGCGAGCGGCCGTACACCCGGGCCGTCGACACCCAGAAGTGCATTCGCGCCGGCGGCAAGCACAACGACCTCGAGGACGTGGGGAAGGACACCTACCACCACACCTTCTTCGAGATGCTCGGCAACTGGTCGTTCGGCGACTACTTCAAGACCGAGGCGATCGAGTGGGCGTGGGAGCTGCTCACGGGCGTCTGGGGCATCGACCCGGACCGGCTCTACGTCACGGTCTTCGCTGGCAGCGACGAAGACGGGCTGGGTCCCGATGTCGAGGCGGAGGACGTCTGGAAGAGCATCGTCTCCGCCGATCGGATCAGTCGGTGGGGACGGAAGGACAACTTCTGGGAGATGGGCGAGACCGGCCCGTGCGGGCCGTGCAGCGAGATTCACTACGACGGCCGCCCCGACGAGGAGCGCCGCCGCGTTCCGGGCGCGGACCTCGTCAATCGCGACCATCCGGACGTCGTCGAGATCTGGAATCTCGTGTTCATCCAGTTCGACCGCGGCCCCGGGGGGAAGCTCACACCACTGCCGGCCCGCCACGTCGACACCGGGATGGGGCTGGAACGTCTCGTCCGCGTGCTCCAGGGCAAATCGAGCAACTACGACACGGACCTGTGGGAGCCGATCTTCGCGGCGATCGCCGCGCGGACCGGGGCGCGACCTTACACCGGCGCCATGGACGACCCCGTCGATATCGCCTACCGCGTCATCGCCGACCACCTGCGGTGCCTCACGGTGGCGATCGGCGACGGCGCACTGCCCGGCAACGAGGGACGCGGCTACGTCCTCCGGCGGATCCTCCGCCGCGCCGTCCGTCATGCCCACCAGACGCTGGGTGTCGAGGGCGCGGCGCTGTGCGACATCGTGCCCGTCGTCGTGAAGCAACTGGTCGAGGCGTTTCCCGATCTCGCGGGCTGTGGAGACCGGGTCGCCGACGTGCTGCGCGAGGAGGAGGAGCAGTTCCTGCGCACCCTCGACCGCGGCATTGCGCTGTTCGACGAGGCGGCCGCGGCGACGCGGGAAGCCGGGGCGACGACGCTGTCCGCCGAGAGTGCGTTCCGGCTGCACGACACCTACGGCTTCCCGATCGATCTCACGCGGGTGATGGCGGAGGAGCGCGGCCTCGCCGTCGACGAAGACGGATACGAGACGCTCATGGACGAAGCGCGCGAGCGCTCGCGCGCGACCGGTGACAGACAGGAGCAGATCGCGCTCCCGCCCGAGGCGATGGAGCGACTGCGTCACCTGGGCGTCGCGCCGACGGTTGACGACGCCCGTTACGCGGTGCGCCCGCTCGGCGCCGAGATCAAGGCGATCTGGAACGGCCGCGACTTCGACAACGTCGCCCACGTGGGAACGACCGTCGCCGTCATCCTGAGCCGGACGAACCACTACGCGGAAGCCGGCGGTCAGGTCGGTGACGCGGGGAAGATCGAGGCGGACGTCTTTGATCTCGGCGCCGCGTCGGCGCGCGGGTACTCGGGGCGGCAGCCGTCGGGGGGCGGCCGGTTCACGGTCGAGGACACGCAGGTGTTCGGCGGGTACGTGCTGCACATCGGTCGCGTCGTTGACGGGAAGCTCAGCGTGGGCGATCGCGTCACCGTCACCGTCGACCGCGCGCGGCGGCAGTCGGTCGCCGCCAACCACACCGCCACCCACCTTCTGAACCACGCGCTGCGCGAGATCCTGGGCGACGACACGCATCAGCGCGGCTCGCTGGTCGCCCCCGACCGGCTCCGCTTCGACTTCACGAGCAGCCGCGCGATGAGCGACGACCAGGCGGCGCGCGCCGAAGCCCTCGTCAACGAGGCGATCGCGGCGGGCGCGACCGTGTACGCCGAGACGGTCCCGGTGGAGGCCGCGAAGAAGATCCACGGCCTGCGCGCGGTGTTCGGCGAACGGTATCCCGATCCCGTGCGCGTCGTCAGCATCGGGCGCCCGGTCGCCGACCTGCTCGCAGATCCCGGGAACACCGACTGGCGCGCCCACTCCGTCGAGTTCTGCGGCGGCACGCATCTCGAAGCGACGGACGAGGCGCGGCGGTTCGTGCTGCTCAGCGAGCAGGCGCTGGCGGCGGGGATCCGTCGCGTCATCGCGCTCACCGGGGCTGCGGCGCTCGCGGCGGAGGCGGCGGGCCGCGAGCTGCTCGAGCGCGTGACGCACGCCGTGACGCTCGGAGGCGAGGAGCTCGCCGAAGCGCACGATGACATCGCGCGCCAGTGCGAGCACATGACGCTCTCCGCGCCGATGCGCCGGCGGATCGACGCGGCGCTCGCGCCGCTGAAGGAGCGCATCAGGGCCGATCGCAAGTCGGCGCAGACGGACGCGCGCGAGGGGGCGGTCGCCGAGGCGCGCGCCTTCGCCGAGCGGGCGGCGGCATCGGGGGCGCGCGTGATCATCGAGACCGTCGATGCCGCCGACAAGGACGCGCTGCTGCCCGCGCTCGACGTCATCCGCGCGCTGTGCCCGGATGCCGCCGCGATGCTCTTTGCCCCCGGGGACGAGGCGAAGGTCGCGATCGCCGCGGCGGTGCCGGAGGCGATGATCAGGCGGGGGCTCAAGGCCGGCGACTGGGTGCGGGAGGCCGCGAAGGTCTGCGGCGGGGGCGGGGGGGGACGCCCCGATCTCGCGCAGGCCGGCGGCAAGGACCCGACGAAGATCGGCGAGGCGACGGAGGTCGCGCGGGCGTTCGCCGAGAGGGCCCTGTCGTGAACGGCCGCCCGGAATCGCGTCACGCCGTCACGCGACGCCGGTTCCTCGGATTGGCGACGCCGTTCGTGCTCGGCGCGGGCGTGGCCGGGTGCGGTCGGACCTCGCCCGCGTCCTCCGCGCCTTCGGCGGCGAGCCCGTCGCCTCCCCCGTCCCCCGCATCGGCACCGGAGTCGAAGGCCATGAAGGAAGAGGACCTCTTTCGCATCTCGCTCGCACAATGGTCGCTGCATCGCGCCCTCCGCGCCCGCGAGCTCGATCCCCGCGACTTCGCCCGGGTGGCGAGAGAGACCTACGACGTCGGCGGGATCGAGTACGTGAACTCGTTCTTCAAGGACCACGCCGAAGACCGGCCGTACCTCGCAGGACTGAAGCAGCGGGCGGACGAGTACGAGGTGCGCAGCCTCCTGATCATGGTGGACGGCGAGGGCGCGCTCGGCGACCCCGACGAGGGCGAGCGGCGCCGCGCGATCGAGCATCACTACCGGTGGATCGACGCTGCCGAGTTCCTCGGATGCCACTCGATCCGCGTCAACGCGCAGAGCCGGGGCACGCGAGAGGAGCAGCACGCGCTCGCGGTCGACGGCCTCCGTCGTCTCACCGAGTTCGCGGCGCAGCGCGATCTCAACGTGATCGTCGAGAACCACGGCGGGCTGTCCTCCGACGGCGCCTGGCTGGCCGGCGTCATCAGGGCGGTGGACCATCCGCGGTGCGGGACGCTGCCGGACTTCGGCAATTTCCGCGTCGATGAGGACGACTGGTACGACCGGTACAGGGGCGTCGCGGAGCTCATGCCGTTCGCGAAGGCCGTGAGCGCGAAGTCGCACGACTTCGACGCCGACGGGAACGAGCGGCAGACCGACTACCGCCGCATGATGCGGATCGTCCTCGAGGCGGGCTACCGCGGCTGGGTCGGGATCGAGTACGAGGGCGAGGGGCTGCCGGAGCGCGAGGGGATCCTCGCGACGAAGCGCCTGCTCGAGCGGGTCCGGGCGGAGATGGCGGCGACGGCGGCGAGGTGATTGTCGCGTGGAAGAGCGGTACACGACCGAACGCAGATCGCAGGCGAGGCAGGACGCCGATCGCCGCGCGCACCACGACGCGATCTTCACGCTCGCCCGCGCCGCGGAGCGGCACGACGAGGCGACGGGGAATCACGTCATCCGCATCCGCCTGGTGGTCGAGCAGATCGCGTCGGCGATCGGGATCGCGGACGCCGAGGACCTCGGATACGACGCGATGCTGCACGACGTCGGCAAGCTCTACATCGCGCCGGAGATCCTGCGCAAGCCGGGTCGGCTCGACGACACGGAGCGCCGGACGATGGAGTCGCACACCCTCCTCGGCGAGCAGCTCCTCGCCGGTCCCGCGTCGATGGTCCGCGCCGCACGGATCGCGCGCAGCCACCACGAGTGCTGGGACGCATCGGGGTATCCGGACGGACTGGCGGGCGCAGCCATCCCCCTCGAGGCGAGGATCACGGCGGCGGCCGACGTGCTCGACGCCCTCCTCTCGGACCGCGGCTACAAGAAGGCATGGAGCTACCGGGACGCGGTTGACGCGGTGTGCGACCTGGCCGGCACGAAGCTCGATCCTGCGGTGGTCGATGCGTTGCGGAAGTGCGACGACGAAGGAGTGCTCGAACCGATCTATTCGTAGCCCGCATTATGCATGAACCGGGTCGTCCAGGCTAACCGTGATCGCGGCCCGGCTCGATCGAGGTGAGCCGGAGCTCGATGATCAGCGACGACTTCGGCGGGATCTTGCCGCCGTAGCCGTTGCGGCCCCAGTGCATGTGGGCCGGGCACTTGACCGTGCGGCGTCCGCCCTCGCGCATGCCGGGCACCGACTCGTCGATGCCCAGGATGGTCGCGCCGGCGCCGAGCCTGAAGCAGAAGTCCTTCCCCCAGAGCAGTTCCTCGTTCGCCGTCGTCTTCACGCGGTAGTCGATGCACACCTCGTCGCCGACCGCAGCCGCCGGGCCCTGTCCGAGCGCCTCGAAGAGCATCTCGAGCTCGGTCTCGTCCATCGAGATGTCGCTCGCGTTCCCGCAGCCGCCCGCGGTCAGCATGGCGACGAGAACCGCAAGGACTCCGCTCTTCCCCTGGGGCGTGCGCATGCTGCGCCGATCGGCCCGTTCCGCCGGACAGTTGAGATCACCGTGCGTTCCGGGCATCCGCGCGGTGCTACAGCCGGTCGGCTCGCGCCGGGATCCCCTTGGCGCGGGTTCCGTCGGCGATATCGGACACGGCGACGGCGCCCGCACCGAGGATGACTTCGCGGCCGATGGTCACGCCGGGGTTCACCGCGGCCGCGATGCCCACCAGCGTGCCGGCCCCCACCGTGACGCCGCCGGCCAGCACTGCGCCCGGGGCGACGTGGCTGAACGCCCCGACGATGCAGTCGTGCTCGACGATCGCGCCGCTGTTGATGATCGCACCGCGTTCGATCCTCGCGCGGGCGTTGACGATCGCGCCCGGGCCTACGAACACGCCGTCCGCGAGCACGGCGGACGGGGAGACGACGGCGCTCGGATGGACGATGGTCGCGAGCGTCACGTTCCCGTGCTCCGCCGCCACCGCGTCGATGCGCGCGATCCAGCGCCGACGAAGGTCGGCATCGCCCGCCGCCGCGTGCGCCGCGACGGTGCCGCCAAGGGCGGCGAGCGCCAGGCCGAGCTCCCCGACCGTGCCGAGGAGCGTGACGCCGGCGGGCGCCGCGACGCTCTCCTCGGGCGGAGCGTCGTCGAGATAGCCGGCGACCGACCACCCGGCCGCGCGGGCGGCGTCGGCGACCACCGCCGCGTGCCCGCCGCCGCCGAGCACGACGAGCCGACCGCGTCGGCGAGCCATGTCGCCCCGTCCGTCGCTCATGCGATCGTGCCCTCGGTCCGCGCACGGGCTCGCCCCGCCACGGCGGGGCCGTCGGCCGGTGCGGGCGCGACGGGGGCCGCCGTGGCGGCGCGTGGCGAGGCGGCGCCGTCGCCGGATCCGTTCTCGGCGTCCGGAAGGGGCGCGACGGGGTGCTCGTCGGCCGTCGACCGATCCCAACGGCGGTGATACCGCGCGATGGGGAGCCCGTGGTAGGACGTCCGGCAGCGGTAGCACACGAGCCGGTGACGCGAGAAGAGCAGCACCGCGATGTCGAGCACGAGGACCGCGGTCATGGCGACGAGCATCGGCGTCGTCGTCGCGAGACCCAGCGCACCGATGACCGCACCGGTGAACGCCAGCGCGACGACGAAGCCGGTGACCTGGGGGAACGTCTTGTCGCGAAAGAGGTCGCTGCATCCGCACGCGACGCAGCGCCGGAGATTGCCGGCGTCGTCGAGCGCGGTGTCCCAGTTCAGGAACACCTCCCGGTCGGAGGCGACCACCGCCACGCGGGTCGGACGCAGCGCCGGATCGACGTCGATCCGTCCGATTCTCCGGCGGTGCTCGTCTCGCAGCTCGATGCGCATGGGGCCTCGCTGAAATCGTACCCGACGCCCGGCTCGCGGTGGCCGAAAGGCGACCCCATTGGCGTTCGTCCGGCGACCGCGGGCGGGCCCGGGAATCGCCGTCGGGGGTTATCCCCATCCTCGCCCGGCGCATGGCATGACGGGCGGTCGGCCCCTATCCTCCCCGGACGACACGATGGACGGGATTCTCATCGCAATCGAAGGGATCGACGGAGCCGGCAAGACGACGCAGGCGCGTCTGCTCGCGGGCACTTTACGCAGTGCCGGCGAGGACGTCGTCGTCTCGAAGGAGCCGACCGACGGCCCCTGGGGTCAACGCATCCGCGAGTCGGCGAAGAACGGACGGATGAGTCTCGAGGACGAGATCGAGGCGTTCCGGAACGACCGCATCGGGCACGTTCGGGACCTCGTCCGGCCGGCGCTGGATGACGGCAAGGTCGTCATCCTCGACCGGTACTTCTATTCGTTCCTCGCCTACCAGGGGTCGCGCGGAGCGGATCTCGATGCTCTTCGGGAGATGACCCGGTCCGCACCGGTTCCGCACGCCGCGTTCCTCCTCGACATCGATCCTCGCCGATCGCTGGAACGGATCGCGGCGTCCCGGAGCACGGGGGCGAACGCGTTCGAGACCGTGTCCGCACTCGACCGGGCGCGGGAGGTCTTCCTGGCCATCTTCCGCGATACGCCAACGGGCCTGGTCATCGACGCCTCGTCTGCGGTCGGTGAGATCGAGCGGCAGATCGCCGTCCGGCTGCTTCAAGGCGTGCTTCGCGACAGACCGTCCGCGACGACCGAGGCGCTTCTCCGCTTCCGTCGCTCTTCGCCGACCCCGACGTCCATGTAGCCGGGTTCGCCCCGCGCCCCCCGGTGGCCCCGGTGACCCTCCGTGGCCCTCCGCGCCCCCCGGTGGCCCTCCGCGGCCCGGTGCGTCCGACCCCGGCGCTGCTCACCGCAACGTCACGTTGCTCTCTTTCGCATTGATCCCCTGGTGCGTCGTCACGACGTAGTCGAGATCGACGGTCCGGCCCACCGGGATGGTCGCGCCGAACTGCGGGGTGCGGTAGTCGTACAGGATCGGATCGAGCTCGCTCGTGAACTCGACGTGCCCGTCGAAGGAGAGCCGGAACTCGACGTCGATGGGCTTGTCACGGTAGTTGCGGATGCGCTCGGTCCAGCGCGCGTGATCGTCCCAGCCGGCGACCGGGTAATCGTGGCGGACCTGGGGGCCCTGGTCGCGGCTGAAATACTTGCGGCCGTTGGTGTCGCGGAACCAGAAGGCGTCGCGCCAGGAGCGGAGGCGGATGCGCTCGTGCACGACCTCGGGGTCGGCGCCGAGGTTGATCTCGATCTCCTGCCCGATCGGAACGTACTTCGTGTGGTGCGCGGCGAGGAACGACAGCCCGTCCCGGCCGTTGTCGCGGAAGAGACGGACGACGCCGTCGGGAAGGGGCGTGGACCCCAGGCGGCTCGCCTCGTCGTTGCGGAGGATGTAGAGGCGTGCGAGTTGCTCGCCGTACTCGGCGGGGCGGTAGCGATACCGGATGTCGAACGGGACGCGCGTGCCCTCGAAGAGTCGCATGCGCTTCGACCATGTGTTGGCGACGGTCTCGAGACCTTCGATCGTGTAGATGAAGTACTCGGAGAGGCCCTCCTTGATGATCGTCTTCTCCATCGCCGCCGCGGGGGCCATGGCGCCGCCAACGGCGTCCGCGAGCTCGCGTCGCGCTTCCTGGTTGAAGGTCTGGATCCGCTTGCGTCCCGCGACGTACGCGTCGGCGTCGGTCGGGCTGATGAGTCCCCGGCGCGCGAGGTCGGCGATCTTCTCGACCAGGTTGATCTGGCCGACGACGAGCCGGACCTGCGCGTCGCGGTAGTCCTCGCCGGAGTTGTTCGTGATACGGACGAAACCGTCGAACGACATCGCGGTCTCGCCGGTGTCCACGACGCAGGCGTAGTCGGCGTCCCATGTGATGCCGCTCGTGAAGTACGAGATCTCGACGACGGCGTCGACGTCCGCGTCGCTCCGGACGTTCCAGTAGAGCATATAGGGCTTGTCGTGCGGGAAGGTCGTGTCCGCGACGTCGAGCGCTTCCGCGTGCGTCCGGAAGCGCAGATCGACGCTGGTGGGGTCGATCAGCGTGTTGGCCCAGGAGAACTGGAGCGGGTTGATGCCGCGCCGAAAGGTGAGATGTCGCGTCTCCCGGACGAGCGTGAGGTCCTCGCTGTTGTAGATCGTGAGCTGGACCGTGTCGCGCTCGGGGATCGTGGAGAGGTCGACGTTGCCGGCGCGCGCGGCGCCGGTGACCGTGAGAGCGAGAGCGAGGGCGAGGGCGAGGGCGAGGAGGATGCTTCGCTTGATCATGGAGTGTCCTTTGGTCCGGGTCCGTGCCTTTGGTCCGTGCCTCACTGGGGTCGCCGGCAACTCACCACTCGTTCCTGATCACGACGTGCACCAGGTGGATCGTCTTGACGGCCTTCTGGTCCTCGCCGCGCGGCGGCAGCGTCACGTGGAACACCGGCCGGTCCGCGGTCGAGCGTTCGGCGTCCGCCGGTCCGACGGTTCCCCGGGGGCCGAGATCCCATTCCACGTTGCGTCCGTTGCCGTGGCCGACGAGCTCCTGGCGGAGCGCGGGCATGCTTTCGGCGATGTCGAGCACCACCGGCTGGTCCTTGAAGTTCTCGATCTCGTACTTGACGATCACGTCGTAGTCCGAGAGCTGCCCGAGCACGCGATTCTGCTCGCGTCGCTCGATCGTGCGCGTCACGACGACGTCCTTCGAGACGCCGAGGTAGAGCTGCATCTCGTCGTCGCGCGGCGTAAAGCCCGCCCAGTCCTCGCCGAGGAACGCGACCGTCCCCCGCCCGTCGTCCTGGAAGATCCGGACCTTGCCGGGCTTCAGCGGAAACGCGCCGAGCCCGTTCTCGCGATCGTTGACGAGCGCGTAGTGCATCGGGATGCGAAGCTGCCGCTTGCCGGCGTCGAGATAGCCGTGGCCGGCAAGGTCGGCCGTATAGCGCTTGGTCACGGGCACCTCGGTGAACCTGGCCGAGAGCAGACGCTTCGTCTCGTTCACGCCGATCGGCCGCTCGAGCCGCTCGCCGAATCCGGCCCACATCCCGGCGTCGCCGAAGGACTCGTTGGCGTTGTTGTGGAGCTGGAGATACTGCCAGAGGGTGAGCGTGCGCTCGTCGTTCGAGGCGATGGCCCGGTAGGCGAACGTCTTGTCGAGCCGCCCGATGATGTAGCTGATGCGAACGCGGGCAGAGCCGGCCCCGGGGGCGTAGACCTGCCAGGTGAGCGCATTTTCGTTGGGGGGGTACGACACCGAGAGGACGCGCATCGTGTCCGCGCCGGACAGGCTGCGAAGCTGGATGCTGCTCTTGTCGATGTTCGTGTTGGCCCACGCGAACACCAGTTCGTTCGCGCCCTTCGCCAGCGGGACGATCCGCTCCTCCTCGACCAGCGTGACGCCGGCGTGGTCGAGCTGGATCTCGACACGCTCCCGCGTCGGGAGCGTGATGAGCTTGATGCCGGCGGTGGCCGCGGGCGTGAAGGTCGTCGCGGCAACGGCGAGCACGAGGGCCTTACGAATTCGGCGAGTCGTCATGCGGGGGGCTCCGATGGGTCGGTCTGATGGGTCGGTCTGATGCGTCGGTCCAATGGGTCGGTCTGATGCGCCGGTCTGATGCGCCGGTCCAATGCGCCGGTCCAACGCGCCGGTCCAATGGGTCGGCTGATGGGTCGCGGCTCCGGGAACGGAGACGATCGTCCGCTCCGGGGTGAGTACGACGAGGGGCGCCGGTTCTTAGCCGGTTCGCCCGCGCGACGAGTCGCTCGCCGGCGCGGCCCGCGCATTCGTCAGAATCGGTGAAATCCGACGACGACTTGTCCGTTCCGGTAATGACCATGGAGCGAAGTGGACGAAGTGCTGTCGGGGTAGACTGATCTCGTGAAGAGGAACGACCAGACCCGCGTCCTGACCGGTGCCGCCGCGATGCTGCTCGCGGGCGGTCTCGCGGTCCTTTCGGTCGGCTGCGACGAGACGGGCAACGGCGCCGCGACGGCGTTACCGGACGCGGCGCCGGCAGCGCCGCCCGTCGCAGCGCCGCCCGTCGCAGCGGCCCCGCCGCGCATCGAGTTCGACACGCTCACGTACGATTTCGGTCGCGTCGCCGAGACGACCATGCATCGCGGCCGCCTCGCGTTCCGGAACGCGGGCGGGTCGCCGCTCGTCATCGACGAGATCAAGACCACCTGCGGGTGCACGGCCGTCGCGCTCGAGAAGCGCGAGTACGCCGCAGGCGAGAGCGGGACGCTCGAGATCGAGTTCGATCCCGTCGCGCCGGGCGACCAGAAGAAGTACATCAACGTGATCTCGAACGACGCGTCGTCCCCGATCACGAAGATCACGATGATCGCCGACGTGATCGCCTTCGTGGACATCGAGCCGCGCATGATCACCCTCGACAACCTGCGCTACGGCGAGGAGCACCACGCGACGGTCACGGTGACCGGCGCCGACCCTGCTTTCACGATCGACAGCGTGACGACCTCGAACCCGGACGTCACCGTCGAGATCGTCGGCGGCGAGGGGGATACGCGAACGCTCGATCTCAGCGTGGACGCGTCGGCCCCGTGGGGCGGCCTCTTCGCGTGGCTCACGGTGACCGTGACCGGGCGTCCGACGCCGGACGCCGCGCCGATCACCCACACTTCGCGGGCGCGGATCCAGGGCAGCATCTTCGGCGAGATCCAGGCCACGCCCCACACGTTCCGGTTCGGTGCGGCGCCGGGCGAGGCCTTCGAACGCACCGTCGCGCTGCGCCGGGCCGACGGCACGCCGTTCCGGGTGCTCGAATCGCGCGTGACGAAGACCGACCTCCCCGAGGCGACCGTCCGCATCGAGCCCGGGACCCTCGCGTCCGCCTACGAGATCGTGCTGAGCGTGACGGCGCCGACGCGTCTCGCCGGATACCGCGGCGATGTCGAGATCACGACGGACGTGCCCGGCGAGGAGCGGATCGTGATCCCGATCTCGGGCGTGGTCCGCAACGAGCCCAGCGGAATCAAGTGAGCCGGCGGTTCACCGCGCCGCCGGCGCCGGCCTGTGGCGGAAGGCCGGCTCGTCGAACTCGTCGCCCCGGAAGGTGGAGGCGAGGTAGGCCTCGCGCACGGTGTCGTCGTTGATGATCTCGCGCGGGGTCCCCTCCCGGAGATTGCGGCCCTCGTGGATGATGTACGCGCGGTCGCAGATCCGGAGCGTCTGCTGGACGTTGTGATCGGTCACCAGCATCGCGATCCCGTTGCTGGCGAGCTTGCGGACCTCGTCCTGAAGCTCCTCGACCGTGTGCGGATCGACGGCGGCGAACGGCTCGTCGAGGAGCATGAGCTTCGGCTTCGTGATGAGCGCTCGCGCGATCTCGAGGCGTCGGCGCTCGCCGCCGGAGCACGTGTGCGCCGCGTCGTTCGCCTTGTGCCGGAGCGAGAACTGCTCGAGCAGCTCGGCCGCGCGTCGCTGCCGCGCGCCCCGCGCGAGGGGCTGCGTCTCGAGGATCGCAAGGAGATTCTGCTCGACCGTGAGCCGCTGGAAGACGCTCGGTTCCTGGCTGAGGTAGCCCATGCCGAGTCGGGCGTGCTTGTACATCGGCTCCGCCGTGACGTCGCGGTCCATGAAGGTCACGCGCCCCGCCTCGGGCGTGATCATCCCGATCGTCATGCGGAAGGTGGTGGTCTTGCCGGCGCCGTTGCGTCCGAGGAGGCCGACGATCTCGCCGGCGTCGATGGAGCAGCTCACCTCGTCGACGACGCGGCGGCCGGAATATGACTTCACGAGCTGGGTCGCGATGAGGAGAGGCATCGGCCGCAGAGTCTAGCCTCGCACCACTAGCTCACAAAACGGATGGTCAGCGGATACCGGAAATACTCGCTCCGATTGGCCGCGACGGCACCCCGGATGATGCTCACGAGGCCGACCACCCACAGCACGGGGTAGAAGATCACCCCGATGCCCGTCAGGCCCAGCACGAAGTGGAGCACCATGAAGCTGATGCTGAAGTTGACCACCTCGCGTCCGTGGTCGTCCACGAACAGCGAACGTTCCCGGCGGGCGAGCCACATGACGAGCGGGGCGAAGACCGCGAACGGCCCCAGCACGAACACGGCAGCGAGCGGGGAAAGGTGGGTCCAGAGCGCGTAGCTGCGATCGCCATGGCCAAGGCCCTCGTGTCGAAGCCGGCCGGTTGGTGTGGCGGTCGCGAAGTGCTGCTGCGGCTGTGCGGCCATGGCGACGCTCATCGTGGCATTCCTTCCGCCGCCCTTGTGGGGAGAAGGGACCCCGGAATTTCAGCCGTCAGACCTCGGCCGGTGTCTCTTCCGTCGCGGTCTCGCGCTCGCCGTCCTCGTCCGCGTCGGGGACCTCCGCGGCGGGTTTCTGCTGGCGGGCCTGCGCGTCCCATTCCTCGGGGTAGCGCTCGGAGGCGAGCGCGCCCACGATCAGGTGTGTGTTCCGGTAGACGTAGTCGTCCAGCTTGACCCGCTCGCCGCCCTCGACCTCGACGTGCGCGATCGATTTCGCCATCCACCGGCTCATGTCGATGTCCGAGACCCGGTCCTTCGTCCACGTGCCCTCCGGCGCGTGGAGCGTGCCGTCGTCGTCGAGGCTGTAGACGCGGCGCCGGGCCCGGATCAGCGACCACGCGAAGTACGGGACGAACGGAAGGCACAGGATGAACATCCACTGCGTCGCCTGGTCGAACCGTCCCGGCGGCGTCACGTCGGCCGTGTCGTCGACGCCCTTCTTCGCCACCTCGTACGCCATCGTGAACTGGTTCGAAGGGTCCTGGCTGGCCGTGCGGTTCTGCGCCTCGCCGAGGGCGAGCTGGAACAGGATGAGGACTTTCAGCCAGTCCTCCTCGTTCCGCGCGCGGATGGACTCGATGGCGCGCTCCGCCTCCTCCGGCGTCGTCAGCTTGACGTCCCCGCCGTCGAGGAGCTTCCTGAACTGCTCGTCCAGGGCGGTCTTCGCCTCGGCGAGCTTACCGCCGGTCGTCGGGCTCGCGGGATCCGCCTCGAGCGCGTTCTTCGTCTTCAGGCACACCTGTCCGCGCTCGTACGCGCGGGCCTTCGCCGGGATCTTCACCTCGTGGTCGTACACGCCCCAGAGACCCATGACGAGACAGAGCAGGATCACGAAGACCTTCTGTAGCGTGTACTTGGTCTGGAGCTTGGTCGTGATGGCCATCGGTGTGCTTTCGGATTGGCTCGGGCTGGTGGCGTGTGCGGGTCCGTGGTACGTCGCGCCTGTCCCCGTCCCCCCGTCCCCCGTCTCAGCCCCCGTCTCAGCCCCCCCGTCTCAGCCCCCCCGGCCCTCGCCTCTCCTGACTCTGTCGGCTCAGCCGCAACGCGGCTGGAGCGACCGGTTCCCCCAACCTCGGCAATCGACGGCGAAGTCCGGCGGGGAGGCACGGAATCGGCGTCATCCGGGCGGGAGGGGAGGGGCCATACTATACGAACGTCCGCGGGAGGGGGTATGCAAAGTCCGCGACCAGATCCCGATCCTGCCCCACTGCGCGCGGCGTTCGGCTTCGGCGTGCTCGAGCAAGCGCGCATGGGGCCATCGGTCGTCCGCGATCGCGAGCCCTTCCTCCAACAGGAGCACGGCCAGACCGCGACCGTCCGGGAGATCCACGTGCGCCAGCAGCCGTCCGTACCGGTCGCGCATGCGTGTCGGCTCGATCGTCAGCCTCACCCGCTCGTCGAGGACCAGCCGCCGGGACGCCGCTCTCGCTTCGTTCGCGAACGGCTCGCCGTCGCGTTCCGGGCCGGGCATCTCGGGACAGTCGATGCCCCAGATCCGGACCCGCGTGAACGGCTCGCCGGTGCTCGCGTCCGGGATGGCGACGTCGATCGTGTCGCCGTCGACGACGCGCGTGACGCGCACTTCTCCGGCGTAGTCCGACAGCCCGGCCACGGGCGGGGCCAGCATGAGGCCGCGCCGATCGGCGACGGCGACGATTGCCGTGACGCCGGCGAGAGCGAGCACCACGAGCGCGCCCGACGGCCGCGGCCGCGGTCGTCGTCCTCGCCTTCGGGTACGCATCCGCGACATGATCGCCGATCACATGGCGATCAGCCCTTCGATTTCGTTTTTGCCGTCTTCTTTCCGCCTTTGGCGGCGCGCTTCCGCGCGGTCGTACCGGTGCGCTGGTCCTCCGCGGCTTCGCGTTCGGCGGCGCGGCAGGTGTCGGCGAGCGCGTGATGCAGGCCCTCGTGCTCCGGGATCGCCTCGATGCGCCCGAGGAGGGCGTCGAGACGCTTCAGCGTGGCCATCTCGGGATCGAGCGCCTCGAGGGCCGCGTCACCCAGCTCCTCCATCGCGTTGACGAGCCACTCGAGGGTCGGGTCCTCGGGGTCGTCCGGAGGATCGACCTTCGTTCGCACGGTGACCCCGGGGCCGATCGCGACGATGGGGCACAGGCGAAGCTGCGTCAGCGGCTCGCGACACACGACTGCGACGGGAACCTGCTGCTGGAGGGCCGCCAGACGCAATCGACGCGCATCGGCGCCGACCTGCGGCGGCTGCACGATGTAGCAGCCGGGCTCGACGACGGCGTCCTCGGAGACCGACTGCCCGATGAGCGTGAGCGTGCCGACGTCCAGCGCGTCCTGGTAGCGCTGCCGCCGCGCTTCCTGGAGCGGCATGACGATGCGGGCCATCCGGTCGAAGTCGCAGCTCTGCCGGGCGAGACGCAGGGCCTTGTCGGCGACCCGCTCCGCGTCGAACCAGTCCGTCGCCGACATCGCGGCTTCGGCCTGCTCCATGAGCGCGTCGATCTGCTTGGGTCGTGGCGACGATGGCATGGTCTACTCCCCGTCGGCTCCCCGGCTCGCGCGGGGCGGGCCGTCCTCGACGTATGCGCGGATCACGTGCAGCACCTCGCGCCACTCGGCGACGACGTCCGGAAGATCGTACAGGAGCGTGTCCGAGAGCCCCACCGGGTCGTCGCCCTCGAGCGCGCTGCGCATCGCGTCAAGCTGCACGGACAGCCGCGGGATGGCGTCGGTCAGTGGCGCGTCGCCCACGCGCAGTGCGGTCAGGTCGATGCGGGCGGCTTCCGCCGAGTGGGCGACGGTGAGATGCACCGATCGCCAGATCTCGATCGCCGCACCGAGCCGCTCCATCGCTTCCGTGCGACGATCGGCCTGGAGCAGCTCCGCCGCTTCCCGCTGCATCTCGTCCGCCCGGCGCAGCGCCGCGGACGCGTCGTCGAGCGCGCGGCACACGAGATCCTCGAGGTTCGCGCTGACCATGCTCACCTCGCCGGCGGGCTCCGCGCGTCGTGCGATGGAGGCCAGCTCCTCGTCCCCCCACGGGGCGCCGTCCACGGTCACCTCGATCACGATGCGGCCCCGTTCCCCGGCCAGCGCCGCGGCGCCGTCGATGGCCTCCCCGATCGTCACGGCGTCCGTCGGGCAGGGCTGATCGTCGAGGAGGATGCGCATGGCGGGCTCCGGGAGGGCTCTTCGGACTTATCGGCCGACAGCCCGCGCGGCTGAAGCCGATTGAAGGCGAGACCCGGGGTGAGGTCGCGGGCTATCCGGCCGCCAGGCCGGGCAACGCCTCCGACACCTCGTCCGCCATCACCTGGTTGCCGAAGCTCATCCGGGCCGCGCCGTCAGGGACGATCTCGACCAGCATCGGCGCCGCGGTCGTGGTGATCATCAGGCCCTGTCTCGGGTCGTCGGCATTGCCGAGCAGCGCCCCCATGAGCGCGCTGAGCGTGTGGAAGTCGCCTGGCTCGCAGAGCAGGGGATCGCGCGAGTTCAGCTCGACGGTCGCGGCCGCGTCGACCGCCTGCCAGTCCTCGTTCTCCGCAAGGGCGAACGCGACGGCGTCGAAGACGTGCCGCCACCTGGAGACCGGCATCAGGATGACCTCGCTGAGATGCAGCTTGTGGATGACGCCTTCGATGGCCGTCGGGATCTTCTCGACGGGGAGGGTCACGACGCGAGCCCCCGGCGTCGGCTCGGCCGTCGCTTCCGGCGTTGCGAGATGAATCCGCACGACGCCCGCTGCCGCACTCATATGGAGGTAAGTCCGCTCATCGTCACGGGGATCTTCGACGACCCCGATTTGCTTGAGCAGCCCGATGACTTCGCTGTCGCGAACGAATTCCACCAACCGACTCCGGGCGTCCGAGCGCCGCCGCTTCAGACGGTCGATACCTTACCGCAAAATCGGGCGGACAACATCAAGCGGCCGAATCGCCGCCCGGCCCGCTGCCACGTCGCGCAACACCCGTCGGACCCGATGGACCCCGCGCCTACCATTCACGGCTCGTCCCGGCAGTTCGTCCCGGCACCTCGTCGCGGCACGTCGTCCCGGCACGCCGGCCGCGAATGTGGGATGCTGCCGGGGGCCGGGTCGTCGGAGCCGGGTCGTCGGAGCCGGGTCGTCGGGCCAGGTCGTCGTGGCCGGGTCGTCGGGCCGGGTCGTCAAAGTGAAAGCCGGTACAACGCGAGCGGCAACCGAGACGCATGCGGACCATCCTCTTCATCTGTACGGGAAACACCTGCCGGAGCCCCATGGCGGAAGCGATCGCGCAGCACTGGCTCGACGGCGGGCTCCTGCGCGACGACGAGCGGTACCTCGCAGCGTCGGCGGGCATCGGGGCCTCCGCCGGGCTGCCGCCCGCCGATGAAGCCGCCCGCACGCTCGCCCGGATGTCGATCACCCTCGACGGCCGCTCCAAGGCGCTCCAGCCCGACATGATCCGCAACGCCGACGTCGTCTTCGGGATGACCATGTCGCATGTCAAGGCGGCGACCGCGCTCGTGGCCGGCGAGGACCACGCCGCCAAGATCAGGATGCTCGATCCGGAAGGCGACATCGAGGACCCGCTGGGTGGAGGCCAGGACGTGTACGATCGGCTGGCCGAGCGTTTCATGGAGCTGATCCCGCGTCGGCTCGAAGAGGTGTTTTCCCATGAAGATCGCGCTGGGGTCGGATCATCGCGGAACTGACGCCGTGGCGGCGCTCGTCGATCACCTGCGCGCCGGCGGTCACGAGGCGGTCGTGCTCGGCCCGTGCGCGGCGGACTCGTGCGACTACCCGGACGCGGCGTACGCCGTCGGTCAGGCCGTGGCGAACGGCGACGCCGATCGCGGCGTGCTGGTCTGCGGCTCGGGCATCGGCGTATCGATCGCGGCGAACAAGGTCACGGGGGTCCGCGCCGCGATGGTCGCCGACACCGACGCCGCCGGGATGACGCGCCGCCACAACGATGCGAACGTGCTCTGCATGTCGGGGGACCGCCTGTCGAACGCCGACGTCCTCGCGATCGCGGACGTGTTCATCGCGACCGGGTTCGAGGGTGGGCGGCACGCGCGGCGGGTGGACAAGATCGCGGCGATCGAACGGGGCGAAGACCCGTCACGCAGCGACGGAGCGACGGAGCGGCAGAGCGACGAAGGAGTCGTCCGCCGGTAAGCACCGCGCGACTCGCGCGACTCCCGCGACGGTCCCGCCGCCCGGCCGGGTGCTCGCTCAGGCGAACCCCGCCACCGTCTCGGTCATCAGCCGGACACCGAAGCCCGTCGGCCCCGTGACGAAGAGGCCGCTCGGCGAATCGACGGCGCTGACGCCGGCGATGTCGAGGTGCGCCCAGGGGATCTTCTCGTCCACGAAGTAGCTCAGGAAGGCGGCGCCCTGGATGGGATGTCCGTCCCGCTTGGGGCCGGAGTTCCAGATGTCGGCGTGCTCGGAGCGCATGAAGTCGCGGTGATCCTCCCAGAGCGGCAGCCGCCAGACCCGCTCCCCCGTCGCCTCGGCCGCACTCTCGATCCTCGCGCAGAGGGCGTCATCGTTGCCGAACATCCCCGCGCACCAGCTGCCGAGCGCGACCACCACGCCGCCCGTGAGCGTTGCGGCGTCGATGATCACCGTCGGCTCGAACTCCCGGCACGCGTACGACAGCGCGTCGCCCAGAATGAGGCGGCCCTCGGCGTCCGTGTTCGTCACCTCGACGCTGACGCCGTTGTGCATCGTGATGATGTCGTCCGGCCGGTACGCGTCGCCCGAGACCATGTTCTCGGCGCATGGCATGAGCGCGAACGTGTGCACCGGCACCTTCAGGGCGGCGAGCGCGAGCATGCAGCCGAGTACCGCGCAGCCGCCGTTGCCGTCGTACTTCATGCCCTTCATGCTGCCCGAGATCTTGAGCGAGTAGCCGCCGGTGTCGTAGGTCATCGTCTTGCCGACGAGCGCGACGCGGACGCCCTTGCGCGGTCGCGCGGGCCTGTGCTCGAGGATGACGAGGCACGGCTTCGTCCGTGACGCCTTTCCGACGTTGACGAGCCCGCCCATGCCGAGCCTGTTCGCCTGCTCGTACGAGATCACGCGGTGACGCAGCCCGGCGTCGCGGGCGAGCCGGCGCGTTTCCTTCGCGATCCACGCCGGGTTGCAGATGTTGGGCGGCGTCGCGGCGATGCGGCGGGCCTCGTTCGCGCACTCCGCGACGGTGAGACCTTCCTTGAGACCGGCCCTGAACGCCGCGTCGTCGGCGGCGAGCGTCAGCGCGGGCCGCGGCTTCGACCGCTTCGTCGCGGCGCCGTCGAAGAAGTCGACGCGCCAATTGGCGAGACCGATCGCCTCGCCGGCGACGCGCCCCTGCGCCCGCCCGTCGCCGATCGCCGCCGGAAGGTCGGCGAGCCGGAGCCGGGCGGACCGGGCTTCGATCGCGTCGAGGCGACGCACGACGGCGCCGGCCGCCTCGCGGAGCTTCCTGCGCGTGAGATCCTTCCGGTCGCCGAGGCCGACGAGGAATGCCCGGTCGCCCGCCGGCGCGATCTCGCCCGTCTTTGCGGCGAATCCCGGTGTCTTCCTCGCCCGCGTCAGCTCGCGTCGCACGGACGCCGTGGCGTCGAGCCCGCGCGGCAGGCCCGTTCGATCGGAGAACACTCCGACGACGAGGACGGGGGACTTCGCGGTGCCGACGCGGATGCTCTTGAACATGCTCGCTCCTGGATTGGGCCGGGAGTGTACCGCGCGTGACGGAAGTGGATGCGGTGCACGCGTCCCCGGCCTCGGCTATGCCGTAGACTTGTTCGGAATGTCGATCTTCCGCATCATCGACGCCAACGCCAACCGCGCCCGGGAAGCGCTGCGCGTCATGGAGGAGGCCGCGCGGTTCGTCCTCGACGACGCCGACCTGACCGCCGCGCTGAAATCGCTGCGGCACGAGCTGACGGCGACCGTCGCCGCGTTCGGGCCGGTCGAGTCCGCCCGTGACACGCCGGGGGACGTCGGGACGAAGCTGACCGCCGACACGGAGGGCGCACGGGCGAGCATCGCGGAGGTCGCGCGGGCCGCCGGCAAGCGTCTCGGGGAGGCGCTGCGCGCGATCGAAGAGTACGGCAAGGTGATCGACGCGGTCGCGTCGGCGCGGACCGAGCGGCTGCGCTACGCCGGCTACGACCTCGCGATGCGGCTCGACCGGGCGCTCGCGACGGGTCGCGCCAGGCAGTGGAGCGTCTGCGTCATCGTGACCGCGGCGTTGTGCCCGGACGGCGACTGGGAGCGCGTGGCGGAGGCATCGATCCGCGCCGGCGCCGACTGCATCCAGCTTCGCGAGAAGGACCTCGACGCCGGCGAGCTCCTGCGTCGCGCGCGGCGTCTCGTGGCCCTGGCCGCCCGGCGGGCGGACGTCGTCGTCAACGACCGTCCCGACGTCGCGCTGGCCGCGGGCGCGGACGGCGTGCACCTCGGCCAGGCGGACCTGCCGTGTGCGGACGCCCGGCGCCTCGTCGGTGAGCGGCTCGCGATCGGCGTGAGCACCTCATGCGTCGAGGAAGCCCGCGCGGCCCGTGTCGCGGGCGCCGACTGTTGCGGCGTCGGTCCGATGTTCCCGACGGCGACAAAACGCAAGGCCGTGATCGCCGGGCCCGCCTACCTGCGCGCATACCTCGCCGCGTGCCCGCTGCCGCACCTGGCGATCGGCGGCGTCACGCCGGACAACATAGACCGGCTCGTCGAAGCGGGCGCGCGCGGCGTGGCGGTCAGCAGCGCCGTGTGCGGCGCGGCGGACCCCGGCGCGACGGTCGCCGGCCTCGCCGCCCGGCTGCGCACCGCGCGGGCCGACCCGGCAGGCGAGCGGCTCGGCGCCGAGACGGCGGCAAGCAGCCCGGAATCGGCCTGACCAGGGTCCGGGTCCGGCCTCTACAATCGCGACCCGTGCACGAGTCCGCCTTCGTCGTCATCGCCGCGTACAACGAGGAAACCTGCATCGGCGACGTGGTGCGCGAGGTGCGGGCGATCTGCCCGAACGTCGTCGTCGTCGACGACGGCTCGACGGACGGCACATACGCGGCAGCGCGGCGGGCGGCGGCGTGGACCCTGCGGCACGTCGTGAACCGCGGGCAGGGTGCGGCGCTCCAGACGGGCATCGAGTTCGCGCTGGCCCGCGGCGCCGGCTACGTCGTGACGTTCGACGCCGACGGCCAGCACGACCCCGCGGACATCGAGGGGCTCCTCGCGCCGATCCGTGCCGGCGACGTTGACATCACGCTCGGGTCGAGATTCCTCGGCACCGCGGTGAACCTCTCCCCGGCGCGGAAACTCGTCCTGAAGGGCGCGGTCCTCTTCACGCGGATCTTCAACGGCGTGCGTCTCACCGACGCGCACAACGGTCTCCGGGCGTTCTCGCGTCGCGCGGCCGGGACGATCCACATCCGGGCCGACCGCATGGCGCACGCGAGCGAGCTGATCGACATCGTCCGTCGCTCGAAGCTCCCGTATCGCGAGGTGCCGGTTCGGATACGCTATACCGAGTACTCGATGGCGAAGGGGCAGTCGCACTTCGCCGCGGCGCTAATCATCTTCCACTATCTCGTCGGGAGGCTCTTCCCGTGAACGCATTCCAGGTCGTCATCCTGGTGGTGCTCGCCGGTCTCGCCGTCGCGACCGTCGTCTCTGCCTGCCGCAACGGGCTGTCCCTCGGTCTGGCGATCGTGCTCTCTGCGATGTGGGTCGTCGGCGCCGTGCTCGCGATCCGTCCGGCGACGGCGACGGACGTCGCGCGTCTGCTCGGCATCGGGCGCGGCGCCGATCTCGTGCTCTACTGCTCGGTCCTGCTCATGCTCGTCGGTTTCTTCATGGTCTACATCCGCATCCGGCGGCTGCGCGCGAATCTGACCGAGCTCGTCCGCGAGATCGCGATCCTGCGGGCGGAGGGGCCGGGGGACGAGTGA
>CAZXBB010000395.1:0-13435 GCA_964638815.1 uncultured Isosphaeraceae bacterium
ACCTCCAGCGTCGAGTTGCTCAGTCCGACGTCGTACGTCCCGACCTTGTTCTCGCGAATGACGGTCGCGACCGCGTTGTCCAGCGTCTCCGCCCGCTCCTTCTCGCCGAGCCAGTCGAACATGAGCTTGACGGTGAGCAGCATCGCCATCGGGTTGACCTTGTACATGCCGTCGTACTTCGGCGCGGAGCCGTGGGTCGGCTCGAACACGGCGTAGTCGTCGCCGATGTTGGCCGCGGACGCGAAGCCGAGGCCGCCGACGAGGCCGGCGCAGAGGTCGGAGATGATGTCGCCGAACATGTTCTCGGCGACGAGGACGTCGTAGTCCTGCGGGTTCTTGATCATCCACATGCAGATGGCGTCGATGTTCGCCTCCCACAGGGGGATGCCCGGGTAGTCCTTCGCCACGGCGCGGGCGACGCGGGTCATGAGGCCTCCGGTCTCGCGCAGCACGTTCGGCTTCTCGACGAGCGTCACGGTCCTGCGCCCATGCGTCTTCGCGTATTCGAACGCCTGGCGGACGATCGACTCGCAGCCCTGCCGGCTCATGATGCGCGTGGAGAGGGCCACGTTCTCGAGGCCCTTCTCCTTCCACTTCACCATCTTCGGGTTCGCGCAGAGCGCCTCGTAGACGCTCTCGGGCAGCGGGAAGAACTCGACGCCGCCGTACATGCCCTCGGTGTTCTCGCGGAAGACGACGAGGTCGATGTCGTCGCGGTAGTTCAGCGGGTTGCCCGGGTACGCCCGGCACGGCCGCATGTTGGTGTGAAGGTTGAAGAGCTGCCGCAGCTTGACGATCGGGCTGAAGTAGACGAGGCCCTTGTCCTTCAGCGGCGGCTCCAGCTCGTCATTCGCCTCGTCGCGCGGCTTGCTCGTGATGGCGCCGAAGAGCGCGCAGTCGGTGTCCTTGAGGATGTCCACGGTGCGCGGCGGCAGCGGGTCGCCCTCGGTGCACCAGAACTTCCAGCCGATGTCGGCCGGCACGTACTCGGCGTCGAATTTCATCGCGTCGAGGACGATTCGCGCCGCTTCCATGACGTCGTTTCCGACGCCGTCACCGGGCATCCAGGCGATCCGATACTGGGGCATGGCTGAGGATCCGTGGGTCGGGGCCGGGGGGCCGGAGCTCGGAGCTCGGAGCTCGGGGGTCGGGGGTCCGTCGTGCGGGGCGCGGAGTATAGCAATGGGGTCGGCACGGGTCGGCCTGACGGGTCGGCCTGACGGGTCGGCCTCACGGGTCGGCCTCACGGGTCGGCCTCCGCGCACGGCGGAACCCGGGTGCCGGAAGCCGGGCGCGGCGCTCGCTGGCCCCCTCTTGCGCGAAGGAGAGGAAACCGCATCCGCCGCTCACTGCCGCGTCAGCACCCACTCCGCGCGCCGGTCCACGCCGTTCGGCGCACCGGAGATCTCCATGCGCAACCCGCCGTCCGGGGCGAGCTCGTACACGATGCGCTGCGGAAAGTCGTGCTCCGGATTCTCGAACACGACCGCGTCGCCCGTGACGCCGACCAGCCGGAACGGCGTCGGCGGCTGGCGTCCCTTCGGGCTGGCGAGGTAGACGAGCGTGCCGTCTTCCTGCGCCTCGATGCACAGGTTCTCGAAGAAGACCGTCTTCCCGTTCGCGATCACGCGGTTCATGCCGAACATCGTCCCGGCGCGGGGCGGCGTCCAGTACTCCTCGGTGCGGCGGCCGCGATCGTCGGTGCGCGCCCACGCGCCCTCGAGCCACGCCACGGGCGCGAAGGCCGGATCGTCGGGCACGCTCGCGGCGGTCGGGGCAGGCGTGCTCGCGCAGCCGGCGAACGTGACCGCGGCGGCAAGAGCGGCGAGAGCGGCAAGGGCGGCAGGCGCCAGAACAGGCGAGAGCAAGCGGCGTGATGTCATCGAACGGCTCCGGGAAGGCGCGTGGTCATGAATGGGTCGCCGCGGACTCCAGCCGGCGCTTCACGAGCGCCTCCGCCCCGCCGGCGACGATCAGCTCCTGGGCGACGGGGCTGAGCGGTGGGAAGGCGAACTCCCGGCCGCCGGTGCGGATCACCGACGCGCCGTAGTCGATCGCCAGGTCCGGCCCCGGCACGGTGGCGCCGGCGGCGTCCGCGTACGTGCTCCGCAGGACTTCGACCAGCTCGGGGCACTCGAACACGACGAACCCGTTGTTGAACGCGTTGCGTTTGTACGTTTCGCTGAACGACGCGGCGATCACGCACGCGATGCCGCGGATCTTCAGGCACGTCGCGGCCTGCTCGCGCGACGAGCCGGTGCCGAAGTTCCGTCCGGCCACGATCACGTCACCGGGCCGCGCGACGCCGTCGAACGCCGGGTCGTAGTTCGCCATCGCAGCGGCGGCCATCTCCTCGGGCGTCACGTCGTCGCGGTAGGTGAGCGTGCCCGCGTAGATCCCGTCCGTGTTCAGGTTGTCCACCGGCAGCCAGAGCGCGCGCCCGGACACCTCGGCCGGGAAGCCGTCGAGGATCCGGACGCCGCCGGCGCCGCCTCGCGGGCGCGCTCCATGCGTCGCGACCGAGTGCCGCGCGGTGACGTCCTCGAACGGCGTCGGCGCGCAGATGTAACCCGCGATCGCCGATGCCGCGACCACGGCGGGGCTGCCGAGGTACGCCTGCGCGTCGCGGCTGCCCATGCGCCCCTTGAAGTTGCGGTTCGTCGCGCTGATCGCGACCTGTCCCGGCTCGAGCGTCCCGCGTCCGAGACCGATGCACGTACCGCACCCCGGCGGCAGGGGGATCGCACCGGCATTGAGCAGAGTCCGCCAGTAGCCCTCGGTCTCGGCCTGCGTCTGCACGTTCGCCGACGCGGCCGCCACGTAGAACTCCACGCCGTCCGCGACCTTCCGGTCGCCGACGACGTCCGCCGCGGCGGCGAGGTCCTCGAGGCGGGCGTTCACGCAGCTCAGGAGATACGCCTTGTCGATCTTCACGCGTCGCTTCTCGATATCTGGCAGCGCGTGCATCACCTTGACGTGGTCGGGTCCGGAGACGTGCGGGATGACGGTCGCCAGGTCAAGCACGAGGTCCACCGCGTAGTGCGCACCGGCGTCGGCGGCGGGGCGCTCGGCGTACCAGCGGTCGACGTCCCCGCGGGTGAACGCGTGGGCGGCCTTGCGTTTCGCGAGGTAATCGGCGCGTCCAGAGAGGTAGTCGCGCAGCACCGCGTCGAACGGGAACACGCCGGCGAGCGCCCCCCACTCGGTCGTCATGTTCGCGATCGACATGCGCTGGTCCATGCTCATCGCGCCGATCCCCTCGTCGCCCGTGAACTCGACGGCCATGTTCAGCACTTCGTCCTGGTTGAACAGACCGCAGAGCGCGATGATCACGTCCTTACCGACGACGCCCGGCCTCAGCCGCCCTTCGAGCGTGACCCGCGCGACCTGCGGCACCTGCCACCACGTCTGCCCCGTCGCCCAGATCGCCGCGGCGTCCGTGCGCACGACCGGCGTCCCGAGCGCGGCCGCCGCCCCGTAGAGGTTCGAGTGCGAGTCGCTGCCGACCACCATGCTGCCGGGCGTGACGTAGCCCTCCTCGACCATCACCTGGTGGGAGATGCCGGTCCCGGCCGGGTAGAAGTCAACGCCCTGCTCGCGGGCGAAGGCCTCGATCTTCGCGTACTTCCCGAGGTTCTCGGGTGTGGTGTTCTGGATGTCGTGATCGATCGCGAAGACCGGCTGCCGCGGATCGCGGATCCGCGTCGCCCCGATCGTGCGGAACTTGCTCATGACCGCCGACGTGTTGTCGTGCGTCATGACATGTTTCGGCCGGATACTCACGATCTCGCCGGCGTAGACCCGCTGGCCTTCTTCGAGGCCGACGGTGTGCGCGGTGGCGATCTTCTCGACGAGCGTCTGCGGGTCGGGCCTGAGCGTCTGCGGGTCGGACATATCGCGTGCTACTTTCGGCTGCCGAGAAACTTCGCGATATCGAAGTCCACGAAGTCCGCATGGTGGAAGATGATCGACTCGATCGACCGCTGCACCTTATCACCCTCGTGCGAGTGCGTCGCGATGATGTGCATCACCTCCGCGGGGAGGTCGTGCTTGTAGCACATCGCGACGCCGGAGAAGGGGTGACGGAGCATCTCGCCGTAGTGGCCCTTGATCACGTTGCCCGCCGCGTCCTTATCGTATTCGAGCGGCTTGCCGACGTCGGCGAGCAGCGAGCCGGCCAGAAGATGATCGCGGTGGATCGGGATCTTCTCGCCGAAGATCCGCCCCAGCACATCGGCGATGGCGAGGCACTGGAGCGCGCAGCTCCGCACGTGGTCGATGAACGTCAGGTCGATGTCGCCGGCGAGCAGCGTGAACTTCACGGCCCGCAGCTCGTCGAACGTCCAGCCCTTGCCGCCGCAGCCGTTGGTGAGGGCTTCGTCCCAGACGGCGGCGACCTTGTCACGCAGCGACGCGTCGGTGATCTGCTCGAGTTCGGGGAGGAGTTTCGCGATGTCGGCCGTGGTGTGCTTCGGCATGGGGCGACAGGATACCGTCGCCGCGGATTCTGTCCTTCAGCAGCTCCCCCACGCCGCCAGCATGATCAGGATCTCCTGGAACCCGACGTTGCGGTCGCCGTCGAGGTCCGCCACGCACGCGCCGCACGGCGGGTCGCACGGCCCCCAGCTCCGGAGCACCTCGAGCAGATCGCCGAGGCCGACGTCGCGGCTGCGATCGAGGTCCGGGCGGCAGTCGATCGGGATGATCTCCTCGTCCTTGAAGGTCTCGTTGTCGCGCGTGAGCAGGTTCATCTGCCCGGTGACGACCTCGCCCTCGAGCACCGCGAACTGACCGAGCAGCACGCGTCCGTCGACCGCGTACGACGCTTCGTCGTCCGGCGTGACGAAGATGCCCGCGTCACATTCGAAGTCCCCGACGAGTCCGTCGAGGCACGCGTTGTCATCGAGTCCGCACTTCGTGCCGTCGGCTTCCGTGCGCCCGAGCGTCAGGTACGTATCCCACTGGTTCGCCCAGATGCCCCTCGGCGTGAGATCCTCCGGTGCGCACGCGCTGTCGATCTCCGGCGGGGCGTTCTCGAACGCACCGTTGCTCGACGACATCGACCACGGCGAGCCCGGCTGAGTGAACACCGCGAGCACGCCGTCGTCGCCCTGCCCGTCGAAGTTCGCGTAGATCCGCCACACCGTCAGCCCCTCGAAGCCGTTGCAGACCCAGCCGTCGCCGACGAACGGCTCGGCGGTCACGTCGATGAAATCGGCCGACGCGGCCGACGTCGCGAGCAGCACCGAACCGAGCATCACCGAACCGGGCAGCACCGAACCGGGCAGCACCGAACCGGTACACGCGTTGAACGCAGACAGACGCATGATGACCTCCCGGCGGCAAAGGTTTCAGGCACGACCCTGGGGGCACGACCCTGGGGGCACACAGCCCTCCGGGCCCGTTCGCCGCGACGACCCTTATAGCGCGCCGCGTCCGGCTGTCAAACCAAATCCCGCTTCAGCATCCCGTAGTGCACGAGATCGACGAAACGCCCGTCCTTGCGGATGTGCTCCGGGAACTCGCCCTCGCGTCTCATGCCGATCTTCTCGAGCACGCGGCCCGACGCGGGGTTGCCCTTCATGACGTGCGCATAGACGCGATGGAGGCCGCGGGTCTCGAAGGCGTAGCGGACCACGGCCCGCGCCGCCTCCGTGCAGTAGCCCTCGCCCCAGTACGGGACGCCGATCCAGTAGCCGAGCTCCGCGTGCTCGTGCGCCGGGGCGAGCACGAGCCCCACCGCACCGAGGAACGCTTCGTCCGCGCGGCGACACACCGCCCACGTCACCCCGTCGTCATCCGCGCACGCCTGCCCGTGCCGGCCGATCCACTCCGCGGCCGCGCCCGGCGGGTACGGGTGCGGAATGCGCAGCGTCGTCGCCGCGACTTCGCGGTCGCCCGCAAGACGCTCGACCTCCGGCGCGTCCGCGAGCGTGAACGCACGCAGGACGAGACGTTCGCACTGGAGCGTCGGCACGGTCATCAGAGCGAACGCGCCGCAGGGCCGTCGTACGCGTGGTTGACCGGGTCGATCCGGCGCATCGGCTTCTCCCGTGTCTGCTCCTCGCGCACGTGCGCGATGAGCCCGGCGCAGCGGGGGATCATGAAGAGCCCGTTCATCACCTCCGGCTCGAAGCCGAGGTCAGCGAGGATCGCCCCGATCGCGCCGTCCACGTTGATCGGCAGCGGCCTGCCCCGCGCCGCGAACACGCACTCGATCGCGCGGGCCGCTTCGCCGTGACGCCCGCTGACGCCCGCCTCGTCCGCGAGCGCGAACAGCCGCGCGGTGCGCGGATCAGCGGTGTGCACGCGATGCCCGAAGCCCGCGACGCGGCGGCCCGTCGCCTTGTACGCCTCAATCACCCCGGCCGCGGCGTCGTCCGCGCTCTCGCCGTCGTCCATCCGCGCGACGACCTCCGCGAGCGTCCGGGCGCAGTCCTCCATCGCGCCGCCGTGGTGCCGGTTGATCGACATGATGCCCGCGGCGACCGCGGCGCTCAGGTTCGCGCCGGTCGAGGCGACGGTGCGGGCCGCGAGCGCGGACGGCGGCGTCGCGCCGTGGTCCACACCGGCGACGAGGATCGCGTCCATGAGCGCGGCGACCTTCGACGCGGGCATCTCGCCGCGCAGCACGAGATAGACGACCGCGCCGAAGCTCGCGCGGCCCATGAGGCCCGCGATGTCGTAGCCGCGCACCCGCACGTGGTTCGGCTCGATCTCGGTGATCGCGGTCTTCCACGGTTCGGTCTTCCGGGCTTCGGTCTTCCAGGCTTCGGTCTTCCGGGCTTCGGCCATGCGTCCGCACTCCTCTCCTCAGGCGTTGATCCGCTCGAGCGCCGCGAGCGTGGCGTCCGGCAGGTCGCCGAACCCCGCGACCACCGTCGCGCCCGCGTCCGTCAGCGCCTTCACCTTCCCCGCGTGCGTGCCGCGGTCGCCCTCGATGATCGCGCCGGCGTGGCTGAACCGCGTCCCCTCGCGCGCCGCTTTGCCGCCGATGTACGCGACGACCGGCTTCGTGACGCGCCCCGCCGCGAGGTGGTCGGCGAGACGCTCCTCCTGGGAGCCGCCGATCTCGCCAAAGACGACGATCGCGTCCGTCTCCGCGTCGTCCTGCATCAGGAGCGCGACGTCGGGGATCGGCAGGCCCACCACGCTGTCGCCCCCGACGTGCACGAGCGTGCTCAGGCCCATGCCGCGACGCGAGAGGTAATACCCGCACGAGCTCGTCATGCCGCCGGAGCGAGAGATCACGCCGACCGTCATCCCCGGCTTCGGCTCGCTGAACCACTCGCGCGCCGACGACGCGCGGCCGCCGATCATCCCGAGCACGCCCTTGCCGGGGCTGATGACGCCGAGCGTGTTGGGTCCGACGAACCGCGCGCCGCGCGTTTCCGCCGCGTGCGCGATCGCCATCGCGTCCCACAGCGGCACGCGGTCCGGCACGAGCACCAGGAGCTTCACGCCCGCCTCGATCGCCTCCACCGCCGCGCCCTTCACGAGCGCGGCCGGCACGAACACGACCGAGATGTCGATGCCGCCGGTCGCGTCCACGGCCTCGGCGACCCGGTCGTAGACCGGCACGCCCTCCACGTCCTGGCCTGCCTTGCCCGGCGTGCAGCCCGCGACCACCCGCGTGCCGAACTCGCGCATGAGCGCCGTCCGCGCGCGGCCTTCGCGCCCGGTGATGCCCTGGACGAGCACGCGTTTCGTGCTGTCGATGATGACCGCCATCAGGCCGCCGCTCCCGCCGGGGCCGCCCCGGGCATCGCGAGGTCCACGAAGAGCACGGGCCTGCCCGCGCGGCGGCACTCGATCTCGCACGCGATCAGCTCGGAGTCCTTGTTCCGCACCGCCTCGGAGTCGACCGCCGGCGCCGGCCTGCCGTTCGCGTCGGCTTCGAGGAGCCCCGCCGCGTGCTTCACGACCAGCCGCGTGGTCTCGGCGTCGCAGCGCTCGGCGTCGATCCATACACGCCCGCCGTCGATCGCGAAGCTCGCCGCGCCCGCCGCGCCGACGAACGCGGGCACGCGACGCGTCATGGCTGCGGCGCGCCCCCCCGACTCAGCGACGAGCGTCGCGAACCGCCGCGCGCAGAACGCCGGCGTGTCGTCCTTCCTGTACCCCTCGACGGTCGCGGGGAGGTCGCGGCACGCGTCCTCGAGGATCTCGACCGCGCGGTCCTCGCTGTTGCCGCCGAGCCGCAGCACCGCCGGGATCGCGAGGTTCATCTCGATGAACGCCTTCGCGAGCCCGTACGCCGAGTGGAACTGCTCCTGGCTCGCCACGCCGCTGCCGGAGCCGAAGTAGCCGGTCAGACCGGGCTGGGCGAGGATGATCCGCGCCGCGCGGTACACCTTCGCCGCCGACGGGTTGCCGGAGGTGTCGCAGAAGTTCGCCAGCGTGAAGCCCTCGTTGGTCACCGCGTCCATCGACATCATCGATCCGCCGCCGCCGGCGCCGTGGAAGCCGACGAGCCCCTTCGACTGCGCCGCACCGTCGGTCGGGAGCTGCGCGAAGTAGAACGTGCCGCGGTGGTCGTCCGCCTCGACCTGGTAGGCGATGCGCTCGAGATCGGTCGCGGGATGATCAAGCTCGCGGGCGATCGCGATGCCGAGCTCGGGATGCCGGAACACCGCGTAGTCGTCGATCGTCATGCGGCAGTCCGCGGCGACGACGCGGCCGTCCTTCGTGATGACGAGCGGGTTCACCTCGAGCGATCGCGCTTCGACGTCACGGGCGAGCGCGACGATCCGCGCGATCGCGCCGGCGACCTCGTCGTGACGCGCGGCGTCGATGCCGGCCGCACGCAGCACGCCGCGCACGAGGCCGTCGTCAACGCCGTCCACCACGCTCACCGGCAACCGCGCGACGCTCGCCGCCCGGTCCTCGATGCCGGTGCCGCCCGCCGCGTCGAGCAGAAGGACGGGCGCGCGGGCGGCGTCGTCGATCGAGAGCGAGACGAAGAGCTCCCGGTCGAAGTCGATGACCTCCTCGACCAGGACCTCCGTCACCGGGAAGTTGCCGAACGTCATCGCAAGCAGGTCCCGGGCGCGCTCCGCCGCCTCGTCGGCGTCGTCCACGAAGAAAACGCCGCCGCGCGACCTCCGCCCCGTGATCCACGCCTGGACCTTCATCACCGCGCGCCCGCCGATCGTGGCGATCGCCGCCCGCGCCTCCTCCGGCGTGCGCGCGACGACGCCGCGCGGCACCGCGATGCCCCGTTCGCGGAGCAGGCTCTTGCCCTGGTATTCGTGGAGTCGCGCCATCGCCGCCTCAGCCGGTGGCCGTCTTCACCGCGCCGTGCTCCTCCTCGTGGTGCAGGAACGACTTCGCCCAGCCGAGCCCCATCGCGACGCCGAGCAGCGAACCGGCCGCGTAATCGACCGGCATCGGCATGATGAGGGCGCCCGCGCGATCGGCGACCATCGCCTCGCGGAGCGGCTCGCTGAGGGCGGCCGCCCCGATGACGTGCCCGATCGCGCCGAAGAGGACGGGCGTCGCGAAGATCAGGACCGGCTGCACGTGCGGCGCGAGGATCCGCCCGACGAGACCCGCCGCCATGCCGCCGCAGAACACGGCGCCGATGACCTGCCCCTTGTCGTCGGACTGGGCGATCAGCCAGACGGCGGGGAGCACGAGCGCCCCGGCCGCGGCGGACTTGAACGCGTCCGCGCTGAAGAACGGGCTCGGCGCGACGCCCGGCTGCGCGGGATGGACGTCGGGGAGCGGGCCGGACACGCGGAACAGAACGACGACGGCGGCCAGAACCAGCCCCGACCAGACGACAGTCTCGATCGCGACGGCGGTGAGCGAGCCGGTGAACGCGATCTCGTGAACGGACTCGAGCCGCCAGGTGAACCCGAAGAGCCCCCCGCCCATCACGAACGCGCCGACGACGGTGTTGCACACCCGCCCCGCGATGCATCCGAGGAGGAGTGACGCGACGAGCACCGCGATCGCCGCCACGCCGGCGCGCCCGAGCGACACGGCCTCGAAGACGCCCGGGCCGAGCTCGCCGCGCGAGGACATGAGCATGGGCGCGCACATGCCGCCGATGGTGGCGCCGAGCGCGAACGTGGTCACAAGGACGATGTTCTGGATCGTGGCCTTGAGCATGGGGCGACGAGTATAGCGGCTCGGGGCCCGGGGCTTGCGGCGGGGCGGCTCCGCGGGACGGCGGTGGCCCGGGGCGCCCGGCTTCTCTGCTATCGTGCCGCGATGCCCGCGCCCGAACTCGTCCTCGCTACCGGCCCGATCACGATCGACGAAGTCGCCGACGTCGCCCGACGCGGGCGATCCGTCGCGCTCGGCGACGCCGCGCTGGCGGCCGTCGCGGCGTCGCGGGCCATCGTCGAAGAGGGGGTGGACTACGCCCGTCCCCTCTACGGCATCAACCCGGGCTTCGGCTCGTTCGCGCAGATCCGCATCGAGCTCGGGCGTCTGCGCGACACGCAGCTCAACCTCATCCGGTCGCACGCGGCGGGCGTCGGCGCGCCGCTGCCGGAGGAGGTCGTTCGCGCGATGATCGTCATCCTCGCGGCGAGCCTCGCCCGCGGGCGCTCCGGGGCGCGGGTCGAGCTGGTCGACGCGCTGCTCGCCCTGCTGAACCGCGGCGTCACGCCGGTCATCCCGTCGCGCGGCTCGGTCGGGGCTTCGGGCGACCTCGCCCCGCTCGCGCACCTCGCGCTCGTGCTGGTCGGCGAGGGGGAGGCGACGTACGGCGACCGGCGTCTCGTCGGCGGCGAGGCGCTCGCGGCGGCGGGCCTGACGCCGGTCCGCCTCGAGCCGAAGGAGGGGCTCGCGCTCATCAACGGGACGCACCTCATGGCCGCGATCGGCGCGCTCGCCCTCGCGGACACCGACCGCCTCACCGACGCCGCGCTCCGCGCGGCCGCGATGGCGATCGACGCGTGCCGCGCGACCGACGCGTTCCTCGACCCGCGTCTGCACGCGGCCCGGAACCAGCCCGGACAGCAGCGCGTCGCCGCGACGCTCGCCGCGCTCCTCGCCGGCTCGCAGATCCTCGAGGCCCACAAGGAGAACGACCCGCGCGTGCAGGACCCCTACTCGCTCCGCGCCGCGCCGCAGGTGATGGGCGCCGTGCTCGACACGATCGACCACGTGCGCGGCGTCTTCACGCGTGAGCTGGGCGGCGTCACGGACAACCCGCTCGTCTTCGACGAGACGCCGCGCGTCGTCAGCGGCGGCAACTTCCACGGCATGCCGCTGGCGATCGCGCTCGACATGCTCACCGTCGCCCTCGCGCATCTCGCCGGCATCGCGGAGCGCCGCACCTACTGGCTGCTCGCCGCGGTGGACAGCGAGAACCCGGTCAGCCCGTACCTGAGCCCGGAGCCCGGCCTGCTGAGCGGCCTCATGATCACCCAGTACACCGCCGCCGCGTGCTGCAACGAGCTCCAGACACTCGCGACGCCCGCGAGCGTCGGCAACATCCCGACCGCCGCCGAGATCGAGGACTACAACTCGATGGGCGCGACCGCCGCGCACCAGGCGCGGGCGGCGATCGACCTCGCGACGAGCGTGATCGCGATCGAGCTGCTCGTCATGGCTGAGGCGATGGAGTACCAGCGTCCGCTGAAGAGCGGCGCCGGCGTCGAGCGGACGTACGAGACGGTGCGCAGCGTCGTGCCGCGTCTCACCGACGACCGCCCGCCGGCGCCGGACATCGCCGCGGTGGAGCGCCTGATCCGGGAGGGCGCGTTCGCCGCGTAGCGTCGGTCCGCGCCTCATGGTCTGCGCCACCCCTGTCCTGCGGGCCGCCTGCACTTGTGGTCCGGGGGTCTCGTCTCGCCCGCACCACAAGTGCCGAGGATGCCTGCATCATGAGAGGGCCGCACGCCCTCCCGCGCCGGTTCGTCCTCACGCGGACTGAGTCGCCTGCGATAGCCCGAGCACCGCGCCGCTCGGGTCGCGCGGCCGGCGTCCCGTCTCCCAGCGCGGTGTGACGGTCACGGGCACGGCCCCCACGCCACCAGGATCGCGAGCAGATCCTCGAGGTTAGCGGCACCGTCGAGGACGAGATCGGCGCGGCAGTCGGCCGGCTCCTCGCCCCAGTTGGCGAGCAGGAGCAGGATGTCTCCGAACCCCACGCGACCGTCGTCATCGAGATCTCCCCAGACCAGCGCGGCCGCCGCCCCCGGGTGTTCGTACGCGCCGACATCGATGACGACCGGCGACCCGCACCCCGTGTCGACGGTCCCGACCACGTCTGCGAACCGCGCGTTCCCGTCCGCATCCGTCGGCACGACTTCGCACGTCGCACCGTCACCGTCGATGTCGAGCAGGTCCGCTGGCAGACTCCAGTTTCCACCAGCGTCGATGCACGGAGATTGGGCCAAAAGTCGGACGTCGTCGTCGACAGTCCCCACGATGCCGTCCGCGCCGGCGGCGTCCGCGAACCCGGGGTCGTCGCCGAAGTTGCCTCGGCCGCCGAGCGCCCCCGTCCAACCCTGGACGCACGAGTAGTCGACGCGTATCGCGCCATCGGGCTTGGCGAAGAGCTGCGCTCTCTCGTCCGTCGTGCCATTGCTCTCGTTCATCCAGAGGACGCTGCCGGCCACGCGGCAGAGCGAGTGGTGATCCGACACGATGCCGCCACTGGCTAGCAGATCGCTGTTTCCGTACAGCGTGCAGTTCAGGAACTCGGGAAAAGCATCGACGGCGAACACCGCGCCTCCGGTTTCCGCGGTGTTGCCGCCAATGATGCAATTCATGAAACGCGGCCTCGAACCCCCGATGCACTCGACGGCCCCGCCACACTCCTCCGCGGCGTTGCCCACGAGCAGGCACCGTACGAAGTCCACGTCACGAAGACCGTTCGTGAACACTGCCGCGCCGTGCACGTCCGCATTGCCGATGAACGCGCAACCTATGACGGTCGCTCCGCCCCGGAGCCCGATCCCACCCCCGGCATTGCCGCGAAACACGCATCGCTCGATTCGGGCGGGCGGCTCTTCACCGTCGATGGTGAGGCGTCCGCGCGCGTTGTTTTCGAAGACGCAGTCGAGCACTTCGGCCCTGCTGTCTTCCGCGACGAGCGGCGCGGCGAGATTGTCCCGAAACGTGCAATCGCGGAACGACGCCATAGCGGCGTCCTTACTGTCACGGCAGTGAACCACGTCTCGGCCGTCGTTCTCGAAGAATTCGCAAGCCACGACCTCGACGTTGGCCTGAAAGCTGGCGAAGGCGCCGCCCTCGTCGTCGCTCACGTTGCGCCCAAACACACAGTTCGTGAGACAGACCTCCGCGCCGTCGAAGTACGCGCCGCCCCCGTCGCCCGTGGAAGTGTTGTCGAAGAAGTTGCAGTTTGAGATCGTGATCGGAATCGGTTGCTTCCCGTATATCGCGCCACCGAAGCCACCGTTGGTGTTGCGAAGAAACTCGCAGCGTAGGAAGAAGACGGGCGCGATGCTGC
>CAZXBB010000396.1:0-4079 GCA_964638815.1 uncultured Isosphaeraceae bacterium
CGGCGTCGGATTCGGACGGCGTGTAGACGCCGGCGGCGACCCAGATCTCGTCGCCCGTCAGCGCGGCCGCGAGCGCGTACTGAAGATCCGCGAACGCGGTCTTCCACGAGGTGCCGTCGCCGCCCGACGCGGCGGCATCGACGCGGATGACGTCGGCGGCGGCCGGCCCCCCGACGACGGCCAGCAGGGACAGCGTCGCGAACGCTCGCGGTCGAATGGTCATGATGGTGCTCCGGTTGGAGTGTTGCGCGCCGGATCCTCGAACGGCGCTGTACCGAGTCTATCGAGGCAGCGACAGCGTTCCGACGGGGATCCCGCCCCGATTCCCGGGAGACCGCCGCGGCGCCGCGATGCGGGAGCGATGCTGCAAAGATTGCACGCGCCGCGAACGTCCGAAGCCGTCGTTCCATCGGTACACCACCCGGCCCTGTCAGAGCACAGGACCGGGGCACACTTCGATGAGGAGGCTGGAGTCGCGTTGATCCGGCGGAATGGGGAACCGGGAACGGGCAAAAGGATGTCCGTGTGCCACGGCGGCAAGGGCCGAGCTCGCGGCCATCCTGAGCTCGTCGATCCGGACGGCGTCAATCGGCGGCGCGCAGCATCGCGTCGATCGCGCCGCTGAGCTCGTCGATCGCGCGCTGCCGATCGGGGTCCGCCGCCGCAGCGTCGCCTTCGGGGGTCAGCGTCGACCAGCGTGGCCGCACCTGCGCCGCGGCGAGGACGCCCATGACCGGCTTCGGCAGCTCCTGCGCCGAGGACTTCGCGTCCACGCGGACGGCCGTCATCGAGGCGTGTCCGCGACCGAGGAGCGCGCGGGCAAGCTCGACCTGGCGCGCCGCGAGCAGGTACAGCGTGCGCTCGTCGCACCGCAGCTCGGTGACGCCCCGTGCACGGTCGAAGAGACGCCGCCCGTGGGCGCGCAGCGCGCCGAGGACGCCGCCGATCGCCGCGCCGGCCGCGGTGCCGGTGCCCAGGCTCAGCCCGCCGAGCATGATGTCGAACGTCAGCCCCACCATCGCGCCGGTCGCCGCAGCGCCGCCGGCGTGGAAGCCGAACTGCTTCATGGCTGCGGGGCTGAACAGGTCGAGCCCCCACGCGCCGTCGTCGATCGGCAGCTCCTCCCCCTCGACGTCGCCGGGACGGAAGCGGTGCAGCGCGAGGAGCTGGTCCACGCATGCCTGCTCGCGATCGCGCACCCGCTGCCGCAGCGACTCGATCTGCTCCGCCCGCCGCCCGCCCGGATCCGCGGGCACCGGCACCGCAAGCGCGGCCACGTCCACGAGCAACTCCGCGACGAGCACCGCGGACGACCGTGCGAGCGAGCGTCGCTGCTCGCGCCGGTCCGCGTTCAGGCGTTCGAGCATGCCGCCGTGTGCGTCGAGCAGCGTGCGCATCTTCTCGAAGAGACGCTCCTCGTCGCGGAACCTGAAGACGACCGTGTCGTACTCGGCGACCGCGTGCATGTTCACCCGGGCGAGGTGCTCGCGCCATTCGGCCGTGCGCGCGCCGGCGCTCGCCGTGAAGTTGAGCACCGGCACGATCGGCTTTGCGCAACGGCCGAGGATCTCCAGCTCGTCGCGGTGCTTGCCGTGCACGCGATCCCGGGCATCGACGACGTAGAGCGCGACGTCGCTCTCGAGCACCTGCCGCAGTGCCTTCGCTTCCTGCGCGAAGCGGGTGCGGGCATCGGCCGAGTCGAGGAAGTCGCGGATCACGTCGAGCCCGTCGAGGCGACGCTCCCCGCGGATCGCGTCAAGCGTCTCGAGAAGACCGATCGAGTCCTCGAGGCCGGGCGTGTCGAAGAGCTCGATCGCGGTCGTGCCCCCCGCCCGCAGCACCGCCGCCTCCACGGCGCGGGTCACCGCGGGGCGGTCCGAGACCTCGCCGAAGTCAACGTCGCGCATGAGCGTGCGCATGAGAGACGTCTTGCCCGTGTTGGTGTGCCCGACCACGGCAACCTTGAGCGGCGGGGCGGTCATCGGCGATCGCTCCCCGACCCGTCCGGACGCGCCCGGCCGCCGGCCCCCGACGCGAGCGCGACGTCGTACCGGTGGCGCACCTCATCGAGCCAGCCCGCGCAGGTCGCCCCATCGAGCACGAAGCCCTCGGCGTCGTCCACGGGCAGAGTGCGGTCGAGCACGCGCGAGATCTCGGCCTCGTCGCGTCCCTGGAGGTCGAGGAGCAGCGCGAAGAGCGCGGCCGCGCGGATGGCGTCGGCCGGGGTGGGAACGTCCCCGCTCCTTGGACCGGGCGCGCCCGCCGGCGCGCCCGCGCCGCCCCGTGCGAACTGGAGCAGCGCCGCGAGGCCGGCCCCGCCCATCGTCCACGCCGGCAGCGCCGCAAGGGCCGCGGGGGCCACGAGCGCGCCGATCGCGATGCATCCCGCCGCGCCGCCGAGCGCGCCCGCCACCATCCACTTCGGGCTCTGCCGGAGGCGCTCCGGCAGCGCCGCGACGAGACGCCGCGCGCCGTCCTTCATCGTGCCCGCCATGTCGTCGAGCCGGACCTCCCCGAGCCCGAGCCACGTGCGGAGCGTGCCCGCCTCGTGCCGGTAGAGCGCCGCGATCGTCGTCTGGAGCGCGGCCTGCTGACGCGGCGTCGGCGCGTCGCTCCAGTCACCGGCCGCGGCCGCGACGAGGTCGAACGCCTCCTCGATGCGCCGCGCCGGGGGTCGCGTGTCGCCGGGACCGCCGCCGGCGCCGACGAACGCCGCGAGTCGCGCTCGACTCGCGTCGGTCAGGTGGTCGAGATCGACCTGGATCACGTGCTCCTCCGGGAGGCCGGCCCGCGCCGCGAGCGCGTACCAGTCGTCGACCCGCTGCCCGACGTCGTCGGCGCCACACCGGTCGCGCAACTGCTGGCCACCGGTCAGGACGAGCCCGACGGGGCCCGGCACCGCCGCCGCCACCGACTCCACGAATGCGCCGAGCCCGCGGTCGGGCGTCGTCGTGAGCGCGCACACGATCGCGGTCATGGCGGGCGTCTCGGTGAGCACGGCCAGCTCGGATCGCACGCGCCGCCGGTCCTCGCGCGCGTCCACCATGCCGAGATCGACCCAGCGCACAGCGTGCAGCCGCGGCGGCCACGGCGTCCCGGGACGCTCGATCTCGAGCCCGAGGATCACGGGCGGTCCCACCGCCCGCGCCGCGGGCGTCGCGCCGGTCACCACCGCCGCCGGCGGCGTCGCGGCGGCGTCATCGCCGTCGACGATGCCGCGTGCCTCGGCGCTCGGCATGAGCCGGGCCCGCAGCGCGTGGAATCCCGGCGCGCCGGCGTCAAGCCGGTACTTCCCGCACGCGCGACGCCGGGCGCTCAGCGAGAAGCCGAGCAGCAGCACGCGCGGCGCGAAGCCGAACACCGCAACCGATCCCACGAGCAGACCCGACCACGCGCGCGCCGCGTCCGGGTCCGGACCGCCGCGCCCGGCTTCCGTCGCGCGGACCTGCTCCGGCGTCGGGACGGGGAAGCCGCACGCGCGCGGCACGATCGCGAGCGCTCGCGTCAGGTGCTCGTACGCGGCGCTCGAAAGGATCGTCGTCTCCCAGTTGAACGTGTACGCCTTCGTGCTGAGCAGGAGGATGAGCAGCACGAGGGCGCCCGCGTTCGCCGCGGTCCAGACCGCGTGGCTGATGGCGCTCAACGTCCACCGCGCGACCGCGCCGCGACCGTAGACGATCCCCGCCGCGCGGATCGCCGCAAGCTGGTGCGGCCCCCGGTCGGCGCGCGTCGCCAGCCAGCGAGCCGCCGCGACGGCGATGCTGCCGATCGGGCTCACCTGCGTCGCGCGCGGCCGCATGACCATCAGCACGATCCACGCCAGCAGCAGCAGCGTCTGCACACCGAGCAGGCTCGCGAGAACGAGGAAGAAGTTGACCGGCGCGCTGCTCCCCTCGCCGGGCACGGCGCCGAGCGCGGCCCGCGCCGCGGCCGCGCCCGCGATCGCTCCCGCCGCGATCGCCGCGACGAGGATCCACGCGACGGCCTGGTGAATCCGACGCAGACCGTCGCGCAGATCGTCCGCGATCGTGAGCGCCCCGGCGCGACGCACGATGCGTCGCTCGAGGTCGCCGCCGGCG
>CAZXBB010000397.1:0-3978 GCA_964638815.1 uncultured Isosphaeraceae bacterium
GACCCCGCAGGTCCTGGGCCTTGCGAACCGCGTCCTCGCGGCCGGACGGTCGGCGCGCGACGAGCGCGCCCCGGGGACGGGGGCACGGCCGGAGACGCGGCTCGTCGCGACGCTCGAGGGGGGGCCTGCTCCGCAGATCGCGGGGTTCGACACGGACGACGCCGAGCTCGCCGGGATCACCGCCGCGGTCCGCGCGCTGGCGCGGGACGGCACGGCGCACGGCGACATGGCCGTCCTCGTGCGCACCAATGCCCAGCTTCCCGCGCTCGAGGCGGGCCTGGGCGCGGCGGGCATCCCGTTCCACGTCCGCGGGGAGCGGTTCTTCTCGCGGCCGGAGGTCCGACGGGCATTGCGCGTGGCCGCGACGCTCGATCGGCGATCGGGGGCCCGACGGGTGGCGGAAACGGCGGAGGACGACGTCCCGGCCCGGCTGGCGGAGGCATTCGAACGGGAGCTGGGCGTCCGTCGGGATGCCGAGCCCGACGGGGACGCGGCACGCGAGCGGCACGCGGCGGTCGTGACGCTCCTGGAGCTCGCCGAAGATCTCGTCGCCTCCGAGCCGGCCACGGACGTGGCCGGTTTCCTGGCCGAGGTAAACCGTCGGACCGAGGCGGAGTCGGGCGGGGCGATCAACGGCGTGGAGCTGCTCACCTACCATCGCGCCAAGGGCCTCGAGTGGGAGGCGGTCTTCCTGCCGGCGCTGGAGGAAGGCACGCTCCCGATCCGCCAGGCGACCGAGCCTGCCGAGCTCGCCGAGGAGCGGCGACTTCTGTACGTCGGGATCACCCGCGCGCGTCGGCACCTGTGGCTGTCCTGGGCGCGCCGGCGGACCGCCTCGACCGGGCGCGAGGGACGGCGCAGCCGCTCGCGCTTCCTCGACGGTCTCGTCCCGGTGACGGTCCGGACCGTCAGAGTCGTGCCTTCGGAGACACCGTCGCGGGTCGCGCCAGACGGCCGATCACCCCTCTCCAACGCCCTGCGTGCCTGGCGCACGGCCCGTGCCCGGGCGGACTCCGTGGCTCCGTTCATCGTGTTCCACGACACCACGATCGAGGCCATCGCCGACCGCCGCCCGGGCACCATCCCGGAACTCCGGCGCATCCCGGGCGTCGGGCCCACGAAGCTCGATCGCTACGGAGAGGAGATCATCGCGATCGTGACAAGCACGGGCGAGCCGACCCCGGACGATGGTCCGCGTTGACCGAACGCCCGTTCGACGCTATAGTGCACACGTCACCGATCCGCAGCGGCGGCTCCGGTTGAGCGCCTCGAACAACGGACGCTCCCGGCACGCAGCGCGGATCACCAGACCGTTCCGGCCCCCATCTCGGGCTGTCCAGAGCGGAGCAATATCATCGGCCGCGGCCCAGGCCAAACCACCTGTGGCGCGCCAGAAAGCAATACGAGTATCCATACCATGATGACCCGTTCCACCACGACGACCCTTGCCGGTCGTTCCAGCTCCATGCGCCGCATGCGCCGCCGCGCGTCCGGCGCCAACAGCTCCTCGCGGATCTTCTGCGGCACCAACGGTTGCCCGAGCTTCCTCGAGATCGATCCGACCACCGGCGTCGCGACCTGCGCGATCTGCGGCTTCACCCGCCGCACCCACTGATCCCCTGACACGCTGACGTCGCGTCGGCCGGGATGGCCGACACGGCACGCCGCCGACGCGCCATCCTGCCGGAATGACGCCCAGCACCCGAACGCTCGATCGTGCGCATCTCGCGCGCCTCATGGCCGACGAGACCGCGCGATTCGTTGCCGAGCACCCGCGCTCCCTGGCACTGCACGAGCGCGCCAAGGCATCGCTCCTGGACGGCGTCCCGATGAACTGGATGGTCCGCTGGGCGGGGCCGTTCCCGCTCTTCGTCGAGGAGGCCTCGGGAGCCGCGTTCACCTGCGTCGACGGCCATGAATACGTCGACTTCTGCCTGGGTGACACGGGCGCGATGGCCGGACACGGCCCGAGCCCAACGATCGCGGCCGTAAGCCGCCAGCTCGGCCGTGGCATCACCCACATGCTCCCGACCGAGGACGCCATCTGGTCCGGTGAGGAGCTCACGCGGCGATTCGGTCTGCCCGCCTGGCAGTTCACCCTGTCGGCGACGGACGCGAACCGCTTCGCCATCCGCCTCGCCCGCCACATCAGCGGCCGCAGCAAGATCCTGGTCCACGATCAGTGCTACCACGGGTCCGTGGATGAGACCTTCGCGGTCCTCGACGAAGGTGGTGCCGTTCGGCCCAGGCGCGGCCTGATCGGTGCTCCGGTCGATGTCGCCGAGACGAGCCGGGTCGTCGAGTTCAACGATGTCGATGGCCTCGCCCGCGCGCTCGACGACCGCGATGTCGCCGCGGTGCTCATCGAGCCCGCCCTCACCAACGTCGGGATCGTCCTGCCCGAGCCGGGCTATCACGATGCGGTGCGCGACCTGACGCGGCGGACCGACACCATCCTGATCATCGACGAGACCCACACCATCTGCGCCGGTCCCGCCGGCGCGACCGGTGCCTGGGGCCTCGAGCCCGACATGCTCGTCATCGGCAAGACGATCGGCGGCGGGATCCCGGCCGCGGCCTACGGGATGAGCCGCGAGATCGCGGACCGCGTCAGCGCCTCGATCCCGGAGGCGGATTCCGACGTGGGCGGCATCGGTGGCACGCTCGCGGGCTATGCGCTGTCCCTCGCCGCGGTGCGTGCGACGCTCGGCGACGTCCTCACCGACGCCGCCTTCGAGCGCATGCTCCCCCTCGGCGACCGCTGGGCCAACGGGGTCGAGGGCGTGCTGCGCGCTCATGCAGTGCCGTGGCACGTGACGCGATTGGGAGCCCGGGCCGAATACCACTTCATGCCCGCGCCGCCGCGAACCGGCGCCGAGCAGGCAGCCAACGCCGATCCCGAGCTCGAGCGCTTCCTGCACCTGTGGGCCATGAACCGTCGCGTCCTCATGACGCCGTTCCACAACATGGCGCTGATGTCGCCGGTCACGACCGAGGCCGACGTCGATCGGCACACCGAGGCGTTCGAGGCGGCTGTCGCCGCGCTGTTCGCCTGAGTCCCCGGTCGAGGCTTGACGCTGGGGGTCGGCGCACCCAGCATCGGCGGCAACCAGCCGTATCTCCAGAGGAGAGACCATGACCGACCCGACGCGTGACCCAGGAAACGCGGCAGACGACGCGGCGGATGCCGTGGGTGACGCCGCGACCGAGGCAGCCGACACGGTCGGCGACGCGGCCTCCGGCGCGGGAAGCTGGGCGAGCGGCGCCGCGGACCAGGTCGGCGACACGGCGTCCGGCGCCGGCGATTGGGCCTCCGGCGCCGCGGACAATGTCGGCGACACGGCCGGCGAAGCCACCGACGCGGCCGGCGATGCCGCGGGCAAGGCCGGCGAGGCGGGAACCGGGCTGATCGAACGACTCAAGAAGCTGTTCGGCGGCTAGCCTTCGAGGGTCTCTTCCCGGCCGGCTCGCTCGAGCCGGTCGAGCTCAGCGGCAAGGTCGAGCGACCGGCGGTGTTGCCGGCTGGTCGGCGCCTCCACGTTCACTCGCGCGATCGCGCGGTTCGCCGCATCCACGATGCGCACCATCTCGTCACGGGCGCGCACGAGCCCGGTCGGGCTCATGCGCGCGGCCCGCTCGAGCAGGCGGTCGCGTTCGTCCAGCGCGGCCCGCGCGGCCTTGTCCGACTCGATCCATGGCGGCGCGGCGCCGGCATTGCGCAGCATCCGATGGGCGAGCGCCCGATCGCCGGCGGCCGAATCGTCCTCCAGCGGCAACCGCTCCCCCTGGTGCGGCAGGCCATCGAAGACGCCGTCCTCCATGGCCTCGCGGATCTTGCGTTCGATGAGCGTCTCGCGGACTGATTCGCGGGAGGGCCGCAGTGGGTCGGGGAGCTCGGGATCGCGCTCGCGGCTGCTCACCGACCGAGGATAGCGCGCCCTGACAGGCAAGCTGTCGCGGGCTCCGTCTATCGTGGCG
>CAZXBB010000398.1:0-3533 GCA_964638815.1 uncultured Isosphaeraceae bacterium
GGCCGTCGCTTCGCCTGCCGGACCGCTGCCCGGGAGCGGGACAGTGCGGGCTATCTGACCGGCATTCGCGTCTGACTTCGCGTGTGGCTTACGGACAATCCCCCCATCCTTTCAGCACGGCGAGCAGGTCACTGAAGTCCACCGTGCCGCTGTTGTCGAAGTCCTCCGGGCAGCCGCCGCACGGGCCCCACGCGCTCAGGACCGCGACGATATCGGTGAAGCTCACGACGCCGTCGGCGTTCGCGTCGCCCGGACACGGCACGCCGACCACGTACTTCGCGACCCACGTGTTCCAGCTGTTGCCGCCGGGCGTGTACTCGTGGTGGCCCCAGAACACGCCGGGGTCCGCCGGATCCGAGACCGTGTTCGAGTAGTCGCCCCAGCGTCCCGACACGTACGAACCGCTGCTCTCGCGCACGAACTCGATCGGACGGAACTCACCGGGCGGATCACTCGCCCGCCGCACGGCGCGGGACATCGAGATGAACTCCTGCGAAGACGAGCGTGCGGTCGTGATCGCCGCGTTTCCGGCGTCGTCGACCCAGATGCTCGGGAAGAACGTGCGCACGCCGGCGCCGCCGTCGATCAGGCCGGTCTGGACGAGCTCGGGCTCGGCGCCGTCGGCCCCCGGCCAGCCGTTCATGGCGATCTCGTACCAACGCGCGCGGACGCGCGAGCCGCCCTCGTGGTGCACCGCCCAGAGCGAGCCGTTGCGATAGACGCAGTTCCAGAAGCGCGCCTCGAACAACTCGGGGCGCGAGCTCGTGCCCATCTGCGGCGGATCCTCGGGGTGGGAGTAGCTCGGCACGGTGAGCAGCGTGGTCACGCGCTGCGGGGTGCCGAGCGGGTCGGTGATCGCGTGGAGCTGCACCTGGGTGTAGGCGCCGAACTCGAACGCCCGGATGAGATACTGGGCCGGAGCGTCCGCGTCGTAGTTCACCGGGAGCCCCATCGACTGCTCTCCGGTGACGAGCAGGCTCCGGGTCAGGGGGGCGTTGCCGACGAGGACGTCGGACTTGCGCACCATGTAGATGAGGTACTTGTCGGGGCCGAAGTGGTCGGAGCTCAGGTAGACGGTCTCCGCGTCGACGCCGATGTTCGGCGAGTCGATGTCGTTGCCGGCCAGCGCCGTCACGTCGAGGCGATACTTGAACCAGTCCCCGTTCGGGTCGTCATCGTCCGAGACGGCCAGGAGGAAGTTGCTCCGCCCGTTGTCGCTTCGCTCGCACGCCATCGCCATGAAGCGCTGGCTGTGCGGGTCGAAGAGGACCTCGGGGTCGAACACGAAGTTGTCGGCGCCGAGCCCGCCCCAGAATCCGAAGGAGTTCTCGATCTCGTCACGGAAGGTGTTGGTGCCGTCCTTGGCGAAGAAGGAGATCTCGCCGTTCGTCATGAGGACGACGTGGTGCGGGCCGCACGCGATGTGCGGATCGGGCGGCGTCCAGCCCGAGTTGACCACGCCGATGAACCCGAAGTCGCCGCCGTCCGCCGCGAACGGATGGAGATCGCCGCCGAACGGATCGTGACTGACGCGCTTCGGATCGAACGTCGGTGGCTCGTACGGCTGCGCCGTCTGCGCGACGTCCTTCGGCGCCGGGCCGGCCGAAGGCGCCTCGAGCGCGAAGGCGGCGCCCGCCGGGGCGAGCACCGTGAGACCGACGGCGGTCGGATCTCCCTGCGCGGTTTCGCCCGCCCAGGCGGCGGCGATGCGCCCGTCGGCGCCGAGTTCGAGACGGCGCTTGCCCGACGCGATGTCGAGACGCTGGGAGTCGTCGCGGTGACGGTTGACTCGCTCCGGCGCGCCGATCGCCGCGCCCGCTGCGTCGAAGCGCTGGACATAGACGTCGTCGTGATACACGTCGACCTCGCGCGCGTTCCACGCCAGCGCGTGTGCGCCGTCCGCGGCCATCGCGGCCGCGACGCCGCTGAAGTACTTGTGCGTGCCGGGGCGGGCGACGAGACGGGTCGGCTCGAGGGCCCGGCCGCGCGCGTCGAACCGCCTTCGGGCGACGGCGTAGTCCTCGCCGGCCGCGGTCATCCACGCGACGACGAAGCTCCCGTCGTCCGCGGCCGCGACCGCGGGCTCGACGGGAAGGCCGACGTCGCTGACGGTCAGCGCGGGCGTCAGCATCGTGCCGTCGGCGTCGAGCACCCGCGTGCGGATGGCGCCCGGCACGCCCCGCTCGTCCGCCTCGGCCCAGGCGACGATCACGCGGTCCCGGGCGTCCACCGCGACGGCGGGGAGGTTCTGCCAGGCCGCGTCGGTCCCCGCGACCGCGAACTCGTCGCCGAGCGCGCTGCCAGCGGCATCGAAGCGGCGTCCGGCCACGATCCGCGCATTGCCCGAGCGGTTGGGCGTGGTCCAGAAGAAGCTCGCGTTGCCCGCGGAATCCGCCGCGACGACGACGTCGCCCTGCATCCCGCCTCGCTCCTGGTTGACCAGGATCTCGTCCGATCCGGCGAACTCCGCATCGAAGCGTCGCGCGACGATCGCGGCCATCGAGCCGTCCTGTCCGAACGACTGCCAGGCGACCCACGTGCCGCCCCGGCCATCGACGGCGACCGCGGGCTGCATCTGCATGCTCGCGGTCTCGAGGTTCACCTGCGTCTCCCCACCGATCGGCGCGCCGGTCGCGTCGAAGCGCTGGAGATAGATGCCGTACGTGCCGCGCTGCTGACGGCGGCTGTCCCACACGACGACGATCGTGCCGTCCGGGTGCATCGCGATGGCGGCGTGCGCCTGCGTGCTCGACGTGAACGAGTTCACCTGCACCTCGTGGGAGACGAGCGTCGCGGTCCGGTGAGCGGCGTCGCCCGGGAACCGGGCGGACTGCGTCGTGTTGACGGCGGGCGTCGTGCAGGCCGTCAGCGTCGCGAGACCGATAAGGGTGAGCGCAGGAACAGTGCAGTGACCGGGGTGCCGATTCGGGGAACGCATGCGAAGAGCTCCTTTCGCCATACGGCGTGCCTCGCTTCCCGCCCCCGAGGCGACGCCGGCCTCCCGCTCGGGCGATTGAACGGAGCGGGCGACCAGTCGGAGTGTAACGCTCCGCCGGTCGTGCCGCCGTTGAAATCCCGACGCATCCCTTGAAATCACCGCCCTCCGCGCGGCCTCACCGCCACGGCCCCGAACGTCCGTCACACGCCCATCGCGCAAACCCCGAAACGTCCGTCGCACGCCCATCGCGCAGCTCCCCCCGAACGTCCGTCACACCCCCATCGCGCACGGCCCCAAACGTCCCAAACCAAGGCGGTATGGATGCCGCCGGTCGCCGCGCGAGTTCTGCAGACCCGGAGGGTCTGCGAAAACCAGCCCGACCCAGCACCAAACGTCCCCCGCGCAGGCGGCAGGATGCCGCCGTGTGCGCTGGGCATGGATGAGCGATTGGGGGTGAAAGTCCCCTGCGGAGCCTGTCGGAGGCAACCGCGAGTCGGAGGCAACTGCATGAGTGAAGACCACGGTCTGTCACGGGAGCACGAGCGGATGGACTCGGCGCCCTCTTCCGCGAGGTCGTGTGGGATGGAAGCCCGAG
>CAZXBB010000399.1:0-5897 GCA_964638815.1 uncultured Isosphaeraceae bacterium
CCCGGAACCCGGAACCCGGAACCCGGAACCCCGAATCCGGGGGCCGCGACGTCAGTCGGTCGCGCCGAGCAGCAGGGCGGCGATCGCGACCGCCGCGTCGGCCGGGGCATGTTCGCGAAGACGCCCCCGCATGGCCTCCCGCGCGGCGTGATCCTGGAGGAGCCGGGCGAGGATGGGGCCGACGTGACGGACGTTCCCGCTCGCGGTCCGGCGGTCCTCGGCGATGAGGGCGGCGCCGCGCTCGACGAGCGGGCCGGCGTTGAAACGCTGGTGCTGATCGCGATGGTACGGGTACGGCAGGAAGAGCGTCGGTACCGCGTTCGCCGCGACCTCGGCGACCGAGTTCGCGCCAGCGCGGCTCACCGCTGCGTCCGCCGCGCCCCACGCGACACCCATCTCGTCGCGGAACGGCTCCACGTGCGCCGGGACGCCGGCGCGCCGGTACGCCAGACGCACGCCGTCCGCGTCGCGCTCGCCGGTCACGTGGTGAATCTGCCAGCCGTCGAAGCAGGACGGTTGCGCCTCGACGAACGCCGTGAGGAAGGCGTTCACGCTCGTCGCTCCCTGCGAGGCCCCGGTGACGAAGAGCGTGAGCCGGTCCGGCGCGAGACCGATTGCGCGTCGCAGATCGGCGGGCGAGCCGCCCGGCGCGTCCGCCGGCGGCGCGAGCGCGATGCGGCGAACGGGGAGGCCGACGCAGCGTTCGGCGAATCCCGGACGGTCGGGGAGATCGATCGCCGTCCACACGTGACCGCACGATCGCGCGATCCAGCGGTTGGCCCGACCCGGGGGGCGATCGAGGTTCAGGAGCGTCACTGGTGTGCCGCAGCGCCGCGCGGCGGCGACCGCCGGCGCCGCGACGAAGCCGCCGAGCGCGAGAACGTGATCGACGCGACGCGATCGGATGAGGTCGATGCAGATCGCGCGGCTCCGGCGGAACGCGCGAAGAAAGCGAAGCGCTGCGAGCGGGCGGGCGGACGGCGGCCGCGCCGGCAGTCGCCGGTAGTCGGCGCCGGCGGCGTCGAGCATCCGCGCGTCGATCGCGCGATCGGAGCAGACGAAGATCGTCTCGACGCCGCCGCGCTCGGCGAGTCGTTCGGCGACGGCGAGACCGGGGCTGATGTGGCCTCCGGAGCCTCCGCCGGCGAGCATCACCGTCGCCGTCGCGGTCACGGGGTCGTCGCCGCGCGCCCGGATCCGAACGCGCCCTCCTCTACCGGCGCCGTGCCGCGCTCCTCCCGCTCGATCGCGACCAGGATCCCCACCGCCATCGCGGTGAGGCACCAGCCGGTGCCTCCGGCGGAGACGAGCGGCAGCGCGATGCCCTTGGTCGGGGCGAGACCGGTGACGACCAGCAGGTTCATCAGGGCCTGGAGGCCGATCGTCAGCAGGATGCCCAGGCCAAGGATGCGGCCGAAAGGCGTGGCCGTGCGCCGGACGATCGCGAGCGCGCAGAAGAGCAGCGTCGCGTAGAGGCAAACGACGAGCCCCGCCCCGAACACGCCCAGCTCCTCGCACACGATCGCGAAGATGAAGTCGGTGGTGTCCTCGGGCAGGTAGCCGAACTTCTGGACGCCGTTGCCGAGGCCGCGGCCCGGGAGCCCGCCGCCCGAGATGGCCGCCATCGACTGGAGCACGTGGTATCCGATCCCCTGCGGATCCTGGTAAGGGTCGAGGAACGCCCGGAGCCGATCGATGCGGTAGGGGCTGGCGAACACCGCGGCGACGAACCCCGCGACGCCCACCGGCACGAGCAGCGCGGCGTGACGCAGCCTGGCTCCCGCCGCCACGAGCATCGCGATCGAGACCGCGCCGACCAGCACCGCGGTCCCGAGATCCTCCGTCGCGATGAGCGCGCACACGATCCCGATGAGCACGACGGGGGCGAGGAACCCCGAGGCGAAGCGGCCCATCGCGCCCGCGCGACGCGTGCAGTACCAGGCGATGACGAACAGCACGCCCCACTTGGCGATCTCGCTCGGCTGGAAGCCGAAGGGGCCGAGATCGATCCAGCGTCGCGCGCCGTTCACCTCGCGCCCGACGCCGGGCACGTGAACGACGAGCAGCAGGCCGACGGATACGAGCGCGATCCACGGCATCGGCGAGGCGAGCCCCCGACGCGCGTACAGGGCGGACACCGGCACGCGCGAGGCGAGGAGCATGATGACCGTGGCGAGCGCGGCGAAGATCGCCGGCTTCGAGTTCAGAATCCCCGGCAGCGTCGTGGGCGTGGCCGCGTCGACCGTCAGGCCGGCGGAGCTGATCATCACGAATCCGAGCGTGAGCAGCGCGACGACGACGACGATCAACCCTTGCCCGGGACGCATCCGTGGCGTATCGGCGCTCGACCGCGTCCCGGGTGAGAATCAGTCGTCCCGTTCGCGCGGCGCTTCCTCGCGCCACGCACCGAGCTGCACCTGCCGGGACGCGGGGATCTCCGACCGGATCGAAGGCGCATTCTGTGCCCACTGCCCGCTTTCGCAGGACGCGCAACCGGCCGCGGCGAAGCCCGCCGCCGTGACGGCGCCGGCAAGGACGAGGCGCGGTATGCGATGTGCCATCGTGTTCACGTTCATGGTCGGTGGTCCGAACGGGCGTGGAGGAACCGCGAAAGGGATCTTACCGATTCGACGGCCGGGCCGCCCCTCCCGCTTCGGCATACCCGTCGAGTATGCGCCGGAATCGGGGGCGATGGGGTTCTTATCGACGAAGCGGGTTACGATGAGCCTGCCGTGACCGCGACGTCCGATACAACCCCGGTTCCCCCTGACCCGCGGGAGCGTCTCGTCTTCCTCGAGACCTTCGGCTGCCAGATGAACGAGCTGGACAGCGAGCTCGTGCGCGGGCAGCTTGCGGCGCTCGGGTACGGGTTCACCGCGGACCGGCGGGCCGCGGATGTGATCCTCTATAACACCTGCTCGGTCCGCGAGCAGGCGGAGAACAAGGTCCTCAGCCGGGTCGGCCGTGTGGGCATCGCCAAACGCGAGGGCTCCGGCGTGATCCTCGGGGTGATCGGCTGCATGGCCGAGCGCGAGGGCGTCGGCATGATGCGACGCTATCCGCAGATCGATTTCCTGTGCGGGCCCGGCGAGCTCGACAAGCTCCCGATGCTGCTCGACAACGCCTTCCGGACCGGCCGCGTGGACCTTGCCGAGCGGACGGCCCTCCAGGGCTCGCGGACGCGGCGGTCGGCCACCCTGGCCGCGGCTGCCGACAACCTGGAGATGCTCGACCTGGCCCGGGCGTTCGATCCCGACCGGGCCCGGGCGGGGGGGCGATCGGCATACGTCCGGATCACTCGCGGGTGCAACAAGTTCTGCACCTACTGCGTCGTCCCCCACACCCGGGGCCCCGAGGTGCACCGCGCCCCGGACGCGATCCTCGAGGAGTGCCGGCGGCTCGTGGACGCGGGCGTGATCGAGATCACGCTGCTCGGGCAGACCGTCAACCACTACGTCTACACGCACGGCACCGCACTGACCGTGGACGGCGCCGACGCACCGCAGATCGGGCCGGGCGCCGCGGCCTTCCGTGACGGGGGGGACCGGGGGAAGGGGGGGAACGGGGGGAACGGCACCGCGCGGGCCCACCGCGGCGTCACGACCTTCGCGGAGCTCCTCGAGCGCATCCACGACGAGCTCCCCGCTCTGGCACGGCTGCGTTTCGTGACCAGCTTCCCGCGTGACTTCGGCGACGACATCCTGGCCGTCATGGCCCGTTCACCCCGCATCTGCCGGTATCTGCACGTGCCGGCACAGTCCGGATCCAACCGGGTTCTCCGGCGGATGAACCGCGGATATACCCGCGAGGAGTACCTCGCTTTCGTCGAGCGGGCGCGCTCTTTCCTTCCGGACGTCGCGATTGCCGGCGACTTCATCGTAGGGTTTTGCGGTGAGACCGACACGGACTTCGAGGAGACGCGGACGCTCCTCCGCACCGTCCGGTTCAAGAACAGCTTCATCTTCAAGTACTCGCCTCGTCCCGGGACGACCGCATACGAGCGGCTGCCGGACGACGTGCCCGACGAGGTGAAGCGTCATCGCAACAACGATCTGCTCGGGCTCCAGGCGGAGATCTCGGCCGCGTTCCACGCCGGTTACCGGGGACGCTGCGTGGCGGTGTTCGTCGAGCAGGTCAGCGAGAAGTCGCCCTCGCGCGGGTCGGGCGACCCGGGAAGGGTCGAGCTCCGTTGGGAACGGACCCCGAAGAAGCCGGCGCCCGGGGGCTCGCTTCAAATGTCGGGACGCACGGACGGGGATCTGATCACGGTTTTCGACCTCCCGGCGGGCCTTTCCCCGTCGGATCTCATCGGAAGCATCGTCACCGTCGAGGTCCTCCAGACCGGGCCGCTGCTGCTCAGCGGCCGGCTGGTCGGCGGCGTCGGACAGCAACAGAACGGTCGGGCGACCCGGGCAACGGTCGGCTGAATGCGTCCGGAAATGCAGGCCCTGTGGATAACCTGTCGCCGGCGTGCGCAAGCCCTGCGACGGCCTTCGTTTGCGGCCGTCTCCAGGGGCGGTCGCGGCGGCGGTGGGAGAGGCGGCGGGGATCCGGTCGGTGCGGCGCGATCGCTTGCCCAGCTTACCTTTCGCAGATTCTGCGGAATTGAGGGCTTGACTCCTTCTCGCCGGGCAGTATCTTCCACAACGGAAGTATGGGGTGGCTACAGCGGGCTTCCACCCGTTGGAGCGACGATTCGTACGTCAGAGAGACTCAGTAGAAGAAAGAGAAAGGTTCCAAAAATGAAAGCGAATGCGTTTGCCCTGGCCGGCCTTGCCGGCTCGTTTGTCCTTGCAGGCACTGCCAGCGCGGAGTTCGTCGGCGTCAGCATCTCGGAGTACATGGACGCCTCCTGGTCGGCCAACGGCTACGACGCGACGGGCCTCACGACCTACCGCCTGTACGCCGAGTTCACCGGCGAAGCTGGCGACGGCGTCCTTTCGGCCTTCGGGCTGACGGGCCTTCCGCTGAGCGTCAACTCGAGCAACGGCTACCACAACGATCCCCTCGGTGGGATGACGGCTCCGCTGGATCTCACCGGTGTCGGCATCTGGAACAACCAGTGGGACACTTACGTGACCATCGGTACCACCCAGGCCACCGGCGACGCGACCACGCTGAGCCCCGGTTTCGATACCATCACCCAGAACCTCAGCATCGACTGGGTCAACACCAATGGTGGCTGGTTCGTCACCCCCGCCGATCCGCAGGCCACGGCGCTCGACGCCGAGAACCGCCTGCTCCTCGCCCAGTTCGTGAAGCCCGCCGCTGACGGCACGGCCGATTTCTTCGGCACCATCAACCTGCTTCTCTTCGACGGCACCAACCGCGAGGGTATCGCCTTCTCGACGGTTCCGGCCCCCGGTGCTCTCGCCCTGCTTGGCCTCGCGGGCCTGGCCGGCACCCGGCGTCGCCGCGCCTGAGCGACCTGGACGAAGCGAATCGGTCCGCCCCAACACTCGGGGAGGAAGCTGGAAGTCTGGCAAAGGGCCAGATTCGGCAAGGGAAAGAAAGCAGGCCTGGAAAAGTAGGCCTGGTCAAGCAAGTAACGCCGCTGCCGGTCACCCGGCAGCGGCTTTTTTTTATTCCGGCGTCTCGACGCCCTCCGGCGGATCGCGAAGGACCAATCACCCCGGGTTGACCCCCCTGGCGCCGCCGGCTCGCTGGGCAGCTCGAGAAGCTGTCGGCGGACCGGCCCGGGATTTTCCTTGACAGTCGAGCCCTCGCGGCGAGACTGGCAGCCCGTTGGGGAACGACATGAAAGTGAAGACATTTGCACTCGCCGGCGTTGCCGGTTCGCTGCTCGCAGCGGGTGCGGTATCCGCGGGATTCACGGGCCTCAACCTGGTTGAGGATTTCCGTGGCCCCGGCGGTGTCTGGGATGCGAACGGGTACGG
>CAZXBB010000400.1:0-7199 GCA_964638815.1 uncultured Isosphaeraceae bacterium
ATGCGGGTTAGGATCTGCCGGATGCGACCCGACCCGACGAGCCTCTTCCGCCAGGCCCACGCCGCGTGGGAGGCGGGTGACCTGCGCGCGGCGGCGGCGCTGTGCGACGAGCTCCTCGCGCAGCGACGCAACGACTTCAACGGCCTCATGCTGCGCGCGAACATCGCCGGAGCGCAGGGATCGGCGAGCGAGGAGATCGGGTACGTCACGGCCGCCGTGAAGGTCAAGCCGAAGGACGCCCGGCTGCGGACGCATCTCGGCCAGCGCTTCATCGTCGTCGCCGATCACGCGAAGGCGATGGTGCAGTTCGAGAAGGCGCTGCGGCTCGAACCCGGACTCGAACCTGCGTTGATCGGGCAGGCCCAGGTCCATGAAGGAAAGGGCCGGTACGACGCGGCCCGGCGTCTGCTTGCCCCGCTCGCGCGGCGCGCGACCCCCTCGCCGGGCGTCGCGGCGGTCTTCATGCGGGTCCAGCTTCACGACGGGGAGGTTGACGAGGCGATCGCCCTGGGGCGCGCCGTGATGGACGCCGGCCACCCGCCCGGCCTCGACCTTCGCAATACCTGCTTCACGCTGGCCAAGGCGTACGAGCGCCGCGGCGACTACGTACAGGCGTTCGCCACGGCCGCGCAGGCGCAGCAGATCGCCCGCGCGCCCTTCGACCCGGAGATGACGCGACGCCAGTTCGATCGCATCATCGCGACGTTCACGCCCGGTTTTCTCGCGTCGGCCCCGCGCCCCGCCCGGCCCTCGGAGACGCCGATCTTCATCATCGGGATGCCGCGCTCCGGCTCGACGCTCGTGGAGCGCATCATCCACGCCCACCCCGACGCGCACGGGGCGGGCGAACTCGACATCATGCTGTCGGTGATCCGGAGCATCCCGTCGGACACGGGGGCGGCGGGCATCTACCCGCAGTGCGTGCCGTCCCTCACGCCGCAGAGCGTCGAGCAGTGCAGCCGCGATTACCTCGAGCAGCTCGCCCGCATCGCGCCCCGCGCCCGGCGCGTCGCGAACAAGTATCTCGGGCACTTCATGCACCTCGGTCTGATCAACCTGCTTTTCCCCGCGGCGCGGATCGTGCACTGTCGCCGCGACCCGCTCGACAACTGCCTCTCGTGCTTCATGGAGCGGCTGTCGCCGTCGCAGGCGCCGTTCGCGGCGCAGCTCGACACGCTGGCTTTCCAGTACAACGAGTATCGGCGTCTCATGCGGCACTGGCGTTCCGTGATCGACGTGCCGATGCTCGAGATCGACTACGAGAAGCTCGTGGCCGACCAGGAAGGCGTGAGCCGCGCGCTGATCGACTTCTGCGGCCTCGACTGGAACGATGCGTGCCTGCGGTTCCACGAGGTCCGGCGCGTCGATGGCACCATCAGCTTCGACCAGGTGCGACGCCCGATGTACGCGAGCGCCGTCGGGCGGGCGGAGCGGTTCGGGGCGCTGCTGGACCCCCTGCGGGCGGCGCTGGTGGAGAACGAGGCGCCGGAGTGCTAACGTCAGCTCCATGAACACGATGAACGCCGTCGAGCTCCGCCACAAGCACGAGTCCGCCCTCGGCTACGACGACTACCTCGCGACCGATCCGTCGAAGGCGGGCGCGTGGAACGTCATCTACGGGCAGGCGTCGCTCACCGACGCGCAACGCGCGATCGTCGCGGGCTTCACCCGCACGATGCGCGTCATCTGTCTGTCGGGCATCTGGTGCGGCGACTGCGCGCAGCAGGGGCCGCTCCTCCAGCGGATCGCGGAGGCGAACGACCGCATCGACCTGCGGTGGCTCGACCGCGACGAGCACCCGGACCTCGCGGAGCACGTCATGATCAACGCGGGACTGCGCGTACCCGTCGCGATCTTCCTCGCGGAGGACTACGAGCCGGTCTCGATCTTCGGCGACCGCACGCTGACCCGCTATCGCGCGATGGCGCGGCGCAACCTCGGCGCAGCGTGCCCGCTCCCGGGCGCCCCCGTTGACGACGGCGAGGTGGCCGGCACGCTTCAGGACTGGCTCAACGAGTTCGAGCGCGTCGCGCTGCTGCTGCGGCTGAGCGGGCGGCTGCGCCAGATCCACGGAGACTGAGGACAATGACCATGCTCGCCATGCGATCGCTGCTTGCCGACAAGTTCGACCAGGCCCTTCCCTACGCGTCCTTCGTCGCACTCGGCGAACCGGAGGGGCATCACCGGCAGTGGCACGAGCGGTACGAGCGGCTCGCGCTCGACGACGCCCAGCGCCAACTGGTGCAGGGTTTTGTGCGCAAGATCAACGTGCTCTGCCTCACCGGCACGTGGTGCGGCGACTGCGCGCTCCAGGGCGCGGCGATGCAACGGATCGCGGAGGCGAATCCGGACGCGATCACGCTGCGTTTCATCCTGCGGTCGGAAGAGCACGCGGACCTCATCGTGCCGAACCAGATCAACGGGGGCTTCCGCGTTCCGGTCACGTGGTTCATGGCGGAGGATCTCGAGCCCGTCGCGCGTTTCGGCGATCGCACGCTGAGCCGCTACCGCGCGATGGCCCGGAAGGCTCTCGGTGATCCGGCCGTGCTCACGCCGCCGCCCGCCGATCCCGTGCGGGAGGTGCTGGGCGAAGTCCTCGACGAGTTCGAGCGCGTGCACCTGCTGCTGCGGCTGAGCGCCCGCCTCCGCCAGAAGCATGGGGACTAGCAGCCCGTTGAAGAACTGCAACGCCGCCGGAGTGCGATCATTTCCGCCGTGGACGGCGTCGCCGAACCTAGCTGTATCGCCAAATACGGCGTCGGTTCGGCTCCTTGCCACGACGAAAAGCATCGCACTCAGGCGACGCCCCAGTTCTTCAACGGGCTGCTAGCCCGCCCGGAGCCGGGCCTGCCCGCGGGCGTCTCCACCGTGGGCTTCGACATCGAGGCCTCGCGGTGTCATCGGACACGGCGTCGGCTCGGGTCCCCGTCACGATCTGTGGCGCCGCGGCAGGGCGAATCCCGGGCCGCCAAAACGGAACCCGGCGACAGCGGGCGTCGCCCCGGTCGTCCAGAGACCGATGATGCCGCGCACCCGACGCCCGACGACGGCCCTGACCCTCGTCCTCGTGACGCTCGCCGTCGCGCCGCGAGCCGCGCGCGCCGACGACGTCTTCTCCGCCCCCCCGGCCGCCCCCCCGGCCGCCCCGCCGGTCACCGCCCCGCCAGTCACCGCCCCGCCAGTCACCGCCCCGCCAGTCACCGCCCCCCCGGCCCCGCACCCTCCGGCCCCGGCCCCGCCGCCGGCGGAACCGGTGGACCCGCCGCCGCCCGGGGCGATCCCGTGGACCGAAGTGCCGCCTGCGGAGTGCCGGCTTGTCGAGCGCGTGCTGGCGTCGCGGCACTGGCCGCAACGCGTCCTCGGCCTGCTGCGTCTCGAGCGCTACCGCGGCCCCGGCCTCGCCCCGCTCGTGCGCGAGCGGCTCGCGGACGACGCGTGGCAGGTGCGATGCTTCGCCCTGCGGGCGGCGTGGCGGCTGGAGATCCCCGTGGACCCGGCGACAACCGCGGAGGAGGACGACGGACGCGTCATCCGCGCGGCGCTGACGTTCGGCGTCGCCTTCGACGAGGCGCGGCTCGAGAAGCACACGCGCCGGCTCATGCGATCGAAGGACGACGACCGCGTGATTCTCGGGCTCGAGATCGCCGCCGCCTCCGAGGTCCAGTCGCTCCGGCGCGAGGCGACTCGCATCACACGCCGCATCTTCGAGAATCTCGACGCGACGTCCTTCCCGCGTATCGCGCGCCGTCTCGCGCGCATCGTCGGGCTGCCCGTGGAGAAGGCCGACTCCGTCGAGGCGTGGCGCGAGTGGTACGCCGCGCAGGACGGGCGGATCGACCTGGCGGCGGGCGGCGCGTCCGCGCCCCGGGCCGGCCCGGACGACCTTCCGCTGGTCGCCGCCATCGACGCGGTGCGTTTCTCGCGTCTGCTCGACTACCTCGACGTGCTCAAGGAGCGCGACCTCGACGTCGCGATCGTCATGGACGCGACGGCCTCGATGCTGCCGATGATCAACGAGGCGCGGGCGGGAGTGGAGTCGCTGATCCTGTTCCTCGACGATCTCGCGCGCGAGATGCGTCTCGCGCTGGTCGCCTACCGCGACCACGACAACGAGCCCGTCTGGGAGGGGGAGGCGTTCACGCGGGACGTGGGCCGCATCCGCGACTTCCTCTACCGGATCCGAATCACGGGAGGGTGGACGCTCCCCGAGGCCGTCCTCGACGGGCTCACCGCGTGCGGCAGGCTGCGCTGGTCGCGCGAGGCCGTCCGCCAGATCGTGCTCGTCGGCGACGCGCGTCCGCACGACGAGGACATGTACCGGATCTCGAGCCTGCTCGACTCGTTCCGGAGCCAGGACGTCCTCGTGCACGCCGTGCACGTGCCGATGCGGCTTCACCCGCTCCACTATCGTCTCCCGCCGGAGCATCGCGAGTACCGCGAGGCGGAGATCACCGATCACAACGCGCTGACCGCGAAGGCGTTCGGCCAGATCGCGGAATGGGGCGGCGGCGAAACGGTGATGCTCGCGCGCGCGGCGGACCTGGTGCCGGCGATCATGCACCTCTCGATCGATCCGGCGTGGCGCGACGCGTTCGACGAGTTCTACACGCTCTACATGGACCTGTGCCGGTAACGCATCACTCGCGTCAACCGCGCAGCTACACTCCCTTTATGCCGACCCGCGTGCTTCTTCGGCTGGCCCTCCTTCTCCCGCTGCTCATGACGGTCGCCGGACGCGCCGACGACGCGCCCATCCTCGCCGACGCATCGAAAGCCGAGAGGCTCACGCTCGACAGGCTGTCCGGCGCGGCCGCATGGCCGCGGCGGGCGATCGCGGTGACGCGACTCGAGCGGTTTGGGTGCGGGGCGAGCCGGGAACGGCTGGTCGCGTTCCTCGACGACCCGGCGTGGCAGGTGCGGAACTACGCGATCCACACGCTCGCGCGCCGCCGTGAGGCCGCCGCCGGCTGGTTCGAGGAGGAGCAGCATCCGCGGGTCGTCCGCACCGCGCTCCGCCATCGCTACCCGATCGACGTGACACGGCTCGAGCGGGGCGTGCGTGAGCTGGCCCGCTCAACACTCACGGACGAGCGAATGCTCGCCGCGGAGATCGGCGCGGCGAGCGGCGACGAGACGCTGCGGGAGCTCGCGCGGGACGTCACCCGGAAGATCATCCTGCGGATGGACCGGGCGGAAGCCGGCGGGCTCTCGCCGCGGCTTGCGCTCCTGGCCGGCGCGCCCGCGCTGCACAGGCCCCATCTCTGGCAGCAGTGGCTGATGAAGAGCGGTCGCTCCTTCGAGGTGAGGCCCGCGTACGCGGTGGGCCCCGGGCCGGAGCGCCCCGCGCTCTCGCCGATCGCAGCGCTCGATCCGGACCGCTTTGCGGCGCTCGAGACGTACATCGAGACTTTGGGCGCGCGCGCCCTCGACCTGGCGATCTGCCTCGACTGCACCGCAAGCATGTCGGGCGAGCTTGCGGCGGCGCAGGGCGGTATCGACGACCTCCTGCGTTTTCTCGGCGACGTCGTCGCGGGCGTGCGCGTCGCTCTCGTCGCCTACCGCGATCGTCACGACCGCTTCAAGACGCGGGGCTGGGACTTCACGGACGACCTCGCCGAGGCGCGGTCGCGGCTCTGGTCGCTGACGGCCGAGGGCGGGGGCGACTCGCGCGAAGCAGTCTTCGACGCGATGAAGCTCGCGTACACGGAGCTCGCCTGGAACCCGGAGCACCGTGGAGTCCTCGTGCTGGTCGGTGACGCCCCGCCGCACGTCGGCTACGGAACGCAGTGCGCCGGGATGGCGGAGCGCGCCGCGGAGGCGGGCGTCGTGACCCACGCGATCCAGGCCGAGCCCCACGAGGACGTTCCGCACTTCGCCGCCATCGCGGAAGCGGGCGGCGGCCGCTGCGTGTCGCTTCCCGAGGACGACGGCCTGATCCTCGAAATCGCCGGCCTCACGCTCGGCGACGCTTTCACCGAGGAGTTCCGGGCGTTCTTCGAGGCCTATCGCCTGCTCTGCCGGTAGGCGGCCGACCCCAGAAAATGGCCTTGGCGCATACGTGAGGGCCGTTTTTCTTGGGACACTGCGGAACGGCAGCATTTGAGCCGCATTCGGGCGGAACCGGTCGGCGTCGCGTATAGAATAACTACCGGTCCTCGCCGTTCGGGCGATGGACTCATGTCTACAACTTCCGGGGAACAACACGCCCAAGGTCCGGTACAAGACCTGCGCACTGCACCGCGCCGTGGGTGACGAACCCGCAACCGCGTTCGAAGAATAAGGAAGTCGAAGTCATGAGACCCGCGCAAAGAGCATTCACCATCATCGAGCTCCTGGTGGTCGTATCGATCATCGCCCTTCTGGTCGGCATCCTCCTGCCCGCCATCGGCAAGGCGCGCGACCAGGCCAAGCTCACGATCTCACAGGCCAACCTGCGGAACCTCGGCACCGCACACGGCAGCTACGCCGCCGAGTACGGCGACCGTCAGCTCACCTTCATCGACGACGGCGCCGCGCAGTACGGCAACTACCAGACCTGGTGGAGGGAGTACAACGAACAGCATGGCAGCGACGGCTCGTGGGGCGATCCGGGGAATCATCCCGGCGTCGTGCTCGGCTGGGGGCACCCCGGCGGCACCGGCGCCTATACGCTCTTCACGTACGAGGTGGTTCAGAACGCGAACGCCGGGATCGTGGTCCCGATCAACTGGGAAGCGCCCGGCACGGTCGGCGTCGAGTACTTCGGCTCGTTCCGCCTTCCCAACGCGGCGCAGTTCAACAGCTTCGTCAGCGGCAAGTTCTACGACAAGACCTTCTACGCGCCGAAGGACACCGCCCCCTGGGCGTCGGCCGAACCTTGCTTCGAGAGCCCGGACGAGTACTGCAACCTCGCGGAAGTGAGCGCCCCGGGCTCCGTCCCGTCGTGGTCCAGCTACTGCATGAGCCCCGCCGCGATGTTCAACCCCGAGGTGATGGCGCACCAGGACAACGACGACTCGACCCGCGCGGACGGCTGGCGCGACCCCTGGACTCTTCCGGGCAGCATGCGTTCGCCCTCCATGTCGCAGGCGCAGTATCCGAACCTCAAGACGCACATGCTCGAGCACCACTGGCTCCAGAACACCGCCGCCGACTGCAACCCCGGCTTCGACCCCGGAACCTACGTCGCCGGCTGCGAGCCGTACTACTTCAACCACGCG